>JADYYN010000055.1 GCA_020853635.1 Gemmatimonadaceae bacterium
AGGCCGGGTCCTCCTTGAGGCGCTTCTTGACGGCCGCGGCGCGCGCGGGGCTGAGCTGCCCGTTGAGCAGGCGCGTGATGAGCTCGATCTCGTCCATGTCGTCGCGTTCGTCGAGCACGGCGTTCGTCTGGTCAGTCATTGATGGCGCCTCCTTCGGGGTTGGGGAGCAGGTGGGGTTGCACGTCCTCGATCCGGAAGCCGGCGCGGATGAACGCGGTCTTGAGGTCCTGGATGGCCAGGTGCATGTGCTTGTTGACCGTGCCGACGCGGAGACCCATCGCGGCGGCGACCTCCTGGTAGGTGTAGCCGGATTCCTTCACGAAGAGGATGACCTCGCGCCGGCGCGGCGGCATGGCGGCGATCGCGAGATCGACCACATCGGCGGCAGAGTCGCCGTACGCGATCGGCTCCATCGCGAGCGCCACCTGCTGGTCGATCTCCTCCTCGGCGTCCTCCATGGTCACACTCACCCGGCTCACGCGGAGCGCGTCGAGGACGGCGTTGTGCACCGCAGTCATGAAGTACGCCTCGGTCCGTTGCTCCGGCCGCAGGAGGTGCCACCGGGTCCACGCATCCGCCGCCGCCTCGGCCGCTGCGTCGTACGCCGCGTCGGAATCGAGAAAGCGCTCAGCGTGGGCGATCATGGGCACGTGCACCGCGCGGTAGATGTCGACGAACTGTCGTTCGAGGTCGGACGCGAGTGCCGTGTCGGGTGGCGGTACGACGGCCACGAGGCGCTGCCCGCTTCTCGTGGGTTTAGATCCTGCGCGTTCCAGTCGCATGCGGGATTGGGTGAAGAGTTAGAAGCGAGGACCTCTACTAGTTCAACGAACGAAGGGGTCAATTTCTATTAATGCCGGAATGGCAGGAGAAACTCGCCATTTCGGCATTAATAGAAATTGCCCTGTTCGTTCGTTGTACTAGTAGAGGGATCAATCAGCCGATCACGCGTGAGTCCACCGCTGATCGCGCCAATGCCGCAGCGGCGAATCTGGAGCAGGACGCCGCCAGTTGCGAGGAAGGGACCGCCGCCCGCCGCAGCCCGTACCGGCCCTGAGTCCCCCGGGCCGAACCGCGCATCCACCACACCGCCACACGACTGCCACGGCCGCGAAAGCGACTTCAGCGGCCTCGAAGGCGACTGCAGCAGGCTCGAACGCGACTACAGCAAGCTCGAACGCGACTACAGCAAGCTCGAACGCGACTACAGCAAGCTCGAACGCGATCGCCGCAAGCTCGAACCCGAATGCAGCTAGCTCGAACGCGCTCACAGCAAGCTCGAACGCGACTACAGCAGACTCGAACGCGATTGCAGCAAGCTCGAGCGCGACCACAGCAAGCTCGAACGCGACCGCAACAGACTCGAACGCGATCACAGCAGGCTCGGACGCGACTGCAGCAGGCTCGAACGCGACCGCAGCAGGCTCGAACGCGACCGCAGCAGGCTCGAACGCGATCGCAGCAGACTCGAAGGCGATCGCTGCAACTCGCGACGCCTCGACGGCAGGTCCGCCCGTGAAGGACGCACACGGGCGGAGTGCAGGTCCTTGCGTCCACTCACAACCAGTTGGAGGGGCAGATGATCGCGCAGCAGAAGCAGTTGGTGGAGACGTTCGTGCGGGTGCAGGCGTTCGTAGTGGCGAACCCGGTGACGGGGCCGCTGAGCTACGGGACCGCCCCCGCGACGCTGGATGAGGTGGTGCCACTCATCCGCGAGCACGCCGGGGTGCAGCTCACCGGTCGTGCGCTCAGTCGCGCGGAACTGCGGGTGCAGGGGAAGCTCATCAAGCAGTTGTTCGTCCGGCACATGCGCCCGATCGCGACGATCGCGCGCACGCAGATCGGCCCCGACGCCAACGATCGCCTGCCGGTGGTGATCAAGATGCCGCGGACCGGGATCGGCGTGACCAAGATCCTCCAGGCGTGCGACAGCATGATCGCGGCGGCGCGTCCGTACGAGGCCGTGTTCATCGCCAACGGCCTGCCGGCCGACTTCCTCGCCCGGTTCATCGCCGTGCGCAACGAGCTCGAGGGTATGCTCGGCGACCGGGCCGCGATGGTCGGTCAGCACGTCGGCGCGCGCGCGGCCCTGGCGGTCCAGATCCGTCGAGGCCGTAACGCGGTGGACCGGCTCGACGCCGTCGTGAAGGCGGCGTTCGACGGCGACGCGGAGACGCTCGCCAAGTGGCGCGCCGCCAAGCGCGTCCACCAGCTCACCGGTGGGGCCGCCGCGCGCGGTGATGACACGGAGCCGGTGCGGCAGGCGGCGTAAGCCATCACCAGCCATCACCAACCACACTACCGATAACCAGGAGGAGCGAGCAATGAAGCGAGGAGGAGGCGTGCACACCGTGCCTGCGGCGAGCGGCCGGGGCTGGTGGAACAAGGTCAGCGGCCGCGTGGCATCGAAGCACCGGCTCAAGGCGGAGGCGGTCGCCGCGGGCCGCGAGATCGCGCGCGGGCTGCGGGTGGAGCACACGATCCACCGCGAAGACGGGTTGATCGCGGAGAAGAACTCGTACGGGAATGACCCGTGCCCGCCCAAGGATGGGCGGTAGGGTCGCGCGGGTCCACTTCAACAAAAGGGAGGACGGATGCACGAGCCGAAGCGTAGAGCGGGTGACGCGGCAGGGAAGCCGCGCGGGGTGCAGGCACTGCTGGGCGCGGCGATCGCGATGGTGGGGGCGCTGGCGACGGTGCATCCGGCGAACGCGCTGCTGGTGGCGCTGAGCGAGGCGGTGCCGAAGTTGGCGGCGACCTTGCCGCCGGTGATCACGGCGTGCGGCGCGCTGCTCGCGGCGATGAGTGATCCGCCGGATATGGGGCGGAGGAAGTAGGGAGGGGGACGGCTGGGGGGTCAGCGGCGAGGGCGCCGCTGACCGCCCAATCGTTTCGGGGTGGCTGCACCGCATGTCGCGATAGCGACGAGGCCATGCGGAGTTCGCGAGCCAGTCGGCTGCAGGCGCGAGGCGCCGCCCCGGCAGGAAGGTTCGCGGGGCGATCGTGTTCCGTGACTCGGCGCCCCGGCTGGCTCTGAGGGTCCACCCGTTCGCGGTTTCCGTACCGATCGCGGACGATCATCACATGGACTGGCCGACTCGTCCCGGTTCGACCGACAACCCTCGTCGTACAAGGTAGTCTACCTGACACGCCGTTCGGTTTGGTACGAGGTGGTCAACCAGTCACGGAAGGAATCGTGTCGCGTCTTCGCAGAACGCCATGGATCATCGTCGTGTCGACCGTCACGGTCTTCGCGTGTTCACCGCGAGCGGACAGGTCGGTGACCCAGTTTGCCTTTCCGGACAGCCGTATCGGCGCGTTCGCCGCCGCCTGGTTCGCCTCCATGAACACCGGTTCCGACAGCGCGCTGTTCGCCTACGATCCGGACGGCGAGTGGCGCGACCATCTGGCGTTGCTCAAAGGCCTGTCAACGAGAGTGGAGGGGTTCACCCCGGTGCTGGTCTCGTATGAGACCGACGATTTCATCTCCATCTACTCGAGGGAGCATGCCGGCGGGTGGGTGCAGGTGAACCTTGGATTGGATCACGACTCCCGAATCACCTCACTTGGCGTCCGGAAGTCGGTGGAGCCGGTGGACTACCCGTTGCGGACGGCTCTGACCTTCGACGAGACGCGGCAGATCGTCGAGGGCATCGGGAGGCAGCTGTCGACCGGATACGTGGTGCCGCGCCAAGGGGCGACGTACGCGGCGGCGCTGCGGGGCCTGCTGGACAGCCGCACGTACCGCGACATTCGCCAAGGCGACCAACTGGCGGACGCGTTGACCCGGGATCTCGTGGCGCTGACCCACGACAAGCACCTGCAGGTCATCCCTCCCAGTCGCATCAAGGAGGTGGCCGCCAGGTTCGGCGCTTCGAGCCCCACCGATGGTCGCGCCACCGATGATGGCGCGACGGGCCACGGCTCCGCCGTGGATGGCCCCGTGATCGAGTCGCGCGTACTGGAGGGCAATGTGGGGCTCATCACCGTCCAGCGGTTCGTGGACGACGCCGCAACGGTCGCGCGTACTCGCGACGCGCTGAGTCAGGTCTCCGGCACACGAGCGGTGATCATCGACTTGCGCGCCTCGGGCGGTGGAGACGCTGCCGCCGTGGCTGACCTGCTGCTGTACTTCTTCACGGACGCAACGCTCGATGCGTCCTTCCCGGCCCTGTCACGGATCAGGCGTTCGGAGGCGGCGGATACCCATGAGCCGTTGCGGCGGAGGCTGGCCGACTCGCGGCTGTACGTCCTCACCAGTTCACGCACCATCTCGGCCGCCGAGGCCTTCGCGTACCATGTCAAACAGGCGCGACGGGGCACACTTGTCGGAGAGCAGACGGCGGGTGCAGGGTATCGCGTCGACGTGTTCGAGTTGCCGTTCGGATTCCGTTTCGTGAACTCGATCGCGTCGGATTTCGATGCTGACGGCGGAGAAGGGTGGCAGGGCCGTGGGGTCGCCCCGGATGTCCGCACCACGCGGGCCGACGCACTGACAAGGGCGCTGAGTCACCTGGCGGCCCGCTGACGTTCGAGGCAGCACGCTTGTGCGCGCGTCGTACAGCGCACGAGCGTCCGCTGCGGGGCGCCCGGCCGTCAGCCGCGAGTTCGCCCGATATCGACGAGAAGCCACCCTGGAGTCTCCCATGCCGCTGGTGGATGGCCGGCCAGCGCGCATGACGTGACCCCCGAATCCTGCGCCAGTCAGCATGGCGGTCCTCCACCGGAGAGGACCATGACGGGAGTCGGCAGCTCAGGTGCTGAGCGGGCGCGTGTCGACGACGATGGACAGCCGCGTCCGCGTCGAGGCCGTAGAGGAGGCCATCGCGCGCTACGGTCGGCCGGAGATCTTCAACACGGATCAGGGCAGTCAATTCACGAGTGCCGACTTCGCGGGTCTGCTCGCCGCGCACGACATCCGCATCCGCATGGACGGCCAGTCCTGCTGGCGCGACAACATCTGAGGCGAGCGGCGCTGGCGCACGATCAAGTCCAGGAGGTCTATCTGCACGCCTACGTCAGCGTCTCCGAGGCCCGCGCCGGAATCGGCCGCTACCTCGCGCTCGACCACACGCGCCGCCGCCACTCCAGCCTCGCCGACACCACGCCTGAGGAGGCATGCGTCCTCACCCTCCGGTCACCACTTCGGGTCGCCGCGCAACCGCCCGCCGAGCGACATGGCGCACGCCGTGTCGCAGTCCGAGAAGCGGAGCCGCCTCTCTCGCCCCGCCGTTGATTCAACCCGGCAAGCCCCTGCAGAACGCGCACATCGAACGCGTCAACGGCACGTGCCGCGATGAGTGCCTGAATCAGCACTGGTTCCTCTCGCCGCTCCACACCCAGTCAACGGCGAGCGCCTCCGCCGCGACTTCAACACGCCCCGACCGCACGAAGCGTCTCACCTCCTGACCCCGTTCGCGTCCGCCCAGACCGTCACCGCACGACCCGCCCAGTTGGCAGCTCAGAACTGCTGCAGCGGCGGGGGCACCCGCAGGACTTCTCCAACCCGACTCAGCGCCACGGCCAACTGGGGGCGTGAGCCCCGAGGCGTTCGAGGTCGCGCAGAAGCGACGGCGACGCGCTGTCCACTACTTGGGCGGAACTCCAGTCGCCGCGGAGAGTCGACGTCGGCGCGCGGGGCTGCCTCCTCGGACGGGGAGGGCGGCACGAATGTCGTCGCGGTGTTCGTCCCGCGGTTGCGCCGTTTCAGCACACGGCGATCGGACCGTCAACACGAAGCGTCCAGAGTCCCCGTACGTCATCACGTGGCCTCTCCGCCCATCGGGGATGCCACGACAGGCATTTCCCACTCCCATACTCGACTCATGCGGCCAAGACCCCGATCGAACTCCCCAGAGACGAAGACCTTCGGGAGGTGGAGAGCGAAGGTCCAACGCGCCCTGCGATGGGGCGGGATCGCGCTCGGAAGTCTGGCGGGTCTCCTCGCCGCGCTCGTCGGGATGTCGGTCCCTGCAGCGCGGTGGGCGGAACGACCGTTGGACAATCCTGGTCGCCGCACCGACCGCATCGTGTTCAGGAACGCCTCGATCCTTTCCATGAGCACCGATTCCGTGCTTGCGCGTCAGAGCCTGTTCGTGGAGAATGGGTCGGTCGCGAGGATCGTCCCCGATTCGCTTGCCGACTACTCAGGCTTTCTGGTGATCGATGCAGCGGGGTCGTTCGTGCTGCCAGGTCTGGCGGACATGCACGCCCACATCTTCGATCGCAGCGATCTGCCTCACTATCTCTCCTATGGCGTGACTCGCGTGAGGAACCCAATGGGGCTTCCCGCGCATCTCAGGTGGAAGCGTCAACTGGCGAACGGGGAGCTCACGGGAAGTCGGATGACTACCGCGACCCCCACGCTGAACGCGGGGGCGGACCTTGATCCCTTTCACAAGGACCTCGGCGGTGTGGCAGACATCCCGGGTCTTCTGGCCGGCTACCAATCCTCAGGATACGATTTCGTGAAAGTGTACAGCGGACTGAGCGCCACCCAGTTCGCCGCCGTAATGGAGGCCGCGAGGGACCTCGGCATGCCGGTAGCGGGCCATCCTCCTATCGACGTTCCGATCGAGACATTCCTGAGTTCAGGTGCCATCAGCTTCGAGCACGTCGAGGAGATCTACAACAACTACTTGGACCGTACGCCCGACGATTCGTTGGCACAGGCGATCGTGAGGAAGATTCGGGACTCGAGGATCGCCGTCACTCCGACTCTTTCGGCGTATCACCATATCCGGCGCGTGGCCGAGGAGGGTGACGAGTTCGTCCGCGAGTACGACAAGAAGCCGATCGGCGGGGCATTCAACTTCATCGGCCGCCTGCTGTTGAGAGGCTATCGGGAGCCGAGCGAGGACCGTCAAGCACGCATCGTCCGCAAGGACGAGTACCACAAGAAGCTCGTGCGCATGTTGCACGAGGCAGGCGTGCCGCTGCTCATGGGCACGGACTTCGGGCCCAACCTGACGATCGCCGGAGAGACGCTCCACGACGAGATGCAACTCTGGGTCGATGCGGGCGTGCCCGCGTTCGATGTCGTGGCGGCGGCGACTCGCGTGCCCGGTCGCGTTCTCGGACAGGAAGCACGCGCGGGAAGAATAGAAGTGTCGCAGGTCGCGGACTTCATCTTGGTTCGAGAGAACCCGCTCCTGAGGATCGGAGCACTCCGGAATCCGGCCGGGGTCTTCTTCGATGGTCGCTGGTTCGACGAGGCCGCCTTGCGGGAGTTGAGAGAGATCGGAGAGGACAAGACTGCCTGGTACTTCACCATGGGCATTCTGATCCACCACGTACTGGTCAAGTCGGTCGGCCCGTAGCCTCGGCGCCGCTGACGTTCACTGCCTTCAGTGAACACCGCAACGGCTCGGACGGAGGCTTCGCGCCGGGGGTGTTCCATGAAGAAGAGGCGACCGAAGGCGTAGAACCTGGAGTGCCGCGAGGCGGCCCGGCGGCAGCTGCAGGCGTGCACGAGACCGATCCGGCATCTCGCGGAAGAGCTCGGGTCGCACATCGAGATGCCTGCGGTTGGCGGCGCGACGCGCGCGTCGGCGCGCATGCGGAGCCGAGCGCGCAGGCGCCGAGTGTAGGAGAGGAGAAGCGCGAGTGGCGCCGCGAGAACGCGCGATTGAGGGAGGAGCGCGCGATCGTGATCGGACCGACCGGCTCCCTCGCCACGGATGCGCGGTGAAGTACGTGTTCTTCCACGCGCACGCTACCCCCTGGCACGTCACGATGCTGTGCCGGGTGCGCGAGGTGGCGAAGGTCGGCTACTACAAGTGGCGAGCGGCGCCGTGCGTCTTGCGCGAACAGTCCGACGCGATGCTCATGGTCCTCGTGCGGCAGCGGTTCTCTCGCTTGCGCCGTCGCGACGGCAGTCAGCGGCTCTGCCGCGAGCTGCGTGCGGCCTGCCGCGTGTGCGGTGAGAGGACGCCGCCCTCGACCGGGCGGTCGATCAGGTGACCGACGAGCGGAACGATCGCGAACGCACCGCCATCACTGGCGCGCAGATCGATCACGAGCCCCAGTGCGCCGCGCGCCACGATCGCGGCGTAGGCGCTGCTGATCCGCTCGCGGGTGTCCACGCCGTTCATCGTGCGCACCTCGAGCACGGCGATGTCGCCTTCCCATCGCAAGGCCACGCCATCGCGTCCGGCGCGCATGGTATCCACGGATGCCGTCATGTCGGCAGCGGGCATCAGCGCTCTCCCCACGCGGACGTGGGAGATCGGCCCCGCGGCCCAGAGACGGTGCGGCGGTCCGGACCGGGCGCTACGGTGCGTCGAGGAGCGCCCGCACCTGCGCGACATATCGCTTACTCACCGGCACCGTACCGCCGCCGCGCATGCGCAGTGCGTAGGTCCCGTCCCCCGTGACGTGCAGGGCACGGCACTCGCCCCGCCGGACGATGACGCGCCGATGCACCTGCAGGAACTCCGCGGGATCCAGGCGCGCCGCGACGGCCGCGAGCGTCACCCGATGCAGCACCACGCGGCGCTCGAGATGCAACTCCACGTAGTTCCCTGCCGCGGCGAGCCAGCGAACGTCGGCCACGCGCACGATCTCCAGCCGGCCCACGGACTTCACGCTGAACTGCCGCAGGTACCGCTCGGCCCTCGGCACCCCGTCCACCGACGCGGCACCGGAGCCCGCATCGTCGACGAACGCGCGCAGGGCCTCCCCGTACGCCGCCTCGACCGCGAGCGCGAGCAGGGCCTCCACGCGATGCAGTCCGCTCGCCAGCCGCGCGTCGTCGAAGGGTTTGATGAGGTAGTCGAGCGCGTGCAGCTCGAAGGCCTCGACGGCGTGGCTCTCGTAGGCCGTGACGAACACCACGAAGGGCGGCGTCGGCAAGTCACTCAGATGCCGTGCGAGCACGAGCCCTGACGTGCGCGGCATCCGGATGTCGAGGAACACCACGTCCGGCCGTTCTCGCGTGACCTCCGCCAGCGCGGTGACGGCATCGCCGCAGACCGCCTGCACGCGCCAGCGCGGATGCGCGTCGAGTGCGCGCTGGAGATTCAGTCGCGCCAGCGGCTCGTCGTCGACGATCAGCGCGCGGATGGAGGCGCCGGTGGCCGCGTGTGGACGCGGAAGGTCAGTCATCATCGGCGTCGTGCGGGAGGACGAGCGTGACCTCGAAGCGGTCGTTCGAGGCGACCGTCGTGAAGGTCGCCCGACCGCGATACGCAGCGTCGACGCGCGCCTGCAGCGCCGCGAGTCCTACCCCGAGTCCGGGATTCGGCGGCGCGTCCCTCGGCACCGTGTTGGACACGCGAAGGATGCTGCAGCCCGGCTCCTCGGAGACCCGCAGGCTCACGGTCGCGGGCGCGTCGCTGCGCTCGAGTCCGTGGCGGATGGCGTTCTCGGCGAGGGGCTGCAGCAGCAACGGCGGAGACTCGAGGTCGTCGGGGATCTGCGCCACGCCCTCATACTCGACTGACAGGCGAGAGCCGAAGCGCAACTGCTGCAGGGCGAGGTACTCTTGGAGGAATGCCACCTCTTCCGCGAGCGGGACCCGGTCCTTCGTGACGGCAGTGGTGGCGTAGCGGAGCAGCCGGCTCAACTGCTGGAGTGCGGTGAGCGCCAACGCGTGATCGTCGTTGCGGATGAGTCCGGAGATCGCGTTGAGGGCGTTGTGGAGGAAGTGCGGCTCCAACTGTGCGCGAAGGCCCTGCAGGCGCTGTTGCTCCAGCGCCAGCCGGAGCCGGAGGCTCCCCTCCTGCAGCGCGCGCTCGAGGGCATCCTCGCGGCGACGCGTCTGCGCGGCCACCACCGCGTACACCACGGCATTCGTCGCCAGGAGCACGCCGAGGTCGAGCAGCAGGATGAGTGCCGGCAACTCCCGGATCGCCGGCACGATGCCGGACAGGGGCGCGGTGCTCTCGCTCACGATCAGGACGGCCTGGTACGTGATCTCCAACGGGAAGAAGAGTACGGTGACCAGGGCGGCCGTACGCCACGGCCGCATCGAGCGCGCCTGCAGCAGATAGAGCACGGTCCCGAGGAGCACCAGCGGCGCGTAGGCGAGCGCGTAGCCGTAGAGCATGCCGCCGAGGCTCGGCGATCGCCCGCGCTGCACGGCGTCGCTCCACGCCGAGATCGCGTGCATCACGGCGACCGCGGACCAGGCGGTCATGTTCACCAGCAGGGTGCGGCCGACCATCGGCAGCGTGATCGGTGCGCGGGCGTCGCGCGGCAGTGGCATGGACATCGGTCTCTGAACGTACGGCGCCCAGGTGCGGTCGGTGTCGGCACCCGCGCCGAGGGATGAACGGTCGCCGCGATGGGACGACCATCAGGGTCGCCGGACACGATGCGGGGGGCGACGCCGTACGTTGCGACATGACACTCCTGCTTCGCGCCATCGCGCTCGCCGCTGTCGCGTTCCCCCTCGCGGCGCAGGACGGACGCGCCGACCTGTGCATCACCGATGCCACGGTGATCTCACCGGCGCCGGTACCAGCAGAGACCCGACCGCGCACGGCCACGGTCTGCGTGCGGGACGGCCGCATCCTCTCCGTCGAGCCGCAGCGGCCGGCGATGGCCGCACGCGAGACGATCGATGGGCGCGGTCGCTTCCTGATCCCGGGGCTGATCGACAGTCACGTGCACCTCTACCACGCCCCCGGCCTCGATCGCCGCTACACCGCGCGCCATGCCGAACTGATGGGCGCGTACCAGACGCAACTGCCCCGCAGCTTCCTGGCCTATGGTTTCACCAGCGTCGTCGAATTGAACTCGGTGTCGTCCGCGAATCGGCGCTTCGAGTCCGCGCCGCTGCATCCCGACCTGTTCCATTGCGGGCAGGGACTGGTGCTGTCGAACGACTTCATGGCGACGGACTTCGATGATCCGTCGGAGTTCCTGGCCGCGTTCCCGAACTTCCTGCACGATCGGTTCGCCACGCCGGAGCTCCCACCGGGATTCGACCCCGCGGCGCACACCCCGGCCGCGACCGTCGGGCGGATCGCCGAGGAGGGCGGGCGCTGCGTGAAGCTCTACCATGAAGAGGCGCTGTGGTGGCCGGGACCGGAGCGGCCGGACTTCCGCCTGCCGTCCCTCGAGATCGTGCGCGAGGTCGTCGCCGAGGCACATCGGCGCGGACTGCCCGTCGTGATGCATGCGACCACGCCCGCAGGTCAGCGTCTCGCGCTCGCGGGCGGTGTCGACGTCCTCGCACACGGACTCTGGGAGTGGCCAGGCTCCTTTCGCGCCGGCGGTGAGGTGCCCAGCGACGTCACGGCGCTCACCGATTCGCTCGCGAGCAGCACGGTCTGCATCCAGCCGACCGCGATGACACTCCTCGGCACCGCCACCTTGTTCGATCCCGAGTTCCTCGAGCAGGGTGGCCTGCTTGAGGTCCTCTCCAGCAACTACCTCGACTACCTTCGGACGGAAGCGCAGGTGCAGCGTGCCCTGTTCCTCGGGCGCTTCGGATCGCAGATCAGCGCGACACCGATGTCCGTGGATGCGCTCGCGGTCGAGGCCACGCGGATCCTCGCGCACGTCAATGCGCGGTTCGCGCGAGAGGTCGCGCGTTGGGCGGCGAGTGGCGCCTGCCTCCTGCTCGGCTCCGATACCGCGGTCGGTGGATTCGGATGGAGCCAGCCACCCGGGCTCGCGGGATTCCTCGAGATGCAGACGTGGGCGCGCAATGGCATCCCGCTCGCGCAGATCCTCCACGCCGCCACGCGCGGGAACGCGCGCGCATTCCGCCTCGCGGATGAACTGGGCTCCATCGAGACCGGCAAACGCGCCAACCTGCTGCTGCTGCGCGACGACCCCCTGCGCTCGATCGAGGCGTACCGAGGCATCGACCTGGTGATCCTCGGTGGCCGCGTCCTTGAACGTGCCACGCTGCTGGCCCCCTGAGAGCCGGCGGCGATCACCGCCGCCGGTGCATGCGATAGATCGTGTTGGTCCTCCACGAACGCCCGCCGTCGACCGACGAGTCGTCGATCCATTCGATCCCGCCGTCCGGCTGCTTGGTGATCGTGATGCGGGAGTGCAATGGGCTGGTGAGCACGAGGCGGCCGTCGGCGTCGAAGCCTCCTTCATACAGGTGGATGTATCCCGACTCACTGTCGAGGATCGCCGCGCGATAGCGGGACCCAGGACCGAAGTGCGAAAGGACGATGCGAAACTCCACGCCACTCGCCGCCCCACGGAGCTCGAGATACCGATCGCCGAGCCCGGCGGTGAAGTCGAGCGGGATCGGAGGACCCTTGGACAGGCGCCCATCGGCGCCAGCCTCCCAGGG
Source organism: Gemmatimonadaceae bacterium (assembly GCA_020853635.1). GTDB lineage: Bacteria > Gemmatimonadota > Gemmatimonadetes > Gemmatimonadales > Gemmatimonadaceae > Pseudogemmatithrix. The sequence goes on from JADYYN010000055.1 coordinate 12,263, forward strand.
TTCGGCGTCCCACGCACCGGAGAGAAAGCGCAGTCGATCGAAGCCATCCGCGCTCGAGGCCGCGGGTGCCACCTGGTATCGGTCCGTGACACGCCAGGTCTCACCGCGATCGGGCGAGTGCGACCCGATCCACGCGAAGCCTCCGGTCGATACCGGCTGCAACGTGATCCGGAAGTACTGCGGGTTCGTCAGCACCAAGCGGCCAGCCGAATCGAAATCCCCCTCGTACACATCGAACACGCCGGATCGTTCGTCGAGGATCGCCAGTGCATAGCGACGATCGCTCGTGGAGTAGGAGATGAGCAGCTCAAAGGCCGGCCCTCCCATCCTGCCCGTGAGGCGCAGATACTTCCCATTCAGGAACGGCTCGACCGCGAGCGGTGCCGTCGGCGCCATCCCGGCAGAGTCCGTGGCGGCGGCGGGACGCACGAGCGCCCACCTCCCCACGAGGAACTGCAATCGCTCCAGTCCGGCGCGATGGGCGACCGGAGGTGACGTCGGCGGCGACGCGCCGTCGGGCGCGAGCCGCGAGCTCGGCCTCTGCGCGCCGTGAGTGGAACAAGCGAGCGAGGCGAGGAGGGCCACCACCGTGGAGAGCCGGGTCAGGAGTGCACGTGACATCGAGCGCGATCCTCAGCGTGGGAGGTGCGCAAGATGTCGAACGCGACCGCGTCTCGGTCGCCCGAGTGACGGGTGCCCGGTCCGGGGGGGCGATGCGGCTCCCGAGGCCGCGCGCGCACACACATGTCGGAGGGAGGGGAGCATGATCAGACTGGATGGCATCGACCATGTCGCACTTGCGGTGCGGGACGTCGACGACTCTGTCGCGTGGTACCAGCGGGTTCTCGGCCTCGAGCGCAGGCACCGGGAGGTATGGGGTGACTTCCCGGCCGTCGTTGGCATCGGATCGACCGCGCTCGCGCTGTTCCCCTTCCGGAGCGAAGAGGCCGACGATCGGCCAGGGAAGCCCTCGCTGGCGATCCGGCATGTCGCCTTCCGGGCGAGTGCTCAGGCGTTCCTGGATGCGCAGCGTCACCTGAAGGACCTGGGCATCGAGTACCGACATGAAGACCACCAGATCGCGCATTCCATCTATCTGCGCGACCCGAACGGCCACGAGCTCGAGATCACCACGTACGAGGTGGCTGCGCGACAGGCATAGGCAGACGTCGGTCATGGATGGGCGCCATCCCCTCCACGCGGTCCTCGCGAGCGGATGCCGGACCCATCGCGGCGAAGCTGCCCGCGCGACGGAGCTCCGTGACCCATCGCGTGGTCTCGAGCCAGTCGTCGAGGATCCGGCGTGCCTCGATCCCACCCTCCTCGACGAAGGCGAGCACGAGCGCGTCCGTGCTGGAGCCCGTCGCCCGCGTCGCGTCGACATGCCGACGGAGGGCCCGGTCGAAGGCGGCCTCACCCAGGACCTCGTACAGGCGCGCGAACATGAGGCGACCGACCCCGTAGGAATGGTCGGTCATGCGTTCGGCGCCATAGCGTCTGAGCGGCACTTGCCCGCAGGGAACGTCGGGCGTGCACTCGGCGGCCAGTCGCGTGGCGACGCGCTCCCAGGTCGCCGAGTCGCCGGTCCAACCGTCGAGGTCGCGCGCGAGACGATCCTGCAGGAACATCGCGAGGCCTTCGTCCCAGCGCGGACTCGGTGCGTCGAGGTCCCGCGCGTTCCATAGATGCGCGAGCTCGTGGTAGAGCGGCCCGAGCGCCGCCCGCGCGCGAAACGCGTCCGCCTCCTGGATGATCCCGCCGGTGAGGCTCGCCTGCGAGCCCCAGCCGTCGGGGATCTCCATGATGGACAGGGCGAGCGGCGCTGCGAGCGGACCGAGGATCCCCTGGAGACGCGCCGCCGCGCGGTGCGCCGCACGTAGCACGCGCGAGGCGCCGCTCGAGTCGACCGGAAAATGGTACACGCGGACGCCGTCCGATTCGGCGACTCGGTACGGAGCGATAGCGACGAGGAGGAAGGGCGCCGGTCCGCGGCTCCGATACCGCCAGGTGGACGTGCGGCCGTCGGTCGTGCGCCCGACCATCTCGCCGCCGGACGCGA
>JADYYN010000056.1 GCA_020853635.1 Gemmatimonadaceae bacterium
GAGTCCGGCGTGAACGCCGACGCGGGATAGAGGTCGCGATCGTTGACGCCGCCGCCCTGCGAGTTGTCGCGCTGCACGTCCATGACGAGCCAGCGTTCCTCGCCGGTGGCGAGGTCGCGCAGCTTGAGCGCCTCGCGCGCGTCGTAGCGCGTGGCATAGACGAGCCACTTCCCGTCGGGACTCGCGACCGGCCGGAAGGCGCCGAAGGTCTCATGCGAGCGGACGAGCGTGCGTCCGCTCTCGCGATCGAACTGCCCGATCTGGTACTGCCCGATGCGCCGCGCGTTGCTGCGCGCCGCCTGCTCCTCGGCCTCCTCGCGCGCGGAGGTGGCGGTGTGGAGCTCGACCCCCGAGGCGAGGGTGGTGGGCACGTTGCCGCTGACATTCACCCAGAGGTAGCGCGGGTCATTGCTCGGCGCGGCGCCGTAGTGCGACGCCGGCGTCCCCGCCGCGCCGGCCGCCCCTTCGGGGCGGAGTCCGGTGAGCTGCACGCCCGACCCGCCGTCCACGTTGTACATCCAGAGCTGCCCGGTGCGCGCGGCGATGACGTACTGGCCGTCGGCGGACCAGATGGGCGAGGAGAAGTTGATGCGCTCGCTGCGCGTGATGATGCGGGGCGCCGAGCCGTCGGCGTTGGCGATCCAGACGTTCTTGGAGCCGTTGCGGTCGCTGACGAAGGCGATGCGCTTGCCGTCGGGGGAGAAGCGGGGCTGCTGGTCCCAGCCGGTGCCGCTGGTGATGCGGGTGGCCTGTCCGCCTGCTATCGGAAGCGTGTAGAGATCGCCGAGGATGTCGAAGACGATGGTCTTCGCGTCGGGGGCGATGTCGAGGGAGATCCAGCTCGCTTCGTCGGTGGTGAAGGAGAGCGGGCGCGGGGTGGGGAGGGGGAGGGCGCGGGTGCGGGCGGCGGCTTTGACGGCGCTGTCGTGTTGGGCTGCGGACTGAGCGGCGAGCGGCGCGGCGATGGAGAGCGCGAGGGCGAGGGGCGCGACGAGCAGGCGCGAGAGCTTCATGCGGGCGATCTCCGAGTGCACGAGAGGGGCGGCCGCGCCGGGCTGGGGACTGCGGCATCGCGCCGAAAGTACGGCTGGAGCGCGGGGGTCGCCAGCACGCGCTGCCGGGCCGATCGACCAGCCGCCTCTCTCGGTGCGATCAGAGCGCCGCGACCGGATTCGCGAGCTCGATCACCACGAGTCAGCGGAGAGCGTGTCGCCGAGCCGCGGGACGAGGTGTCGACGCCCAGGGGTCGGTTGATCGGGGTGGGAGGGGAAGGGGTGCTCGTGCGGTTGTCGCGGGTGGTCAGGCGGGGGTGACGAGTCGGACTCACACACGGCGATCCAAACAGTTCCCGCCAGCTCTACCGGCGACGCGCGATCCGCGTGATCGCCACCGGCGGCGTGAGGCTCTGCGCGTTGACCGGCGAATGCTGGATCGCCTTCACAACGTCCATGCCGCTAAGCACGCGCCCGAATGCGGCGAACCCCTGGCCGTCGAGGTTGCGGTTCCCGCCGAAGTCGAGCGCCGGCTGCGGACCGATGGTGATGAAGAAGTCCGACGTGGCCGTGTCGGGCCCGCCGCGCGCCATGGAGAGTGCGCCGTCCGTGTGCTTGAGGCCGGTCACACTGGTGCGCTCGAGTGCGATCGCCGGAAAGCGCGCGCGGGTGGAATCCACACGCGCACCACCCTGGATCACCTCGATCCTCACCGAATCGCGCGGCTGGTTGTCCATTCGCACCGCGCGGTGGAAGCGGCCGCGATCGTATGCGCCGGCATCGACGTATCGCAGGAAGTTCGCGGCGGTGATCGGGGCACGCACGCTGTCGATCTCAGCGGTGATCGTGCCCATCGTGGTCTCGATCACCACCACCGGAAGGCGGGACGTCTGCGCTCTGACCGACGATCCCCCGCAGAGCGCGACTGCGGCGACCGCCACGTGCAGGATGCGACTCGACATGCTCATCGTGCTGCTCCTTGGGGATGGGCGGTCATCCACCGCATCGGAGGTGTCGGCCTGACGTGTGGTTGTGTTGCGGCCGCCCACCTGCATCCCTGACGTGGCCGGCTGCGCCAACCTCCGCTATGGCGCTGTACTCAGATCGCTGCTTGCCAACTCAAACGGTTCCTGGGAAGTCCCACACCACTGGGTAAGAGACAGCGCCAGAGCGCGCGACCGACTTCTCGAATAGTGAACGGCGATGGGCTGATCCCACGAGGAAGACACCGTTGCCTTGCGTAGATGACGCGCAGTAGGCCTCGATGTTCTGGAGCATCGCGACGTCGCGTCTCTCGTTCGTGCTTGTGAAGGCCTCGTAGTGGCCGGATAGTCGCGGATTGGCTAGCTGCGCCAACGCTGTGAGAGTGGCCTCATGGAGATCGGCCGTTAGCTTGGCGCCCTGCGAGCTGTTGAGGAAGTCGAAACCAAGCTGCTCGACGTACTGCTCTTCCCAACTCTTGAAGCGGCAGTAGTCGACGCTCTTGCTTCGGACCTCGCGCCTAAGCTCATCCCATCCGGCAAAGAACTCCGGCTCGGGAGTTGGCAGGTCAACTGGGACCAGGTCGACCTGCCGCTCTGCGCGATAACGTCGAACAACTTCCGCTTCGAGATTGCTGCGCGAGCCCCCCATATAGTCGTCGAAAGCCCCAGGCGGCATCTCCAGGAAGATCACGTCGGGCCGCAAGTGGCGCATGAGCGCGAGCAGCGCGTCTGCGGTGGCGCGACCAAAAGGCTCATGGATGGTACCAATAACGGAGACACGCATTTGGTCTAAGGCTAACGGTCTCTATCGCGACCATAGCGCGGTCGCAATAACGTTTGGTTGAACAGCGGCCTCCCACCTGCTTCACGAACCGGCCGTCTGCACCAACTTCGGCTATGTTCCCACGCGCTGCCGCACTTTGGAGTACGCCCAGAGCGCCCGATCAAGTGTGCGCATCGACACGCCACACTCCGTGGCGAGGCTTCGCGTCTCTGCTACATAGGCTTCCCAAAGCATGAAGTCATAGTCGGCTGCTTCGGCGTCGCACGAGAGCGACCAGAGCGCCCGAAAGTCGAGCACCGGATACGGACGTGTCGCGCAGAAATGAAGAATCACGGATGCCGTCGGCCAGGCAACGCCCCGTAAAAGGGTGAGCACCTGAATGCAAAGTTGCTCGTTGCTCGTTGACAGCGCGACGCGCGTCACCGCCTCGATGAACTCAGGGGCATTCTCGGCACAGCGTGGCTGGGTGCGGGGAGACTTCCAGCGCGTGACCGCGAGGAACTCTTCACGGAGAAGGTGGCCGCGCTGCCTGGCAACAGGTCCAATGGACGACGGCACAGCATCGTCCATCGCGTCGCCATATCGAGCCGCCCACTCGTTGACACGATCCTTCGGGAAGCGCAGTCGGAAGTTCACTTAGATGTCTGGTGGCGAACACAACGTGGGCTTGTGCTGCGGACGCCTCCAAAAAACGCAGGTGAGCGGCCGCGCCGTCCCGAAAAGGTACGACAGGGCGCCGCCGCGCGCCTGCTGCATTAACGCGGCCGTCTGCACCAAGCGTCGTTACGGCGCGCGTCGCGGACTCACCGTGTCCGGCACCTGAATCTCCAGTACGATGCCATCGATACCGAACTCGCCAGCGAAAGTCGCCGTGTTACCGAAGGACCGGATGGGAGCGCCTGCGCGGCACTCGCAAAGGTCGGCCAGGACCTCAGTAATCGATGTCACTGGATGAGCACCCAGGAGTGCCTTCAAGTCTCCCTGCGTCCACGGTGAGTTGAGATTGGGGCGAGCCGCGTCGTATGTCGCCGCCCAGTCCCGCCAGACGCAAGAGGATAGCTCGTCATGCATGTAAGGGGGTTGCTCGCCGAAGGAATGTTCATTGTAGAACATCTCAAAGACGGCAAACTCGGGGCGAAGACGCTTCTGCCGAGATAGCTGATCCGAGTAGTGCGATAGGCCAGTAGAGGTCTGTGCGTAGTCCCATGCGTATCCCGAGTCGGACACTCGCGGCCACTTGGCTTCAAATAGCGCAACCTTCGAGAAGCCACTATGGGTCACGATGATCGCACCGTCGCATCCGGTTCTTCGCTCCAGCCCTTGCGGTAGCACATACGAGCTCGCTCGCAAGCCAAGAGCAGTGTGGGCGTTTACGTTGCGTCGCAACGCGCCGGCGAAGTGAGAAGTGTAGTCGTCCTCGTCGCGGATGAAGCCGAGTGCTAGGTCACCTCGAGCCTCCTTGTCGGCATACGCCGCAAAGCGCAGAAGTTCATCGGCGAAGTCTGGCGGAATGAATCGGTTCATGTCGAGTAGACTGACCTATTGGCTGAGGTGCAACGACCTGTCTCGGCCGCCCAACCGCTACCCCAGCGCGGCCGTCTGCACTGACCTCCGCTAGGCGCCCGCGCCGCGATCCGCTTGACGATATCGGCAACGTGGAAAGTTGCTGCAACGAAGGAACGTTCTCCCGCTACGTGTTCCCATTCGTCGCGTGAGCCGCGCGGAACAGCGTGGGCAGCTAACAGTGACCGTTGAGTCCAGCGCCAGGCTGCTCGGTGGTCGAGTCGGACGCTCGTTGCGGGGATCGAGTACGACGAGCGCGAAGACGAAGCTCGCTACTCCTACGTGTCCCGCGAGCCGCGAGATGTCACGCAGTACCACAGAAGCACCGGTCCGAACTCGCCGTCTGGCCCAAGTCGAATCAAATGTCCATGCCCGCACGCCACCGTGCCACGAGCACGCACCGCTTCCGGTAGAGTTGCTCTGCCGTCCGTCTCCACACGTCGCGCCGAGCCGTGGCCCAACAGGCGCACGATACGACTCAGAAGGCACTGCCGCGGCGGCCGCGAACGAGCACGCGTAGGCAATCGCTGTGACGATTGCGATGCGCCTCATCAACCGCCCGAACCTATTCTCCGCGTCGTTCGACTGTGCGTCCACTGGAGGCGTTCTGGTGCGCCAAACGTGAATTGGAGAGCCTCGCTTTGCGAGCCACCTCCAGCATCCGAAAGCAGGTTCCGCAACAATTCCGCGCACGAACCGAATCTCCGCAAGCTCGCGTGCCATAGCCCGCCCCCGTCGCCCGCCCCGCATTCACGCCCCGTTAAAACAAAGCGGCCAGCGGCACCCACGCCGCTGACCGCCCCGTCATCCGTTCCCTGGATCCCTTCTACCTCCGCCGCCCCATCTCCGGCGGATCACTCATCGCCGCCAGCAGCGCTCCGCACGCCGTGATCACCGGCGGCAACGTCTCCGCCAGCCGCGGCACCACCTCGCTCAGCGCCACCAGCAGCGCATTCGCCGGATGCACCGTCGCCAGCGCACCCACCATCGCGATCGCCGCGCCGATCAGCGCCTGCGCCCCCTTCGGCTTCCCGTCCATCGCGCCCGTCCTGCTCCTCGTCTCCGGCATCCGTCCTCCTATTGAAGTAGTGGGGTGGACCCGCGCGTCGTCACCGCCCGTCCTTGGGCGGACACGGATCCGCACCGTACGAGTTCTTCTCCCCGATCCGCCCATCCATCCGGTGGATCGTGTGCTCCACCCGCCGCGCACGCGCGGCGGCGCGGCCGGCCGCGACTGCGACCACCTTCGTCCGGTGCCACGACAGCACCTTCCCATCCGACTGGTTCACCCAGCCACGGCCGGTCGCCGCCGGCGTCGTGTGCACTCCGCCTCCTCTGTGCATTGCACGCTCTCCTGTGTGATCGGTGAGCCGCGACTACGCGGCCTGCGGCAGCGCCGGCGTCTCCGCCACCGGCGTCTCGTCCGACTCGACGCGACTCCCCGCGCCGCCCGGCGTCTTCTGCACCCGCTTCGCACTCCGCCAGGCCGCCAGCACCCCCGGGTCGCGGCGGTACGACGCGCGCACGATCGCATCCAGGCGCTCCACCGCCCGGCGCCCGCGCACCAACTGCACCGGCAGCAGGCTCCGCGCCGCCTTGTGCGCCCCCACCTGCGTCGTGTGCCCACCCGTCAGGCGCTCCAGCTCGTTCCGCGCGTTCGCGAACTGCTCGAGGAAGTCCGCCGGCAGCCCGTTCGCGACGAACAGCACCTCGTGCGGACGCGCGGCCTCCAGCATGCCGTCGCACACCGTCACCGCCTTCGACGGGTTCAGCGGGAGCGCCGGCATGCGCAGCCCCGCCGGCAGCCCCACGTCCGACTGCGGCTCGATCTGCGCGCGCGCGATCGTCACGATCGGGCGGATGTGCTCGTCCACCAGCAGCCGCAGCTGGTCCGCCTGGCGTCGCTTCTCCGCGCGACCCACCTCGCGCCCACGGTACTCCATGCTCGCGAGCGACCGCACCTTCTCGAGCACGTCGTCCAGCATCGCCAACGCGCTCGTGTAACTGAGCGTCCCCTTCGCCGGATGCTCCCCGGCGAACCCGCGCACCCGCTGGTACGACTCCACCACCTGCTGCTGTCGCTTTTCCATCGTGCCCTCCCTCCTCATGGATGTGAATGGACGCAATCGACCCCCCGGGTACCCGCCCATGTGCGTCCGTCAGGGGCGGCGGGACAGTGAAGAGCCTCGCAGGCGTCTGAACTCGTCCGGGAGCCGACTTCGGCCGACCCGCCGCTCCCGGAACGAGCCCCGTCGCGCACTCGACTCGCCCTGCCGCGTCCGCGGCGCACCACGCCGGACGCTCGACCGTGCCGGGAGCCTCCTGAGCCGACCCCCTCGGTCGCTCGAGCTCCCTCGTCGCCGACTCCGGGCGCCCCGTCGCGCCCTCGTGCCGTCCCGTCGCTCGCTCGAAGCGACTCGTCGCGTCCTCGATCGACCTCGCGGCTCGCTCGACGGGATCCGTCGCTCGCTCGAAGCCACTCGGCGCGCGCTCGTCCTCCCTCGCCGCGTCCGCGTCCCTGCTCGCCGCTCCCTCGATCGGTCCCGTCGCGAACTCGGGCTCCCCCGTCGGTCCCTCGACTCACCTCGTCGGTCGCGGGAGTCGTCCGGCAACGCCCACGTTCGACCCTGCAGCGCTCTCGTTGAGTCCGGCAGCACCAACGATCGACCTGCCCGCCTTCCGGTGCTCTCCAGCGGCACTGCTCTCGCGACTGGCGGCGTCCTGCTTCAGATTCGCCGCTGCGGCATTGGCCCTATCGGCGGTGGACTCACACGCGATCGGCTGATTGATCCTTCTACATGGATATCTCTCGAGAGGGCCAATTCGGGTGAATGCCAGAATGGCGAATTCTTGCCCGCCAAACTGGCATTCACCCGAATTGCCCTTCTCGCGAGATATCTAGGTAGAGGGACACGCTCCGACATCAACCCAGCCCGCCATGCGACTTGCGGAAATCAAACGAATCCTCACACGGCCCATCGGCCCCGGACACGCGGTGGCGACCGTGGGCGCCACGGGGGTCGCGGTACCAAGTGCCATGCCCGGTGCATCACCGCTGGTCTGGGAGGGGGAGTTCCTCCACGAACGGCAGCGGGAGTTCGGCAGCATCTATGAGAGGCTCTACGACCGCCTCGTCCATCACGCGATGCGATTCGTGGGGCGGGTGGAAGCCGAGGACGCGGTGCACGACGCGATGTTCTCGCTCTGGCAGCGGTGGGCGACGCTCCCGCCCGAGCAGCGCACCGACGCGTACATCTTCGCGGCCGTCAAGCTGAGGGCGCGCACGATCCGGAACCAGAACCGCCGCACCGTCGAGCTCGACGAGGCCGACGACGTGCTCAACGATCAGGCCGTCGCCTTGTTCGAAGCGGGCAGGCGCTACGCCGACATCGCCGACGCGCTCGACAGCGTGATCCGCAGCATGTCCGCCCGCCGCCGCGAGGTGATCCTGTTCGTGTACGAGGAACAGTTCACGTATGAAGAGGCTGCCGAGGCGATGGGCATCAGCTTCAACAGCGTCAAGACGCACCTGCGCCTCGCGATCGCGGATCTCCGCGCCGCCTACGACCGCGCCGGGTTCCGCATCGAACACCACGACATTCCCCGACTTTCCGCACCCAAAGGAGACCAGACCGATGCGTGAATCAGCCGACACCACCCGCGACGAGCCGCGCGGGGAGATGGACGACCTGGAGCTGCTGACCCGGATGCTCAACGGCCAGCTCGATGCGGCACGCGTCGCCATCGTGCGCAAGCGTCTCGAGGACGACCCCGCCTTCCGCGACTTCGCGGCCCCGCTCCTCCTCACCTGGAGCGTGCCGCCGCACCGCGAGCGCTTCCCGCTCCCCGAAGGAGCGTGGGAGCACGCCTGGGAGCGCCTGCAGCAGCGCATCCGCATCGAGATCCCTTCCACGCCGCCGGCACCGGCTCCCAAGCGCAGCCGCATCGGACGGCTCTTCGAGATCAGCTTCTGGTCCGTGATGATCTACGTCGTCATCCTGTCGCTCGGCGCGGTCCTGTGGTACGACCTGATCAAGCCCAACTGGTTCCCCGACCCTACGGACGGCTACGTGGCGCCGAGCGGCGTGGTCGCGCCGCCTACTTCACCGCGCTGAGAGGAGCACGCGCATGTCACGCCTGACGGTCTTGCCCTCGCCGCTCATCCCGCACCGCGCGCCTCATCGGGTTCCACTCA
>JADYYN010000057.1 GCA_020853635.1 Gemmatimonadaceae bacterium
CTGCATCCGGACTCACTCTTTCCGCGCCTGATCGGGGACTGGGTCCTGCGCGGCACGATCGCCCGCGAGGCGACGGTCCACGACGTGACCTTCACCTGGCTGTTGGGCCGCCAGTACGTGCAGATGCACGAGGTCTCGCGCGAGCGCTCGGCGGCGGGCACCCCGGCGTATGAGGCGGTGGTGTTGTTCGGGCGCGATCCCCGAACGGGCGCGTACGCGGCCCTCTGGATGGACAACACGGCGGCCGCCGCGTTCCCGGACGAGGGGACGGGCCGGGGAGCCGTCGCGGGCGATTCCGTCTCCTTCGTGTTCCCGTACAGCGCCACCACCCGCTTCCACACGACCTTCGTGTACGCTTCGGCGACGGATTCGTGGCGGTGGCACATGGACAACGATAGCGCGGGAGTGCGGCGGCCATTCGCGCGCGTCACGTTGACTCGTCGGTAGGGTCGTCGTCCGCACCTCCTCCCGATGCTCGGTGCGGATGGCGGTCTGGTGAAGTGGCCCGGCGCTCCGGTTCCGCCCACCTGCGCCTGCGTCCGGCGATCGCGTCGCGGTGCATATTCTGCCACCCCGATGCCTCCTTCGAACCGTCCGCGTTCGGTCGAGCGTCCCGAATGAACCTGATCGACCTGACCACGACGGATCGGCGAGACAACCTCGATGCCCGTTTCGAAGCGCACGTGCACGGCCCCCTCGCTCAAGTGACACCCTGGCGTTCGCATCCACGTCGACGAGACGGCGCTGCATCCGGGCTATCGTGGTCCGGAGTTCGTGGCGCTGGGAAGGTTGTTGGCGGTCGATGGGTGCCTCACGACAGGTCCATCCATGGAGAGCGAACATTGCGATCCGTATGGCACTGCCGACCACTCAGGCACGGCTCTCTCCCCGTGCTTGCGCTTGCACTCGCTCTGACCGCCTGTGCGCCGGGGCCCGCGCGGACGTCCCAGCTCGAGGTGCGCCGGATCTGGGACGAGTACCTTGCCTCCAAGAGGGGGCAGTACGCGCGCTACGCCGGAGAGCCGTCTCCACTGTGGGACGCGTCGGAGCAGCGGATGTGGCCGATGTACGATCTGGCAGGCTTCTACCTCGCGGACGGCGCCGTTCCCGAGGTCTTGAGCATCACCCCTCTGGACGCTCGGGCGGACACGGCCTATCAGATCGTCACGCGGTTCTGGCCCGCGGGCTCCACGACCCGAGACTCCACGACGACACCCGAGCTGACGATGACCGTCCATGCGCGCCGAGACGGCAAGCGCTGGGTGCTCGCCAACGCCCTTCCCTATCGCACGGCATCGTGGCGACGCGAGACACGGCGGCGGGTCACGTTTCGTATCGCGCCGAGCCTGCGGTTCGATGATGCGAGCGCGACGCGGGCTGCCGCCTCGATCGATTCGCTCGCAACGGCCTTCAATGTGGCCCCGCCGCCTCGCATCGACTACTACTCGACCGAAAGTGTCGACCAGGCGCTCCTCCTTCTCGGCGTGGAGTTCCCGCGACGCTTCGGCGAGGGCGGGTTCGCGAAGCCGGTCAACTTTCAGGTCTTCTCGGGGACGCCCGCCCTCGGCGAGGAGTACCGGCACGAGATGGCGCATGTGGTGCTGCTACCGATCATCCGCGACGGCGGCACGTCCCTGCTCGCCTCGGAAGGTGTGCCGACGTGGTTCGGGGGGACGGCCGGTCGCGACTACCGGGGCTCGGTCCGCCACCTCGATTCACTTCTGACAGCTCAACCGCAGGTCGACCTCGAGAAGGTGTTGGACGACATGCGCGTCCCCTCCGTGATTCGCAACGCGGCCGGCGCGGTCCTCGCCGAGATGGTCCACGAGGCAGGGGGTATCGATGCGGTCCGCGAGTTCCTGCGAACGCCCGAGCGCGGCATCCGTGATGCGCTCGTGCGGCTGCTGCAGCGCCCGTGGCCCGAGATCGCGGCTGCCTGGCGTGAGAGGGTGAGTCGGATCGCGGCCACATGACCGTGCTTGCCGCTCCCGGTCACGGCAATGCAGACCACCAGCGCGACGTGCGGGACCCGTAGCCGGACATCCATCGAGATCCGAGTTCACCGACGCGCCGGGGTAGCGAATGCGCGGCCGGACCGCAACTTGACGTGAGAACCACGACCGAGACCATCCCCATGCCCGACATCCTTCAGGATCTCTCCATCGCGGTGCCACCGTCTCGCGTGTTCCAAGGCGTGACGGACCCCGCGCTCCTGGACCAGTGGTGGACCGTCCGATCGAGCGGTCGCCCCGTCGTGGGCTCCGTGTACGAGCTCGAGTTCGGACCCGAATATCGGTGGCGTGCCGAGGTCACTCGATCGGAACCGGGAGTCGCCTTCGAGTGGCGGATGCGCGACTCGGATGCCGACTGGGTCGGGACCCGGCTCGGTTTCACACTGGCACCGATCGCGGCCGGCACGCAGGTGCGGTTCTACCATCGCGGATGGGCGGAAGCGAACGAGCACTTTCGGATCACCTGTCACTGCTGGGCGCTCTACCTGCGGGTGCTCCGGCGTCATCTGGAGTTCGGCGAGACCGTGCCATACGCGCGCCGTTTGGAGGTCTGACCACGCGGCGGTTCCGACGCCGCATCCTCGGAGTGCCTGCGGCACAAGCGCCCGTCAGCCTGATCGAGAGGAACTTGATCGAGAGCGACCGGTAGAACGGTCGTGCCAGAATCGTCGCACAGCCCGCCCTCGATCGACCATGACCTCTCGCTCGAGGAGCGCGGAAGGCAGCTCGCGGCGTACTCGCGCGAGGTCGACCGCGAATCGCTGCGAGACACCTGCTGGACGCTCGGCGCCTGCATCTTCTGGAGCACCGGCGGCGCGCTCGCGATGGGTTGGTCTTTCGCATCGAGCGATGAGCGCTGGGCGCCCGTCGTCTTCTGGGGCGCCCTCACGGCAAGCTACACGGGCATCTCCTACGCGCTGATCTCCGCATTCCGTCGACACCTCGAACGAACGGGAGAGTCCTGACCGCGGCTGGCGAACGGCGCGTGGAGGCGGCAGGAGAAGGGAGGAGGCCGTGTTCGCTGGCTCCTCATTCGGGGCGGACGTTGCGGCCTGACGGACGGTGCCACGCGGCGCGCCATCGGCCGTCAGCGCCGCTTCCGCCAGGGATCACCGAACGCCGTGTCGCGCAGGAACGCCGTGTCCGTCAGCGTCTCCAGGAACGCGAGCAGGTCGCGCCGCTGCTCCGCGCTGATCGCGAA
>JADYYN010000058.1 GCA_020853635.1 Gemmatimonadaceae bacterium
GATTCGCCGTGTGCCAGCAAGACCATGAGGCTCCTCCGCGCATTCACCCCCCCCCCCCACCTCCACGACCTATCCCCACAGTGCCCATACTTCCATGCTGCCTGCGTCCCTCCATTCAAGACGGGCATGGATCGCGAGAATGACACGTTTCAGAGCATTTATCTTCAGAGTAGGATGAAATTCACCAGCGTTTTGACGGCGGCCCGAACATTCTCTGAATATACATCGAGGCTGGCGTGAGTCGCAACAGAATGCAAGCGCCGTGTCCCCGAGCGTCGCGGTCGAATCTCGGGTTACAGATCGGCTTTGGAGGGGCGCGATGGGAGTAGGGCTGGGGACGAAGATGGGGCTCGGGGTTGGCACAATGTGGTGTCGGGGCGGCCTCGATGGAGGCGCACACGAACTCCCGAAACAGGTGAGATTGGATACGCCACATGCCAACGAGCACCGCCGTGTCATGGGCGGGGCTCGTTGTTGTAGGCGAGTCGAGATTCGATCTGCGATTGACCACCCGTAGGGGAGGAATATCGCGGCAGGCTACCGGGGCGTCGTGGGTGACGAGGTCGTCACGATCCTGGGCGTCGAGGTCGTCCTCCCCGGCGAGGGCGCGGCCGTGTGAAGGACACTGAACGAGGTCGTTGTTGCGGGGCACTCGCCCGACGCGCTGCGCACCGTCGCGTCGAACGCGGGCTTGGCGGCCAAGGTGATGGCCGCGCGGATCCACGAACCGGAGGCGTTCGCAGCGATCGAGGGATTCGCGGCCATCGCGCTCCGCAGGTTGGCGATCAGAACGTGCTTCTCGGGCTCGCGGTTCAGGTGGTGCTCACAGATCGCCAGGAGGGCGGTCGAGTCTGCGTAGACGTGCGGCGACGGCGTTTGGAGGGAGCGCTTCAGCGGCTCGATCGCCTCGGCGAAGCGGTTGGTCGCTGCATAGAGGCCCCCGACCGTATTGAAGATCGACGACGTGAGTGGCTCGCCGAGGCGGTTGGATTCGGCTGCCGGAAGAAGCCTCGCGATGAGGGTGTCCGCGTACGCCTTGGTCGGTGTGCCGTGCCGGAACATCATATCGGAGAGGTTGTTGATCAGATGCGTCGACTTCGTCATCCGCTCGATCATGTCCGACGCCAGGGCCTTGTCATCTGGGCTGAGCGAGCCTGCGTTGGAGTTGAAGAAGTGCTCGCGCAGTTCGTCAGGGTCCAGCGTCCAGGCCATGTCTCGGAGGATCTGAGCAGCGAACTCCTGTGCACGGCGGGAGTTCACTGTCAGAAAGTACACTGTCCCGCGCTCCACGCTGATGAGCAGCGTGCCGGTGACAAGGCGCTTTTCCAGCGTGTCGCTGCCCGACCCGCCGCCCTCGGTGCCGATGACCTCGACCGCATCGAGCACCGACGACGCGCCGCCGATGGGCTGACGGCAGCGAATGGTGACGATGTACCCACTTCGCTCTTGGACCATGGGAACCCGGTAGATTGTGGCGATTGGTCGTGCATTGCGAGACCCGCCCGAGGCGGGCAGGGGTCCCATCAAGCCGCAGGCGTCGTCGAGGGCGAGTTCCACGACCGAGGTCGCGCGGCGTGCGGACTCCACCCCGAACGCGAGCGCTTCGTGGTCCGCGAGCGCGCCGAAGAACCAAGACGCGACCGCGGAGCGGGTGACGAGTACGACGGAAGGGCGGCCCGAGGAACCCGCCTGGACGTCGAGGATTTCCCCGATGAGCCAGAACGGCTCCGGGTTGATCAGATTGCCGCGGAGGGTGAAAAGTTGGAGTTCGGCGCGCGGGATGCTGCCCCGACCGTCCGAACTCACGATCACCGCGACGACGGGCTCGCGGCCCTTGAACTCAAGGCGCTTCGCGCTCACGTACTTCGCCTCAGTCGTCTCGTTCTGGCGGCCGAAGATCATCGCCTCGCCGGCGTGCAGCGTTGCGATCACGGCCTTGGCTTCGCTACCGTCGTGATGCCCCAAGAAGAGCAGGCGGCGGTTGCTGTCCGTGATGCTCACGCCCTCGCAGACGGCCGTGTCGCCGCGGACCAGAGGGTTGCACACGGCAGCCGAAGCAATTTTGTGACGTTTTTCCTCCAAGATCGCCGTGCCGAACGCCAGTGAGCAGACCCCAACGACGCCCAGGCCGAGCATCGCGTACATCGAGCATGCGACGCGCCGGTGCGAGACTAGCTTGGTCAGCGTCTTGAAAAAGATCTCGGCAGCGGCCACGAGTGCCGCGGCGGTCAAGAATCCGCCGACGACGAACCACGGGCCAAGCGCTTTGGCAACCACGTCGATGTAGACGTTCAGCGCGACCACGCCGCCCACGAGCGCGATGACGGCCACAAGAACGAGCCACTCGATCAGCGTGAAACCTCCGTACTTCTTCATCGCATTCTCCTGCACAAAGAGCGACTACTCGTCAAACACAATGACGAGTGCGAAACCAGCCGCCACAGGTGTTCGTGGCGCGAGAGTGAAGGGTCGATTGCCCCAAAATAAAGACGCACTCCTGGAGTGCGAATGA
>JADYYN010000059.1 GCA_020853635.1 Gemmatimonadaceae bacterium
GCGGCCGTGCTCTTTCGTACCTTTCGGTAGCGCACGGCCGCCCACCTGCATTTTATGGAAGCGGCCGCAGCACAACCAAACGTTAGCCGGATGACCATGACCTTGAGTGACGCATGATCAATCGAACGACGTGGTGCGTGGCTTGGCTCGTGTGCACGCTCAGTGCGACTTCTGCCAGTGCGCAGTATCGTCGAAGTGACCGTGACACACTCCGTGTGCGCGAGGTCACTACGAGCCGGACCGCCCTCACCGCGCCGACGGGCATGGTCGAGTTGCGCTCTGAGCACGACGCCACCATCGCAGTCACGTTTGGGCGCGGGGACTCGGCCCGCGCCTGGTACGAGAGCCTCCGGATCGCGGCAATGTCGCCGCAGGGGCGACAAGAGCCCGCGACCCGTGACGCGTTAATGCGTCCATTCGTGCTTTCGTTCGACGCGCGTGGACGCGTCCGCACCCTCAGTGCACCTGAGTTTCCGGCCACCTTCGAGGCCGTCACCGATCTATCGCATCAGTTCGACGATCTGCTCGTACGGCTCCCGAGCGCTCCGCTCGCCCTCGGACTGGTGTGGGAAGACACAGCCGTCGTCGAGACGCGCGGCGCCAACGATGCGTTCTTCCGCGCTGAACGGGTCATTCGCTCTCGCGTCGTCCGAGACACTGTGATCGGCGGCGAGTCCGCGTGGGTGATCGAGTCAGTGCAACGCAACACCGTCACTGGAGCCCAGCGCGTGAAGGGGCAGCCGCTACTGGTGCGCACGAAGCTGAGCGGCGCCGATTCAGGCTTGGTTGTCTTCTCAACTCAGAACGGCCGCATGCTGGCGCGTCAGCGCGTTGGAAGACTCGCGGGAACACTTACTTACGAGGGCGGACCGCAGCCCGTGGTACTTCCGATGGAACAGCGTTACGAGAACTCGGTGAGTCGAATCCCGTAAGCGACCGCGGTGAAAGGCATCGGCGCGCCACCGGCTAACGGCAGTTGGTGCAGACGGCCGCGTCAGTGAAGCAGGTGGGCGGCCGCGGCACAACCTGACGTTATTCCGACTAGCAGAGATTCCCGCTCGTCAGAGTTTTCCCGCCACGCTTTCGAGGATACGTATCGTATGACGCCGCTGCGACTTGCCTCCTGCGCATCAAGCTTCGTGTTCGTTGCTGCACTCGGCGCATGCGGAGATTCCTCACGCAGCAGCGAAGCCATTGTTGCGACCGACAGTGGCGGAATCGCTCTCGTTTCAAATGATCTGACGCGCCTCGACGCCGCGTGCACCGTGGCTCCAACACCCACGCTCTCGATTGGCACCGACGACGGTGAGGACGACGCCGTGTTGCACCGAGTATTCGGCGCTTCGCGCCTCACGGATGGCACGGTGGTTCTCGTGAACGGTGGGTCACACCAAATCCGATTCTACGGTCAGGATGGGAAGTTCCTGCGGTCCGCTGGGCGAGAAGGACGCGGTCCCGGTGAGTTTGCCGATGCCTTCTACATCCATTGGCTCCCCGGCGACACGCTGTATGTCGGCGACTATCGCCCGTTCCAGTTTCTCGTCTTCGGTCCCGACGGCAACTGGGTGAGAACTGTACGCCCAACGCCGCTCTACCCGAACAGTCCTGGCACCATGAACGTGCTGCGGGATGGCCAGCTGCTGCTCGCCGAGCAAGATCCCTTTGAGCGCAACGAGCCGAGCGCGTTCCGCGAACGGACGATGACGGTGATGCTGCACGCGGCCGATGGCGCGCTCACGGACACGGTTGCTCGCCTCCCGAACGGTCGGTGGGGACAAGCAGAGCCCGGACCGCAGTATCCGTGGTTGTTCCCGCTCTTCGAGTCCTTCGCGGTGATGGCCGCGCGCGACGACCGCATCGTGCTGGGTCACGCCTCCGAGGCCGAGCTACGCATTCATCGCGCGACGCCGGGACTTCCCGTGGACCGCATCATCCGATGGTCGGTCGGCGACCGTACGGTCAAGAGCGAGGACATCACAGCCGAGCGCGCGCGGTTCTCGGCGCAGTACGCCACCCTTCCCGCGGAGCAGCGTGCCGTGCTCGTCGAGCCAATGCTCAGCGAGAAGCGCCCCGTCGCCGATCGTTTTCCCGCGTTCGGTCGCCTTCGCCTCGCGCGCGATGGCCGTATCTGGGTACGGGAGTTCCCGAGACCGCAGGATCCGCCGGAACATCGTTGGCTGGGATTCGAGCCCGATGGCCGGTTCGCGTGCCGCCTTGTTACGCCTCGCTATGACGACATTCTCGAGTTCGGCGGGGACTATGTCCTCACGCACGAGCGCGACACGCTGGGCGTCGAGCGTGTGCGGCAGTATCGACTCTCAGCGAACTAGCCGCTCGGCGTCGGACGGATACGTTTCGGATTGGCGCGCAGCGGAATAACGACGCTTGCTGCTGATGGTCGCGGGTGCGGATGGGTTGGGCGGGGTCGCCGTGCTGACCTAGGTTGGTTGCGGCGACCCCGCCCAACCCTTTTTATATGAGCGTCCACAGCAGAAGCACACAAGGGCGACGAAGCCGCCAAGAGCCTACCGGCAACCAATGGCAGAGACCCCAGACACTCCCGCCGGCGGCATCTATGCGCTCTCCTACGAGGAGCGATGGAAGCTCGCCGCAGCTCTCATGAACAGGCCCGCGCGGCGCGAAGATGGACTGGCCGCGATCAGGGCCGCGTTCCCGACGGTGCCGAAGGAGATGGCATTCACGGCCGCTCATCACTTGTACGGAGACGGACCGGAGGCCGCAGTCGACTTCCTGGCGGCCGCTGAGCTCATGATTCGTGAACCGTCGACAGAGTTGGACGGAGGGGCAACAGCCCACCTCACCTACCATCTCTACAACTGGCTGCAATTTCGTGCGTTGCTGCCGGACGGAAAGCAGGACGTGCTGGAGTTGGTGAAAGAGCTTCGGCAAGCGGTAGAGGAGAACGACATGGAGTTCGTGAAGGCGACGTTGCAGGAGTTGGAGGATGTCGTCGAGGGAAGTCGTACACCTCCCGACGTCACGTTCTAGCTCCCGCGCCCTAACGATAGTTGGTGCTGATGGCCGGCTACGATAGCGGCGGCAGGGCCGCCGCAACCATCTGAACGGCCACAGCAAAACCTGACGTTATGCCGATGTCCCTGGGGGCTCGTTGCATCGCCGGCTAATCAAGCGCCTTCTCGCGCCCGCAGCGCGGTTGCTCGTTCGAGCCTCTCCCGCAGCCGAACCGTGGGAGCGTTTCGACCTTCCCATCGGTCACCGCCGCTTCGGCACGGGCTCGATCGCTGCGTTCCGCACCTATCTCGAGGGGCCGTCGCGCGTGCGTAGCGCGTCGCTCGCGGAGGTGTGCGACTGGCTGTTGACATGCCAGTACGAAAGCGACGAGAGCCTGTTCGCCTCCGTCGACTACTGGCAGCACCCGGAGCAGTTCGAGCGGCTGAAGCGAGGCGATTGCGAAGACCACGCGCTGTGGGCGTGGCGCAAGCTCGTCGAGATCGGCCTGCCCGCGCAGTTCGTCGTCGGGCGATACGCGGACTCACCCGTGGACTCCCACGGCCACGCTTGGGTGCTGTGCGCCGATCGCGCGCAGGGCGCACTACTAATCGAGTCTGTCGCCAAGACGGCTGATCGAATCGTCAGGCCGCTTGCCGAGGCAGCTGCCGATTACGTGCCGCATTTTGCCGTCACGCACGAGCTTCGGACCGTCGTGTTCGGAGGTTATCTCGGCGATCTGCAGGAGCGCGCTCGAGGGGAGAGTCAGTCAGTCTCCGCGCGGGGGCAGCGGTTGGGCGGCCACAGCACAACTTGACGTTATGCGAACATCCGGGCAGCTGATGCGCACCCTGCCGAAGGTGGCCTTCCGGTCTGCCTGCGCGATCGCTTTCGCAGTCTGTGCCTGTCAGACGCAGAGCGTCGACCGGGTCCACTCACCGGACATGGCGTGCCGAAGCGATCACGTGCGCAACACGGGACGCGCGCTGCTCTGCGGCCAGGTTGTCGACAAAGCGAGCGGTCTCGGAGTCGGCGGCGGACTCCTTGGAGGGAACGCGCGTTTCGTCCGTGAGGACGGCGTGGAGATGAACGGTCCCATTGACCCGGATGGGAGCTTCTCGTTGAATGTGGCGGGGGGACCGGGCACTCTGACGCTTGAGTGGAGTTGCCGGCGCGGACGTCTGCTCACCGACACCCTCACGCTGGTGCCAGGTACGGGAACCGCGCTCAGGTTTCTCGTTTCGGCCGAAGCCGCTGACACCCTCTGCCGAGTGAACACCCGTGAGAGTCGAGCGGACCCTAGCCGAGATGCACGGGATCGCTGGCTCCGCGCAGGCGGTTGCTGGAGCGTCAGATACCAGCCGTGGCAACCGCAACTTGGATCGGAGTATCCAGTCCCAACCTGGGTTCAGCTCACGTCCCTCGACGCGGGGCCGGGTGACTGGCAGTTCCGTGACAGCCTCGATTCGCGCGCACCCTGGCGCGCACGCCTCTGGCACCCGCTCCGAGGCGACTCGCTAGAGCTTGTGTGGAGCACAGGGTTCGCAGCGGTGACATTGACCCTCGGTGCTGCGGGAGACTCACTGTCTGGGATCGGCCTCTGGACGTTTGACGTTGTCCGGACGGACTCGCTTGGTTTCATAGACAACAGCGGGCTCCCGACCGCCACTGTATCCGCACGCCAGACTGTTTGTCCTTGAGCCGTGGGCAACAGCGACTCTACGCGCGGTCGCCCAACGCAGCTTGCTGCCGACGCGCGCGATGCGACGTTCGCTGGAGGCACCATGCTTCGAGCTAAGGAGACACTGTGAAGCGAGCACTTGTTGCGACCGCACTGGTCGCGGCCCTTGGCGCCATCGGCGGCGCACTGGGCGGCCTGCTCATCGCGACGATCGCTCTCCTCGCGGAACTTGGGGCGCCCACGTCCGTGAACGTCGTGCAGCCGAACTTCGGATTCGCCGCACTGCTCGGCGCAATCTGGGGAGCGGCTGCCGGCGCGATACTCGGGCCCGTGTTCGCTTGGACGCTGCTGCGGCGCGCACCTCTGTGGCGTGCGGTCGGCGAGACCGCGTTCGCTGCAGCCTTGGGAACGGGCCTCGTCGTGGCGTTCGTGCCGGGCGAGGCTTGGCTCCTCGTCGGCGCGCTCGTGCCGTCGCTACTCGCCGCGCTCCGGCTTCGGCGCGAAGTGCGCATGATGCCGGAGTCGGCGCGGCCCCAGCTGTCTGCGGTTGGTGACCGATGACCGCAGTAGAGAAGCAGGTGGGCAGCCGCTGCATCCCAGCCCTTCGCGCCCCATGACGGTTGTCCCACAACGACTCCGCTGGTTCAGCACGCTCGTGTCCGGCTCGCATGCAGACCGGATCCTCGAAGTCGGGTGCGGCACTGGAATCCTGCTCGCGCTCCTCGCCGAGCGATTGCCCAGCACGATGCTCGTCGGCATCGATCGCTCCGCGTTGCAGGTACGCAAAGCCACACAGCGGCTCGCAGCACTCCCGAACCCGCCGCGTGTGTACGAGCGCGAGCTCGAGGCCGCCGATGCGCCGCTCGCGAGCGCACCGTTCTCGCGCATCATCGCGATGAACGTGAATCTCGTGTGGACGCAGCCGGTCTCCGCCGGGATCGCATTGCGCGCGCTACTCGCGCCTCGTGGTCGCGTGCTCCTCGGCTTCGAGCCCCCAACACCGAGTGGACGCGCTGGCTTGCAAGACAGGCTCGCGCGCGCGGCGACCGCGGCGGGATTCGCGCAGGGCATGGAGGACCACGACCGCGCGTCGAGTACGTTTGCCGTCGAATGGCGGCGTCTCCCCCAGCGTGCGCAGGCAGGCACGGCAGAACCATGACCGCGGGTGGCGACTTGCGCCTCCACCTCCAGTGTGCGTGGCGCCTCCGTCACGGGCCCGAGATCCTCGTCGGGCGTCCCGACTACTTCGTCCCCGCAAACGCATCGGTCGACATCGACGCCGACATCGAGGGCAACCATGACCCGGTCGGCAGTCGCTGGCGCGACGTGCGCAACGCCGCGGTCAACGCGGCGCTCTCCCCCGAGAGCACGGTCACGAGCCTGACCGTCGATGAAGTGGGGGGATTCCGCCTCTGCCTTGCGAGTGGATGGTGCCTGGAAGTGTTCCCCTGCGCATCGCCGGCACCGCACGACGACTATGGAGAGGAGTGGAGGCTCCTCCGCTCGGTGGCGGAGAAGAAGCGGCACTTCGTGGTGACGAGCAATGGGATTCAGCCTGCCAAGGCCTGACCGGGGCTGGACCACCCGGCCGCGTTGATGAAGCAGGTGGGCGGCCAACGTCATGCCGACACAAGGCGAACGCTGTAACGTAGTGAGCGTATCTTCTTCCGGGATAGAGCCACATGGACTCCGAAGCCTTCGCCATCGGCATTGTCGCAGTCAGTGCGGCCGCGGCCTTCATCTCGTGGGTAGTGGCGAACGCTGTTGCGCGAATGCGCGAGGCTCGGACCCCGCAACTCCCGTCCGACCTCGAAGCACGCTTGGCTCGAATCGAGGCGGCCGTCGAGGCCATCGCGATCGAGGTCGAGCGGGCCGGAGAGCTCCAGCGCTTCACCGTCAAGTTGAGCCAATCGACCGCGCCGTCGGAACCCGCGCGCATAGCTCGGCCCGTCACGCCGCGTTGAGATCGAGGACCTGAACAGCCAGGGCGATGCTCCTGCTCGGCCTGGCCGCCGCCACCCAGCCGCGCGCCCCCCTCGCCATCACCGAAGCCCAGTCCGGCGCCCACCTCCGCATTCTTGAGCGACCTGTTCGAGCGCCGCTACCCCGGCAGCCGCGGCGAGGCACTCACCACAGGCCGTCTCCACTAGATTGAGTGCACACCCTCAAGGAGGCAGTATGGCAAAGCACAAGCGGTTCGACCTCGACGATCTCCACTTCTTTTGAGCGCACCAGCAAGCGTCGCCGGGGGTTCCCTGAGCGAGACGCGAGTCGGGCGCGGCGACCGGGTCGTGCACGGGGACAAGGATTTGATCGAGCGCCTCGGGCGCAACGATCCCTGCCCATGCGGCTCCGGTAAGCGGTTTCAAGCGGTGCTGCTTGGCCGCCGGCCGATATGAAGGCGTGGAGCGCGCGTACTACTGGCGCGAGTAGCTGATGGGTTGCGGGCGGCGTGCTTCCGAGCGCGCCGCCCGCTCTGTATTCGTTGGGACTCGTGTGCTACAGGCTCTCGACGATCGGTGACCGATGGTTTGCCAGGGTGGCGGATGGGCGGCCCCGGCCTCATCGTTCAACGCGGGTCGGCCGAAACCGCCCACCCGCACTGGTTTGATCGGCCACGGCATAACCTGAAGCTTGGTCGACCGGTCTCGTCTCGAGGTCTGCACGGCATGACGCCCGTCTTCCGTTGCCTCGCTGGTCTCAGCATTCTCCTGTCCGCCTGCTCGGGCGAGCCAGCAAGAGTGTCGTCCGGTAGCCGCGAGGTGGCTTCCCCCGACGACCGCGGCTCGTGGACGCCGGTCGCCGTGGACTCGGCGCTTAGTGCAGAGGTTGAGGTCTTCTTCAGACCCGACTCGAACGGACAGCGCGCGTATCGGCCGCACGTGGAGAACTGCGATCCGGAGGTGGTTGCCATGCGATTCACAGCCATCTCGGACTTCCGCCTCCTCGGGGCACGGGACAGTCTCGGCCTGAGCGTCCTCGATGTTGAGGTGCGCGGCATCGCACGTCAGGAGTTCCTTGCGGAGCCGGATCACGCGACCCGGATCACGGTCGGGCCTTTCACCGACACGTTGACGTACCAGTATCGGCGGTTGGCGGGCGGGGTGCGCATCTGCGGCTTCTCGTTCGACGGGGACGAGCTCGGATTGTTTCGCATTGAGATCGATTCCCTCACCTTCTGGGAACCGGAGTCCGCGAACGCGGGGACCTTGCGGAGACTACGACGCATGGAGCGCCTGCCGCGCTCGCCCTGAGTTGCGGATCGGCGGCGGTGAGCCGGCCGCGACCTCATGCCAGTCGGTGACCGATGGCCGGCCAGGGTAGCGGGGCGGCGACGGCACGACGCTATACAAGGGAGTCCGATGTTGAGGCGTTCGAAGAATTGGCTGGGTCGCGTTGCGTCCCTCACTCTCCTCTTGCTTCCGGCGTGTGACCGCAGCGCGACACCGCGCGCGCCGACACTTGAGCTGGTGCCCGCGGGAGTCGTGGATCTCGAAGAGCCCGAGTCTGCCCCGCTGGGGATGACTGGCGGCTTCGCGCGCACGACGGATGGCCACTTCCTTGTATCCGACCGGCAGCGCGGGACGTTGCTGCAGTTCCGCCCCGACGGTGCACGCCACCGCGAGCTCGGACGACGCGGGAGCGGCCCGGGCGAGTGGGAATCCGGTCCGTTCGGCATCTACCCGTTCAATGACTCGACGCTCGCCGTGAGTGACGGGAGCATGCTGAAGGTGTTCCCGCTCGCGCGTCCCACCGACGCCTGGGTCCGCTCGCAGTCCCCCATGACCTCCGCCTTCGCCGCCAGCAACGGTGTCGTGCTCACGCGACGCATCGATCGGACGCAGCGCTCCACCCTCGCGCGATTCCGTGGGCCGACCGACTCCGCCGAGTTCGGCGGACCGTTTCCGAGCCAAGTGGGTCGCAGCCAGATGGTCGACATGATGCTCGTGTTCGTCGCCGCCGCGCCGCTCGGTGGTGACTCGCTCGCGGTCTTCACGCAGGGCTCGGACCATCTGTTCATCGGTCGCTTCGCGGGACCATTCGACAGCCTGCACGTCCCACCCGTGACGCGACGGGGCGCCATGCCCGAGGTGCTGGAGGCCGTCCGCGACGACGACCCCGAGTCCGGAATGAGGGCCGCATACAAGGCCTCGTACCCGCTGGGCGTGCATCGACTCGGATCCACGGATGCTGTCGCCGTCCTCACGCTCGACCAGGAGTTCCTCGGCAATCGCATGGCGGGCACCCTCAACGTCGCGGTCGCGAACCTCAGCTCACGAGTCGCGTGCGGCGAAGTCCGCGTCCCCGTCGTCGCGGACCCCCAGCCGTGGGCCGTGGTCGCGGGTGATACGCTCTTCGTGTTCTCGCACGAGACCGACGCGACCTCGGCGCGGAGCCAGCCGCGCGTGCGGAAGTTCCGTCTCGTCACGCAGGACTGCTGAGCATCGGCGCGCCGCTGGATGACGACGCTCGCTGCTGATGAACGCGGGTGCGGATAGCAACCGAGGGCACATGAGCGCAAGCACCAGACTCTTCATCGTGACGTGTCTCTCCGTGGCCGTCCCGTGCGCAGCGCAGTCGCAGTCGCTCGACCCAGCCTCGGTGGTCAGGCGCGTCGACAACCACGAGGATCGGGCCAGCAGCGTCACGCTGTCGGACGGAACTGTCTTCCCCACCATGCTGCACGAGGTGCGCGTGCTGGCAGCACTGCGCACGCACCGGAAGCGCCCGTTTCTCATCCTCTCCGGGCGTGGCTGCATGGATTGCGATGCCGGCATCTCCATCTACGTGCACTCGCCGAGTGACGGGCCGATGCAGAACGAAGGCTCGCAGCCGCGCCACAGCTTCCCTGGCAAGGTGGTGGACCGGGAGACTGGCGCTCTCGTGTTCAGGTCGCGCTTCTTCGTTGGCGAATGCCTGGCGTCGTTCTCGGAGGTCGCGGTGTGGTTCTCCGAGGCGCGCGCGGAATCCGGAGAATGGGTTCAAGAGGTGTTCGTGATCGACGTGGGGCCCGACGACGTGCTACGTCAGCATCGAATACAAGCCGCCATGCCGGCAGTGGAGGAGACTGAACGGAGGGTTCGCGCTGGATCATGCATGGAGGTTCCGGGCGTCGACGCGACGACCGAGCCATAGTCCGCTGGCCTGCACCGACGTGGCTCTCACGGCCGCCGCACCAGCGACAACGCCGCCGTCACCTCGAGCCGGAACCTCCCCCGCCCCGCCGGGATCATCTGGATCCCCGGGCAGCGCTCCGCGAGGCGACGCCGCAGCAGGATCAACCGCGTCTCGAGGTTGTCCTTCACCGGCGGCAGCGCCAGCGACTTGTCCAGCCGCAGCCGTCGGTTCGTGAACTCGCGCGTCCCGTCCTGCTCGTGCTCCGTCAGGAGCTTCCAGAGGATCCGCGCCGGCAGGCTGCGCACGAGATACTCGCCGTCCACGAGCACGCATTCCTCGTGCGTGAAGAACTCCGCGACCATCGGCGCCCGCCGCGTCGCGCGGGCGTCGTCGGGTATCGGCGCCGCCGGCGTCGTCGGCGTGCTTGGCGTGGTAGGCGCGATCGCGCGCGCGGCCTCCGCCTCGCCCGCCCGCGTCTCCGCCCGCTCCAGCAACAGCGCGTTCTGGATCGCCAGCGCCACGAAACCGCCGAGCAGCTCGAGGTTCGCGCGATCCTCCTCGTGGAAGCGGTACGGCAAGTCGCTCTCGATGCAGAGCACGCCCAGCAGCTCGTCGCGCGCGAGGAGCGGGACGCCCAGCTGGCTGTCAGGATTCGGCAGCCCTGGGAGCGGGATGCGAGAGGTCGGCAGCGGCATGCCCATCGCGAGCGACCGTCTGGCGACCGCATCGGCGTACACCATGTAGCGCAGCATCCCGGAGACGCGTACCGGCCGCCGGGCCTCGGCCACCAGGCCCACGATGCCCTCGCCGAACCCCACCTCCGAACCCACGCCGCCTTCCGGGTAGCCGCGGCTCGCGACCAGCGTCAGGCGATCGGGCTCGTCGGCGCCGAGCAGGATCATCGAGTGCCCGAATCCGAAGATGCGCTCGATGGTCTCGAGGAGGGTGTCGAGCAGCGCGTCGAGCGACTGCGCCTGGCGCAGACACTCCGAGACCTCCTGCATCGCCCGCATGGTGAACTTGGGCTCGGCGGGCGTGTCGCGGCGCACTGCCGCCGGATATCCCGGCTCATGTTCCAGCGCCTCCACCGAGAGCACCTCGTAGACGTCGGCGCCCAGCAGCCGGAAGACCCCCTTGAGCCCGCTGTACGACGCGATGGCCTCGATGCGCAGCCGCATGGACTCGAAGAGCGGCCCGCTGGTCTCGGTGCGCACCAGCCGCAGCGCCAGCTGGTACACCTGCCCCGACTCGGCGTCGACGAGGCGCACGGCGGCCTGCGGATTCTCCGAGACGTTGCGCTTGCTCTTGTTGAAGAACTGGAACGAGAGCGCCACGTGCCGGGCATCCACGTAGTCCACGTGGCTCAATATCGCGGCGTTCGGCGTGCCGTCGGCCGCGCAGGTGAATAGCCAGGCCGGGATGAGTCCCTGGAAGCAGGCGGTGAGGCGCTCGAGCGGGATCGCGAGTGCCGGCGCGGGAGCGGTCATCGGGGGGCGACGCCTTGCAGTCGGTCGCCCGCGCCGGGGCCCGGGGTCTGCTCATACAGTGCCTGCACCTCGATCTCCAGCGCCATGCTCGGCCACACGCGCCACTGGGCGAACATCGCCGACGGGATGCCGATGGACTCGAGGTCGCGGTACAGGGCCTCGCGCTGCCGGTCGATCTCCGGCCGCTCGGCGTCGGCGGCCGGACGGACGGAGCGCACCGTCCCCTTCAGCTGGCAGGCACGGTGCGTGGAGGGGAGGTCGAGCACCACCGCGATCCGCGGGGACTCCGCAAGCGAGCGTGCGAGGTGCGCCGCGCTCGCGTCCGAGACGAACAGCGTGACGTGCGCCCGGTCCGCGTGCACGCGCACCGCGAGTGCCGCCGCGCCGTCGGGGCGCAAGGCGGCGTCCCGGGTCCCGACGACGATCGCGAGTCCCGACTCGAGGAAGGCGGCCAGCTCATCCGGAATGGGGCGTTCCATGGGCGCCCAAGAACTTAGGGAACTCTTAGGCAATTGCTAGCGAAAATCGAGCGACCGGCGCGACGCAGGCACCGTAGGATGGGAGTGCGGGCACGCCCCGCACACACCATACGACACCCCGGAGTCCCCGATGCCCAGAACCCCGTTCCTCCTCCCTGCCGCCCTCGCCCTGCTGTCCATCGGCGCATGCACCGACCGCCGCGCCGAGGCGTCGCCCGGCGACGCCGCCACCGTCGCGTCGGCGCCCGCTGCCGAGGTCGCCCGCGGGCAGTACCTCACCCGCATCATGGGGTGCAACGACTGCCACACGCCGTGGGCGATGACCGAGCGCGGGCCCGAGCCCGACATGTCGCGCGAGCTCTCCGGCCACCCGCAGGGCGTGGTCATCACCAGCGCGGCCTCCCTCCCCGAGCCGTGGGTGTGGGGCGGGAGCGCGACCAACACCGCGTTCACCGGTCCGCACGGCGTCAGCTTCGCCGCCAACCTGACGCCCGACCCGGAGACCGGGCTCGGCAAGTGGACGGCGGAGACCTTCATCGCCACCATCCGCAACGGTCGGCACGAGGGACAGGGACGCCCGCTGCTGCCGCCGATGCCGTGGCCTATGTACCGCAACGCCTCCGACGAGGACCTGCGCGCGATCTTCGCGTACGTGCAGTCGTTGCGGCCCGTTCGCAACCGCGTGCCGCTCCCCGTCGAACCGCTGGCGCAGTGATGCCGACGGCCGGACGCTGGCGCATCCTCGCCGTCGCGGGCGCCGCGGCGCTCGCGCTCGGCGCGGTCGCGCTGCGGCGTCCGGCCACCGCAGCGGCACCCGAGGAGTTCCCCCTGCTGCTGTCGGAGACCGGATTGTATGCGCCCGACGGCAGCATCCATCCGGCGAATCGTCCCTTCTCGCCGCAGTACCCGCTCTGGACCGATGGCGCGACCAAGCGACGCTGGGTGCGCCTGCCGGCCGGCGCGAGCATCGACGCGCGCGACATGGACGCGTGGCGCTTCGCCGCCGGCACTGTGTTCTGGAAGGAGTTCGCGTGGCAGGGCCGACCGGTGGAGACGCGCGTGATCCGCATCCAGGCCGACGGCTCGGCGGCGTACGCCACCTACATGTGGAACGCGGCCGGCACCGAGGCGCGCCTCGCGCCCGAGCGCGGCGTGGCGCGCGGCCACGAGCTGACGCGAGACAGGTGGCACACGATCCCCGCGACTGCTGACTGCGCCAACTGCCACGAGTCCGGTCCCTCCCGCATCCTCGGCTTCAGCGCGCTCCAGCTGTCCGACGATCGCGACCCGCTCGCGCCGCACGCGGAGCCGCTCCCGGCGGCGGCGCTCACGTTGCGGACGCTGGTCGCCGAGCGCCGCCTGCGGACGCGGACCGCGGCCGAGGCCGCGGTCGCACCGCGCATCACGGCGCGCGACGAGGTCGAGCGCGCGGCGCTCGGGTATCTCTCCAGCAACTGCGGCAGCTGCCACAACGCGGCCGGTCCTCTGGCGCGACTCGGGTTCAGCTTGCGGCCGGATGTCACGTACGGGAGCCCGGGGCCTGCACGTCACGGCCATCTGGGCCCCGCCATCGCCGCGACCCTTCGGCACAGCGGGCGCTTCCCGCTTCCCGGTGACACCACGGGGGCTCGCCTGATCGAGCCGGGGGCACCCGAGGTCAGTGCGGTGATCCATCGGATGCGCTCGCGCCGGCCTGCCACGCAGATGCCGCCGCTCGGCACGGTGCTCGTGGACAGCGCCGGCGTGGAGCTCGTGCGCCGGTGGATCGCGGGGATGCGCGTGCACGAGTGACGGCGCAGCGAACTCAAGTGAGGATGCGGGAGCGCCCGTGCGCGCTTGGCGGCCGGAATTAGACAGGTCTGTCTAATCCGGTCCGCCGAATTAGGCAGACCTGCATAATTCGGGATCCGCGGCGCAAGTCGTTGTGTCTCTTGCGCGATGTTGCGCACGGTCGAATGTTCGGGAGGGGAATTATGCAGACCTGTATAACGCAGGTGGCGGTGTTAGGCAGGTCAAGCCAATTCACGTTAGGCGGACGAGTGACTTCACCGGTGCGCTCCAGTCATCCCCACCGCACGTTTTGGTTCACCGCTGTCTTGGCTCTCTCGGCGTGCACCGCCGGTGACAGCGCCGAGACAGAAAGTGGCCCGCCCACTCCGCAGTCCGACGTCGCGCCCGTCCCGGCTGTCGAGGCTGCTGCTGCGAGCATCGGAACCGATAGCCGTGACTGGTGGAGAGGCCTCGACTCGCTCGCAGCGAATCCGTTTCC
>JADYYN010000060.1 GCA_020853635.1 Gemmatimonadaceae bacterium
GGAACGGCGGCTGAATCCGGTGCCGATGCTGGCACGCCATGGGGACCTGCTGCTCGCGCAGCTGAAGGCCGGCGCGGCGATGCACGCGGGGACGTTGGTCGGCGCTTGAGCATCAAGGGCGGGGCCCGGCTCGTCGCCGCTGGCATCCTGCTGAGCCGGATGTTCGGGCTCGTGCGCCAGAAGGTGATGGCGCATTTCCTCGGCGCTGATGATGCGGCGGACGTGCTCGCGTCCGCCTTCCGGATCCCGAACTTCCTGCAGAACCTCTTCGGCGAAGGGGTGCTGTCGGCGTCGTTCATCCCGGTGTATTCCAAGCTGCTCGCCGAAGGCAAGCGCGATGAAGCCGGGCGTGTCGCCGGTGCCGTCGCCACGTTGCTCGCGCTCACCACCACCGTGCTCGTCTTGCTCGGCGTGGTCGGTGCGTCGGTGCTCGTCGATGTGATCACGCCCGGCTTCTCCGGTGCCAAACGCGAGATGGCGGTGCACCTGGTGCGGTTGATCTTCCCCGGTGTCGGCTTGCTCGTGCTGAGTGCGTGGTGCCTCGGCGTGCTCAACTCGCATCGGCGCTTCTTCCTCTCGTACGTCTCGCCGGTGCTCTGGAACCTCGCGATGATCGTCGCGATGCTCTGGTGGGGACCACGCGAGACGCCCGAGCAGCTGGTCGTCACGGCAGCGTGGGCCAGTGTGCTCGGCAGTCTGTTGCAGTTCCTCGTGCAGGTGCCCACGGTGCTCCGTCTCGATCGTGCGCTGCGGTTCGCACCGGACGCATCGTCGCCATTGGTGCGGACCGTGGCCAAGCGGTTCGGCACCGTGGTCGTGGGCCGAGGCGTTGTGCAGGTGAGCGGCTTCGTCGACACGGCCATCGCGTCGCTGGTCGGCGTCGGCTCCGTCGCCACGCTCAACTACGCGCAGGCGCTCTCGATGCTCCCCGTCTCGCTGTTCGGCATGTCGATCTCGGCGGCAGAGCTCCCGGCGATGTCGGGTGAAGTGGGGACAGCGGATGAGGTGGCGAGCGCTCTGCGCACACGACTCGATCGCGGACTCGGGCGCATCGCGTACTTCGTGATCCCTTCCGCGGCGGCCTTCCTGCTACTCGGTGGCGAGATCGCCAGCGGGCTCTATCAGGGCGGCGCGTTCACGGCCGAGAGTGCGCAGTGGGTGTGGGCCGCGCTCGCGGGGGCCGCGGTGGGACTGCTCGCCGGCACGATGGGGCGGCTGTATTCGTCCGCGAGTTATGCGCTTGGGGACACGACCTCTCCGCTGCGATATGCGTTGGTGCGCGTGTCGTTCGGCGCCGTGGTCGGCTGGGCGAGTGCGCTCCTGCTGCCAGGGCTGCTCGGCGTCGACGCGCGCTGGGGTATCGCCGCGCTTACGGCGTCGTCCGGAGTGGCCGCGTGGATCGAGTTCCTGCTGCTGCGCGGTGCGGTGACGCGCCGCGTCGGTGCGACCGGTGTGCCAGTGGTGCGGATCGCGGCGCTGTGGCTGTGCGCGCTGCTGCCCGCCGCGGCGGCGTTCGCGCTGTCGCGGCAACTGCCGACGTGGACGGCCTGGCTGCGTGCGGGCGCGGTGTTGTCGCTGTTCGGTGTCGGGTATCTCCTGCTCACGCGCCTTGCGCGTCTCGACGATGCCCGACGCACCTGATCGCGTCGCGACCGCGCTGGCGCATCTGCCCGATACGCCCGGTGTCTACCTGTGGAAAGACGCCACCGGGACCGTGCTCTACGTGGGCAAGGCGAAGCGCCTGCGACCACGCGTGCGGAGTTACTTCGCCTCCGATCACTGGGACAATCCCAAGACGCGCACGATGGTCGCGCAGGTCGCCGACCTCGAGACCATCGTCGTCCCGACCGAAGCGCACGCGCTGATCCTCGAAGCGAACCTGATCAAGGAACATCGCCCACGCTACAACGTGATGCTCCGGGACGACAAGTCGTACCCGTACATCAAGGTCACGCTCAACGAGCCGTACCCGCGCGTCTTCGTGACGCGCAAAGTGGTCAGCGATGGCGGTCGCTATTTCGGTCCGTACACCGACGTGGCGGCCATGCGTCGCGCGCTCGACGTGGTGAAACGCATCTTCACGGTGCGGTCGTGCCGCTACGACATGCCACGGGAGATGCCCGAGCGCGCCTGCCTCGACTACCACATCGGTCGGTGCAAGGCGCCGTGCATCGGGGCGCAGTCCCGTGCCGACTACCAGTTGATGATCGACGAAGTGGTCACGTTCCTCGACGGTCGTCCTGACGAGGTGGTGCGCCGTGTGCGCTCGCGCATGGAGCAGGCCTCCGAGGCGCTCGACTTCGAGCGCGCCGCCGAGTATCGCGATGCCATCGCGAAGCTCCAGTGGCTGGAGGAGCCCACGGTTGTGCTCGAGGTGGAAGGCGGCGACCGCGACGTCGTGGGGTATGCGCGCGATGGCGAGGATGCGGTGGTCACCGTGCTGCGTATCCGCGGCGGCAAGCTGTTGGCGCGCGACCACCGATTCCTCGAGGGAGTGGAGGGCGAGGCGGACGGCGCGGTGCTCTCGATGTACCTCGCCAGCACGTATCTCAATGCGCCGGCGCGCGCCCGCGAACTCCTGCTGCCGTTCGACTTCGAGGACCGTCCGCTGTTCGAAGAGGCACTGGGCGAAGCCGCGCAGCTACGGCTGCCGCAGCGCGGCCCCAAGCGCGAGCTGCTCGATCTCGCCGAGCAGAACGCGCGCCACCTCCTCGAAGATTTCAAACTCGCCGAGCAGGAGACGGACCAACGGGCGGCGGATCCGGTGTACGAGCTGGGGCAGGTGCTCGGACTTGAGAAGCTCCCACGGTCGCTCGTGTGTTTCGACAACTCCACGGCGCAGGGCAAGGACAGCGTGGGGAGCATCGTCTGGTTCGAGAACGGTCGTCCGCGTCGTGCGGAGTACCGCACGATGAAGGTGAAGACCGTCGATGAAGCCGATGGTCCCGATGACTTCCAGTCGATGCGCGAAGTGGTCGGCCGCTACTTCCGTCGCCGCCTCGATGAGCAGAAGCCGTTGCCCGACCTGGTGGTGATCGACGGGGGCAAAGGCCAGCTCTCGGCGGCGGATGAAGCCCTGACCGCACTCGGGCTGCAGACGCTGCCGCTGGTGAGTCTCGCCAAGCGTGAAGAAGAAGTGTTCCTGCGCGGCCGATCCGAGTCGCTCAAGTTGCCACGCCGGTCGCCGGCGTTGCGCTTGTTACAACAGGCACGCGACGAAGCGCATCGCACGGCGGTGGGATACAATCGCAAACGCCGCACGATGCGCACGGTCACAAGTGAGCTGCTCAAGATCCCCGGCGTCGGCCCGATGAAGCGGCGCGCGCTGCTCACCGCGTTCGGGTCGCTGCAAGGAGTGAAGGACGCGACCGTCGAGCAGATCGCTGCGCTCGACGGATTCAGCGTCAGCTCAGCGCAGAAGTTGCTCCACGCGTTAGGAGTCGCCAGCGCGACTCCTGGCGAGCCGTCCGCGGCTTCGACTCCGGTTGATGCACCCGACTCCACCGCTCCCTCCACGCAAGACCCCGAGAACGCCCCATGACCCGCTGGTCCCTGCAGTGTTCCGTCTGCTCCTACACCCAGTCGAACGGCCATCAGCTCGCCTCGCTCTGCCCCGACTGTGGCCAGCCGCTGCTCGTGCGCATCGCCAACGCGGTCTCGCGCGACGCGATCAGCGGAGAAGCCAGCCTCTGGCGCTACGGCGCCGCGCTACCGCTCGCCCCGGACGAACATGCCGTCACGCTCGGTGAGGGCATGACGCCGCTCATTGAGCTGCCGCATCTCGCGCAGGAGGTCGGTGTGCGGCGGTTGTGGGTGAAGGATGAAGGCATCAATCCCACGGCGAGCTTCAAGGCGCGCGGGCTCATGATGGCGGTGACGCGCGCAAAGGCGCTCAAGCTCCCCGGCGTCTGCGTACCGACGGCCGGCAACGCCGGCATCGCGCTCGCGGCGTATGCCGCTGCGGCCGGGATGCCCTGCCGCGTGTTCGCTCCGGAGACCACACCGCCGCCGATCCTCGGCTCCATCCGCGCGTTCGGTGCGGAGCTGATCCTCGTCGCGGGACACATCGGCGATGCGGGGAAGGCGACGATGGCCTTCGCGAAGGAGAGCGGGTTCTTCAATGTGGCCACCGTGCGCGAGCCGTATCGCGTGGAGGGCATGAAGACGATGGGCTATGAGGTCGCCGAGCAACTCGGCTGGCGCCTGCCCGATGCGATCGTGTATCCGACCGGCGGTGGAGAAGGGACAATCGGCATCTGGAAGGCGATCGGCGAGATGCTCGAATGGGGCTGGTTGCCCAACGACACGAAGAAGCCGCGGATGATCATCGCGCAGGCCGATGGCTGCGCCCCGCTGGTGCGTGCGCTGCGCGAAGGGACGGAGAAGGCGACGCCGTGGGAGAATCCGACGACGCACGCGAGCGGATTGCGCGTCCCGGGACCGCTCGGCGATCGCCTCACGCTGCGCACGATCCGCGAGAGCAACGGTGATGCCGAGGCGGTGAGCGAGGAGCGTATTCGCTTCGGCACGTTCCTGCTCGCATCCAAGAGCGGGATCGACGCCGCACCCGAGGGTGGCGCCGCACTCGAAGCCACGCGACAGTTGGTCGCCAGCGGCCGTCTCGCGCGTGATGCGGAAGTGGTGGTGTTCAACACCGGCTCCGGAGCGAGCTACCGGTTTTAGGTGTGGGGGTGTGAGGGGTGAGGTGTGGGAGGGCAGCAGTCCTCCATCGCCGTAAGCCACCATCCCCTCTCCACCATCCACTATCTTCCCATCATGCGCATCGCGATCCTCGATCCGTTCTCCGGCGTGTCCGGCGACATGTTCCTCGGCGCTCTGCTCGACGCAGGGCTCGATGAGGCGTTCATCACCTCGTTGCCGACGACACTCGGCATTGACGGGGTGACGGTAGAAGTGAAGACCGTCTCGCGCGGGATGATCGCGTGCAAGAAGGTCGACTTCACGATCCCGCCGCAGCCGCATGGCCGACACCTCAAGCACATCAAGGCGATCGTCGACGCGACGCCGGCGCCGGACTCGGTGAAGGAGAAGGCGATGCGCGCCTTCACGCTCATCACGGAGTGCGAAGCCGCGATCCATGGCACGACGGTTGAGCGCGTGCACTTGCACGAAGTCGGATCGGTCGACGCGATTCTCGATATCGTGGGCAGCATCTGGGGACTCGAGAAGCTCGGTGTCTCGCATGTCTTCTGCGGGACGATCCCGCTCGGCGATGGCTTCGTCGACACCGCTCACGGGCGCATGGCCGTCCCCACGGCCGCGACGCTACGTCTGCTCGAAGGGTTGCCGGTCCGCCCGGGGCCTGAGGGCTCCGGCGAGCTGGTGACTCCCACCGGCGCAGCGCTGGTTCGTGTGCTGAGTGCCGGGGCAGCGCCGTCGGAGTACATCCCGCGCGCCAGCGGATTCGGGGCAGGCACGAAGGAGTTCAAGGACCGCGCGAACGCACTACGTTTGGTGCTCGCCGATGCGCCGGACGCCGCCGTGGCGCGCGCCGTTGCCGCGCCCGGCGAGTCCGACGAAGCCCTTGCGATCACGGAGACACTGGTGATGCTCGCCGCCGACATCGACGACGCCACGGGCGAGCAGATTGCGAGCTTCGCGGAGACGATCCGGACGTCGGGCGCGCTGGACGTGACCCTTCTCTCGACGATGATGAAGAAGGGCCGGCCCGGCACGCGCATCGAGGTGCTGTGCGCGGTGTCCGAGTCGGACCGTCTCGAGCGGCTGCTCTTGAGCGAGAGCACGACCATCGGGGTGCGACGGAGCGTCGTGACGCGCCGGGCGCTGCCGCGCGAGCAGCACGAGGTGCATGTGCGCGGCGAAACGGTGCGCTTGAAGGTGGTCACCCTGCCTGACGGCCGTCGGCGCGCCAAGCCGGAGTTCGAGGATGTGCAGCGGGTGGCCAAGACGCAGGACCGGTCGCTCGCTGAGGTGGCCGCGGAGGCCGTTTCCTTGCTCGGTATGAACTAACGGAAGTCCAAGTGTTTCATTGCGTTCGGCTCGCTCGCCTGATACATTGAGTGAGCCGCGTTCCGCGGCTTTTTTTGTCGCCTCTGCCATAGCCGCCGATGGTCCGCGTCCTCCGCGTTCAGCCAGACAGCATCGCCGCCGAACTCGGGATCACGCCGGGTGCGGAGCTGTTGGCTGTGAATGGTCGCCCACTCGAAGACTTCCTCGATTGGGAGTTCCTCACCGCGGACGACAGCTTCGAACTCGAGGCCAAGCTCGCCGACGGTGAGCACGTCGTGTTCGAGATCGAGCGCGAGAGCTCCGACCCCATGGGGATCGAGCTTGAGCCGCCCAACGTCCGGCGGTGTGCGAACCGCTGCGAGTTCTGCTTCATCGAGGGCCTGCCAAAGGGCCTCCGCAAGCCGCTCTACATCCGCGACGACGACTACCGGCTGTCGTTCGCCTACGGCAACTTCGCGACCCTCTCCAATCTCAAGGAGAAGGACTTCGAGCGGATCCTCGAGTACCGCCTCTCGCCGCTGTACGTGTCGGTGCATGCGACCCCGTGGGAAGCCCGCAAGAAGTTGCTCAACAATCCGAAGGTGCCCAACATCGTCGAGCAGCTCACGCGGCTCACGGCGGGTGGCATCCAGTTCCACGGCCAGATGGTCGTGGTGCCGGGGCTGAACGACGGGGACGTGCTCGAGCAGTCACTGGCCGATCTCTACAGCTTCGGCGACGCCTGCCTGTCGGTCGCGCTGGTGCCGGTGGGGCTGACCCAGTTCTCGCACATCTACACCGGCGAGTCGATGGACCAGGCGAACGCCTCGCGCATCCTCGAGACAGCGGAGCGCTGGGCGAAACGCGCCGAGGCGGAGCGTGGTGAGCCGTGGGTCTATGGCTCCGACGAGCTGTATCTCTTGGCGCAGCGTGAGCTGCCCAAGGCCGAGCACTATCGCGATTTTGCGCAGATTGAGAATGGCGTGGGTGCCGTGACCTCGCTCCGCGACCGGGTCCGCAACGGCGTCGCGCGACTGCCGCGGCTCGATGGCAAGATGATCGGCATCGTCACCGGCACCGCGATGACGTCGCTCATGCCGGAGTTGCTCGACCAGCTCACGGCGGCGACCGGTGCCCAGTTCGAATTGATCGCGACCACCAACTCGCTGTTCGGCCCCACCGTCACCACCGCCGGATTGCTGGTGGGTGCGGACATCACGCGGGCGCTCGAGGGTCGCAGCGATCTCGACCTTGCCCTCATCCCCGCGGAGACCATCAACGACGCGGGCGTTTTCCTCGACGATGCGCCGTTCGTCGCCGTGCGTGAAGCACTGCCGATGCCGGTGTATCCCTCCTACGATTTCATCGACGTGCTCGAACATGAAGGTCAGGCCGCGTCGCTCACCCTGAGTGCTGCCCGTGGCTGATATCCCTGTTGTCGCATTGGTCGGACGCCCGAATGTGGGCAAGTCCGCGTTGTTCAACCGTCTCATCGGAGACGACACCGCGATCGTGAGTGAGGAGGCGGGCACCACGCGGGACCGCCACTTCGCGCTCTGTCAGTGGAACGGCCGCGACTTCTGGCTGGTCGACACCGGCGGCATCGTCGAGGACTCCGTCCTGCCGATGGACGTCGCCATCAAGCGTCAGGTGAAGCAGGCGATCGCCGAAGCCGACTTGATGTTGCTCATGGTGGACGCGAAGTCCGGACTGCATCCGAGTGACGCGCGCCTCGTCGACCTGCTGCGCAACTCGCGCAAGCCATGGCTCCTCGTCGCGAACAAGGTCGACGACCCCAAGAGCGCGGACTATTTCGAGTTCTTCAACCTCGGCGCCGGCGACGTGTATCCGGTGTCGGCGGCCAACGGCAAGAACTCCGGTGACTTGCTCGATACCATCGTCACCAAGCTGCCCGCCACGGACGGCGACGGGAACTCCGACGCGCTACGCGTCGCGGTGATCGGTCGTCCGAAGGTGGGCAAGTCTTCGGTCATCAATCGACTGCTCGGCGAGGAACGGCTGGTGGTGTCGGAGATCGCCGGCACCACGCGCGACTCCATCGACACACCGTTCAACTTCCACGGCCGCCCGATCATCTTCGTCGACACGGCGGGCCTGCGACGGCAGGCGCGCATCGATGACGGTATCGAGTTCTACTCATCGCTGCGCACGCGCCGCGCGATCGACCGCGCCGACATCTGCCTGTTGCTCATCGACGCGGTGGAGGGTCTGCACAACCAGGACCTCAAGATCGCCACACTGGCGTGGGAAGCCGGGCGCTCGTTGATCATCGTCGTCAACAAGTGGGACCTGAAGGAGAAGGACGATAAGACCGCGGCGAAGTTCGAGAAGGAGTGCGAGGAGAAGGCGCCGTACCTGCGCTTCGTGCCGTTCCTGTTCACGTCGGCCCTCACCGGGCAGCGCGTGACCAAGGTGCTCGAGGTCATCATCGAGGTCGAGGCCGAGCGTGGCAAGCGCGTCTCCACGTCCGACGTGAACGATGCCTTGCAGGAACTGCTCGCGCGTCGACAGCCGCCGCAGGCGGCCGGACGTGAGGTGAAGCTCAACTACGCCACACAGGTCGAGACCTCGCCGCCGGCGATCGCGGTCTTCGGCAATCATCCCGACATCGTGCAGGAGCACTACATCCGGTACCTGCACAACGGGTTCCGTGAGAAGTGGGGCTTCCACGGGAGTCCGCTCCGCATCCTCATGCGGCGCAAGGGCGGCAACGACTGATGCATCCGGCGATCGCGCTCGGCATCGCGTATCTCGCGGGGTCGCTGCCGTTCGCGTACCTCGCGGGGCGACTGCTCAAGGGCATCGATCTCCGCACCGTCGGCTCGGGCAATCTCGGCGCGACGACTGTGTACCGTACACTCGGCGCGCCGGCGGCGGTCGTGGTGCTGTTGCTCGACGCACTCAAGGGGGGACTGCCGGTGGCGCTGCTCCCACGCCTGCTCGATCCGTCGACGACGGCGGGCGACAGCACGATGCTCTGGTGGTCCTTGGCGTTCGGCGTCGCCGCGATCGCCGGACACGCCAAGCCGATCTTCCTCCTGTGGAAGGGGGGAGGGAAGGGCGTTGCGACCGCCGCAGGCGTCTTCGCCGCCGTGGCGCCGGTGGCGCTGGCGGTCTCGCTCACGCTCTTCGTGCTCGTCGTCTGGCGCACGCGCTTCGTTTCCTTGGGCTCGATTCTGGCGGCGGTGGTGTTGCCGCTGAGCGTGGCACTCACCGCAGGGCCGCGGTCTCCGTTGTTCGTCGTCGCGTGCGCGGTCGCGGCGTTCGTCGTCTGGTCGCACCGCGCGAACATCCAACGTCTGCGTGCCGGCACGGAGTCGCGCATCGGACGCCCCACGGAGGCGACGCGATGAGATGCACAGTGGTCGGGGCCGGTGCCTGGGGTACCGCACTCGCCAATCTGCTCGCCGAGAACGGGCACGAGGTCCTGCTGTGGGCTTACGAGACCGATGTCTCGGAGTCGGTGAACACCGCGTCGGAGAACCGCCGCTTCCTGGCCGGCGTGCCGCTGCACGGCGGGTTGCGCGCCACCTCCGCGATCGATCGCGCGTGTGAACACGCCGAGATGATCGTCTTCGCGGCACCTTCCCACGTGCTGCGCCGCGTCGCGGCTGACGCGGCGCGACACGTTCCGGCGGCGGTCCCCCTCGTCGTTGCGACCAAGGGCATCGAGCGCGAGCGGCTCGCGCTGATGACCGACGTGGTGGAGCAGGAGATCCCGTCGCGCCCCATCGTCGCGTTGTCGGGCCCGAGCTTCGCGCTGGAAGTGGCGAATCATCTGCCCACGGCCATCGTCGCAGCCTCGCGCGATCAAGCGGCTGCGTTGCTCGTGCAGCAGGCGTTCAGCACGTCGGCGTTCCGCATCTACACGCAGCGCGATGTGATCGGCGTGGAACTCGGTGGGGCACTCAAGAACGTCATGGCGGTCGCCACCGGTATCGCGGATGGACTGCAGCTGGGGTTCAATGCACGCGCAGCGCTGATCACGCGCGGTCTCGCCGAGATGACGCGACTGGGTCTGCGGCTCGGTGCGGATCCCGCGACGTTCGCTGGGCTCGCCGGCATCGGTGACCTCGTGCTCACGTGCACCGGGTCGCTCTCGCGGAATCGTTCGGTCGGACTCGAGATCGGCCGCGGGGCGACGTTGCAGGAAGTGCTGCAGGGCCGCGAGACCGTGGCCGAGGGTGTGACGACGACCGAGAGCGCGCGGGCCTTGGCCCTGCGCGAAGGTGTCGAGATGCCCATCGTCAACGCGGTGTACCGCGTGTTGTTCGAGCGGCAGCCCGCACGCTGGGCGTTGGTCGAACTCATGACCCGCGACCTCAAAGGAGAAGCCGAGTGACCTCGCCCAAGGACGATCCCGTCCGCGAGTTCTTCTCGATCGGTGATGTTTGTGAACTCACCGAGCTCAAGCCGCATGTCCTGCGGTACTGGGAGAGCCAGTTCAAGATCCTGAGCCCGGCGAAGAACCGCTCGGGGAATCGCGTCTACTCCCGACGCGAAGTGGAGTTCGTATTGCTGGTGAAGCATCTGCTGTACACCGAGAAGTACACCCTCGACGGCGCGCGTCAGAAGATCGACGAACATCGCAAGGGCGGCGGCGTGCGACCGGCCGCCCGCGTGGGACTCGACTCGGAGACCGTCCAGTTACTGGAGCAGGACCTCAAGGCGATCCTCGCCATCCTCGAAGCCCCCGACCGACCGGAGCGCTGATGCGCGTGTTATGCAGCAATGACGATGGGATCCTCGCGCGAGGCCTCGAGTGCCTTGAGCGCGCCGCGCGACCGTTGGGCGAGGTGTGGGTCGTCGCCCCCGATCGCGAACAGAGTGCGACCAGTCACTCGCTCACCCTGCACCACCCGCTGCGGCCGGTGCAGCTCGGCGAGCGGCGCTGGCAGGTCGACGGCACACCGACGGACTGTGTGATGCTCGCGATCGAGACGTTGCTGCCGGCGCGCCCGGACTTCGTGTTGAGCGGCATCAATCACGGCCCCAACATGGGTGAGGACGTGCTCTACTCGGGCACGGTCGCCGCAGCCATGGAAGGCCTCGCGCTCGGTGTGCCGAGCATCGCGGTGTCGTTCGCCGGGCGCGTGCTGCGCGCGGATGATCATCTGCTCGACGACCAGGTGGAGACGCTGAGCGATCTGCTGCGCCACCTCACCGCGCTACCGAAGTTCCCGGCGGACACGTTGCTCAACGTGAACCTGCCCAACGTGCCCGCCAAGGACGTGAAAGGCGTGAAGCTCACGCGGCTCGGTCGTCGTGTGTTCTCGGATTCACTGCAGAAGATGAAGGACCCGTGGGGACGCGAGATCTTCTGGATCGGTGGCGGCTCCGTGGCCTGGAGCGGAAGCGAAGATTCCGACTTCCGTGCGGTGAAGGATGGCTACATCTCCGTCACGCCGTTGCATCTCGATCTCACCGCACGCGACCGACTCGACGATTCGGAGCAGTGGTGGCAGGCCCTGTAGTCCGACAGTTCGGTGGGGCGCGGCGGCGTCTCATCGAGGAGCTGCAGCAGAAGGGCATCGGGGACATCGCCGTCTTGAAGGCGTTCGACGATGTACCGCGGCATCTCTTCGTGCCCACCGGCGTGCGGCATCGCGCGTACGAAGACGCGCCGCTGCCCATCGGGCATGGTCAGACGATCAGTCAGCCGTGGGTGCATGCCAAGTACCTTGAGCTGTTGGCGCTCAAGCCGAGCGATCGTGTGTTGGAGATCGGGACCGGGTCCGGCTTCCAGACGGCGCTGCTCACGCGACTCGCCGGGCCGGTGTTCAGCATCGAACGCATCCCTGAGCTGGCGCACGAAGCGCACGCGGCGCTCGGCGAGTGCGGCGTCAGTCATGTGGTGCAACGCGTCGGCGACGGCACACTCGGCTGGCCGGAGTTCGCGCCCTTCGATGCGATCCTCGTGGGTGCCGCCTCGCCCGACATCCCGCAGCCCTTGCTCGATCAGCTGGCGATCGGCGGACAGTTGCTGATCCCGGTGGGCGGGCGCGAGGAGCAGGTGCTGCTGCGCGTGCGCCGAACCGCCAACGGGTACGAGCGCACGCGGCTCGATGCCATGCGATTCGTTCCTCTCATCGGCCAACACGGATTCGAGGCCTAAGATGCGACTCCCACACGACCCGGCGCTGGCCGGCGATCTCGCCAACGCCATTCGCACGGTCCCGGACTTCCCGAAGCCCGGCGTGGCGTTCAAGGACATCACGCCGGTGCTGGCCGCGCCTGAACTGTTCGGGCGGACCGTCGCAGCCCTGGCGGCGCCCTGGCGCGGTGAGGCGATCACGCACGTGCTCGGTGTGGAGAGCCGCGGGTTCATCTTCGGGGCGCCGGCCGCACTCGCGCTCGGTGCGGCGTTCGTCCCGGTGCGCAAGCCGGGCAAACTGCCCCGCGAACGCCTGGTGGAGGCGTATGCGTTGGAGTACGGCAGCGATCAGGTCGAACTCCATGCCGACGCGATCGGCC
>JADYYN010000061.1 GCA_020853635.1 Gemmatimonadaceae bacterium
CCCGCCGCCCCCGCCGCCGCCCCCGCCGCCGCCCCCGCCCCCGGGAGCCAACAGTCTGTTCTTCAACTCGTCGGAGTCGATCTGCGCCTCGACGAACACCAACGTCCTGTTCTGCGACGACTTCGAGGACGGCGACTGGTATACGCTCGACGCCGACCAGGCGGCGCGGACCGGCGGCTACCTGCAAGTCGATGGCTGGCGCGGCACGATCTACGCGAATCCGATCACGCCGACCGGGGCCGCGATCTGCGGCAGCCAAGGCGTGCGGGGAACGAACTGCGCGGCCACCGGAGGCACGCTCACGGGATCGATCGGCGGTCGCAATATGGCCAGGCATCCCTTCAACGGAGGTCCCGACACCGAGCTCTACGCCCGGTGGTACTACTACACCGCCCCCGGGTACCGCTGGGGCGGCGAGAAGAACGTCGCCTTCACCAAGGAAGCCGGCGACATCACGTGGTTCAACATCCAGCTCAACTGCGGAGCCGGCGGTTCGACAACCACGGCCACACCGCATATCCAGATCATCCACGGTAACTCGGCGCAGTGCCGGTCACCGAACGTCAATCCGATCAGCCTCGAGAGCGGTCGCTGGTACTTTTTCGAAGTCCACGTTCGACTGAACTCCTCGGGCGTCGTCGGCGATGGTTTGATCGAGATGTGGATCAACGATTGTGGCACGTCGGGCCAGTGCACCGGCTCGCCGACGCTTCGCACCCGAATGGAGAACGTGAGCTTCAACCGGAACCAGTCGGGCTGTCTCACGACGCCGTGTCGCGTCGAGGTCTTGTGGTTCGAGAACTGGGCGAACCCGCCGTCGACCGGAACCAACAAGTACGACCAGATCGTGGCGTCTCGCACGGGACCCATCGGATTCATGCCCTGACGAACACCACCGCGCCGCTCATCAGATGTGAGCGGCGCGGTGGCGTTCGGATCAACTCTGCGTCAACGCGACGAGGTCGCGGCGCTTCCGGAGCGCGCAGCCAATCGCTCGCGGATGGGCGAGTCGAGGACGGCACGCTGCGTGCGCCCGATGATCTCGCTGGCCCGTGGCAGAAGGTGATAGTCGAAGTCGTTGTACAGTCTGGTGCCGGCTCGCTCCGCCCGAAGCGCGACGAGGTTGTCGGCGAACAACCAGCCCGCCCGCGTGGCCATGCCGCTGAGCGAATCGTACAGACTCTGCTCCTGTGCGATTCCGGCCTCGATGGAGAATCCGGTGCGCGCCGCCGCGCGATGCATCGCCGAGTCGATCGGCGTCTCTCCCACCAGCTGGTACGACGGGATCGCGCTCAATACGAGGATCACATCCGGATTCTCACGCCGAGCGAGTGTCAGCAGCGCCTCAATCCGTCTCAGGCTCTCGGCCAGCGTCCCGTTGAAGGCATTGAAGAACAACTGCTGATTGAGCATTTGGGCGGTCAACGCATCCGGATAGCCGAGCGAGGGATCGCGCGCATCCAGCAGGCGGCGCATGTATCCGATCGTGGAGCCGAGGCTCGCCCCCTGTTCCGCGGTCGTCGCGCGCAGATACGTGTAGCGCTGGACGGCAGTGCGGATGCCCGTTCGGTCACCAAGCGTGCGCGCGAGGGCGAACACTCGGCTTCGACGCACGGTGCCCGGGGCATCCAGTGTGTACCACACCGGCGGCGCGATCCGATAGCCGGTGTCAGCCCGTACGAAGTGCGGTCGGTCGTCCATCCGCATCTGATCGTAGAAGTCGTTCCCCGTGTACAGATTCAGGATCAGGACATCCGGGCGATACGGCTTCAGCACCGTGCGAAACGCGAGATAGTCCTGCAGCGGGGAGTACCGCCCCACGCCGTAGGTGAGCGCGACCGCAGGGACGCCGAGGTCTCTCAGCTGCGATGCCAGATATCCGGAGTGCAACTGCTCGTTCGGCGCACACAGCTCGGTGTGCGAGTCGCCGGTGACCGCGATGCGGATCTCCGCCGCGCCGCTCGTGGTGTCGGCGCGCCGCAGTGACGTACGGATGCCATCCTCATTCCTCTGGTAGCGAATCGTCTCGCCGGTAGAGAACTCCAGACAGACGCCCTCCTGCATGGTGTCGGCGACGCGTGAGGCGCGCCAGCCGAGATCCGGGTCGCCGGGATTGCGGGGCGGAGGAAAAATCCCGAGCACGAT
This sequence comes from Gemmatimonadaceae bacterium, assembly GCA_020853635.1. Taxonomy (GTDB): domain Bacteria; phylum Gemmatimonadota; class Gemmatimonadetes; order Gemmatimonadales; family Gemmatimonadaceae; genus Pseudogemmatithrix. The sequence goes on from JADYYN010000061.1 coordinate 2,146, forward strand.
GCACGCGACATCGAAGAGGACCAGCGTCACGACCAGGACCAGACTGTACGTGATCGTGGGAATCACGAAGCGTTTGAGGCCGGTCGGCTTACTCGAGAGCGAGTCGCGATCTGACACGAGAACGGGATTGAGGAGGAGAAGAAAGCGCCGGGAGCTGTCGGGAATGTCCGCAGGGGAATTCTAGTCCCGCACGGCGCTCGGCGGGGGACTGGGGGGGATCCGAGGTGCCCTTTCTTGTCCCTAGACAGTCTCTCTGCAGAACGGACCGAAGATTGCTGACGCTAGAACTCGGGACGGCGCAGCGATCGTCGGGACAGGGTGATTTCGAACCCAATAGGCGATTGTTGCACCGCTGCAACAGAGTGGTAGTTGGCAGCTAGATTGCACTATCGCCGCTGGCGGATTGTTCCATCCCCTCACCCTCGCAGATGGACCGCTCGATCCCCCTTGGTCGTGATCAGCTCGCATTGACCGCAGCCCCGAGTGTCGCCTCCGTTTCGGCGCCTCGGGGCCGCCGCGAGGCTGCGGGAGAGTCGTCTCTTCCGCGAGAGGCTCGCGAGTCGCTGGGTGCGATGCTGTGGGTCTCGGTGCTGTGGACGTTTTGGGAGTTCGGTCGGACGCTCACGCCTCCGGTGCTTCCGCTCGTACTGGGCGGCGTGCAGTTGGTGTGGTGGCTGTCTCAGCCTCGAAAGCAGGTCAGCCAACGCGACGTCGCATGGCTCGTGCTGCTCGCGGTGACTGCGCTGGGCATCGCCACGTCCGCGAACCGCTTCGCGGCATTCGAGGCGACCAAGCTGTTCGCGGTGCTGTTCATCGGCACCTGCATTCCCGTCCAGACGCTGATCAATTCCGTGGCGCGCGCGCGTGTGTGGATCCTCGCGTTCGTGGTCATCGCTGCGTACGTGGGGGCGTGGGCCGCGACCCACGGGGGGTACGGTCCCGCGGGGTCGGACGGACACGACGAGAACTACGTCGCCGCCATCATGGGTCTCGGAGCGGGGCTCGCCTACTTCTCAATCTTCGCGGAGCGGAAGTTCGCGATGCGTGCCGGCCTCGCGGTGTGCCTCGTGATCTACGTCGCGGCCTTGGCGATGGCGGCAAACCCCTCGCGCGGTGGATTCCTCGCGCTGCTCGTCGTCGCCCTCTACGGCATCTGGCGGTCGCCACGGAAGATGCTCGGGTTCGGTATCCTCGCACTCGGCGGTCTGGCGCTGCTGGCATTCGCTGGGGATGCGTTCTGGGCGGAGATCGGCTCGAGTGGAGACTACGACTCAGGCACGGCAGACGTGCGCATCGAGATCTGGAAATCCGGCGTCCGAATGTGGCAAGCGAACCCGGTGTTCGGTGTCGGCGGTGGGAACTTCCGATGGGTCATCGATCAGTTCCAGTCGGTCGAGCAGTTCGAGAAGTTCGGTCGCTCGCTCGGTGGTTCGATCATCGCGCACTCGCTGCACGTCGAGTTGCTCGCGGAGCTGGGGACGGCCGGTGTGATTTGTACGCTCGTTCTCGTAGGTACCACGTGGGTCGGCTTGGGACGCATGCTGCTGCCTCCGAAGCGGCTCCGGCGAAAGGACACCCCGCAGACACTGCGGGTACTCAGCTGCTATGCGGACGCACTCCGAGCGGCGATCCTGGCGGTCTTGGTCAACGGCGTCTTTCTGAGTCTGCTCTACTATTCGCATCTGTGGTTGCTGCTCGCCGTCGGAACGGGGCTCACCTACATCCACGGCCGCGAACTGCAGCGGCTGGGTTTGTCACCGTCACGGCGACCGCGCCGTCGTGATTCCTCCACTCGGGTGCCGGGAGGTACCGGGACGGCATTCGGAGTCGGCTCGATCCCCCGCGGCGCGTCGTGACGGCGGTCGCACCATCGCCGTCGCGCGTCGCCACCATCGACGGCCTGCGCGGCGCCGCCGCGATGCTCGTCGTCCTCTATCATCTTGAGGAAGCCATCTCGCGCACCGCCGACGCTTGGCTCTGGCTGCCGTTCAAGGCTGTCGCGCAACTCGGATTCCTCGGCGTCGACATCTTCTTCGTCATCAGCGGATTCGTCATCGCGTTGAGCGTGAGCCGCGCCGCGCCGACCTGGTCGTATCTCGGACGCTTCGTCCTGCGACGTTCCATCCGCTTGGATCCGCCGTACTGGACCGCGATCGCCTTGGAGCTCCTCCTGCTCGCGGTGGCGCTCCGGATCGCACCGGAGATCCCTGTCACGTGGCCCAGCGTGCCTCAACTCGTCGCCCATGTCTTCTACGCGCAGGAACTGCTCGGCTTCGGTAGCGTGGTCGCGATCTTCTGGACGCTGTGCTACGAGATCCAGTTCTATGTCTTCTACGTGGCGCTCACCGTCGTGCGTCCGCGCCTTCCGGTCGCGTTGCAGGGCGCAACCGCGGCTATGATCGGTGCCGCACTCCTGTTCGCGCTCTCGCTCTGGACCCGGTACTGGCCGCCCGAGTGGCTGCCGCAGGGCTTGGCGATCAATCGCTGGTTCCAGTTCTACCTGGGCGCGCTCACGTGGCGTGCGGTCACGGACCGACGCCAGGTGACGACGTTGGCGGCGGCGTGGGTCGCGGTGGTCGCCTGCGTGCTCGGTTCGGGCGCGCCAGCGGCACAACTCCTCGCGGTCGGCGTCTCCGCGCTGGTGCTGGCGTCGACCCGGCTGCCTGCGCTCGCGCGGTCGCTCGAGGTGCGGCCGCTGCTGTGGTTGGGTTCGATCAGCTACAGTCTGTATCTGTACCACTCCTCAGTCGGTTGGCGCTTCGTGAGTCTGATGCAACGGCTCATGCCCGGTCCGTGGCAGCCGTTCCGCGCACTCGCGGTGTATTCGGCGGGTATCGCGCTCTGCGTGGTGTTCGCCGCGATCATGTCACGACTGGTCGAGCGGCCGTTCCTACGGCTCGCGCAACGTGTGCGTCTCCCGCTGCGCGACACGCGCACGAGTCCCGCGTCGCTCGTGCCACCCGCCGTCGCGCTCACCTGAGCATGCGGTTGCTCCTGAGATGATCCGCGACATCGCGTATGCGACGTTCGACGCTCTCGGTGGCAACGCGCTCCTGCGCGCCCGCCGACCCGGCGCCCCCGTGCTCTGCTACCACGACGTCCGCGCGACGGACTCGACCTCTGGCGATCCCGGACTCCACCTCCCGCTCGACCAGTTCGTCGCGCAGATGCAATGGCTCGCGGCGCACACGGATGTCGTGCCGCTCACGGAGCTTCTCGGTCGACAACGCCAGGGCCGATCACTCAAGGGACTGGCCGTGGTCACGTTCGACGATGGCTACACCGGCGTGCTCGAGCATGCGCTCCCCGTGCTGGCGCGTTTGCAGTTGCCGTGCACGATCTTCGTGACCGGACGCGCGCCGGCGCAGCCGCGCCCCTTCTGGTGGGATTGGCCCGCGCTCGCATCCATCGCGACCGACCCCGCGCACCGTGATCGCCTGCTCGTCGAATGGCAGGGCGATGGCGAACGCATCGCAGCGGCCATGGCGCTGGAATCGACACACGAACCGGCCGACTGTCTCCCGGCCGACTGGACCGCGTTGCGACACGTCCGGTCGTCGATGGTCGAGATCGGAGCGCACACGATGACACATCGGAATCTCGTCACGCTCTCCGATTCGGAGCTGCGCGACGAGCTCGTCGACAGCGCTGATGCCATTGAGGCCGGGGTGGGCGTGCGCCCGCGCACACTCGCGTATCCGTATGGCCTGTGGGATGCGCGCGTGGCGGCTGCCCTCGACGCGGCGGGATTCGAGGCAGGCCTGACGCTCGATGCACGCGACGTCGTCGCGGGCGATGCGCCGCGCGCACTGCCGCGGACGAACATCCCCGCGGCAATCACAACACCGGCCTTCGCCGCGTGGGTGTCCGGGCTCAGCGATCTCCGGGCACAGCGAGCTTCACATGGCTGAACGAATCCACCACCCCATGCACTCCGAGGTCCGCACGTGAGGATCCTGCAGGTCATCGACACCCTCGGACCCGGCGGCGCCGAGGACGTGTTCGTCGAGCTTGCTGCTGCGTGCCAGCGCGCGGGGCACGAGACGGTGGCGGTCGTTCCCGGTCCGGGGTGGATCACCGACGCCCTGCGGCGGCGATCCGTTCCGACGGAAACCGTCGCCTCGCTCGGTTCCTTCAGCCTCGGCTATCTCCGTGGGTTGGTGCGCGTCGTGCGCCAGCACCGCATCGACGTCATCCACGCGCACCTGTTCGGTGCCGGTATCTACTCGGCGCTCGCGGGGTTGATCGCGAGGGTACCCGTCGTCATCACGTTCCACGGACTGGTCGACGTGCCCGACCACGAGAAGTTCCTCGCCGTCAAAACGATGGCGGCCCGCCGGGCCCAAGGACTGGTCGCGGTGAGTGAACAGCTCAAGACGTATCTCGTGCCGCGGCTCGCCGTGCCGGCCGACCGCATCGAGGTCATCGCCAACGGCATCGATACCGCGCGTTTCCTGAACGCCGCTCCAGTCGACCTCCACGCGAAGCACGGGATCCCGGTCGGCGCGCGGATCATCGGTTCGGTCGGCAACATCCGTTCGGCGAAAGCCTACGACGTGGGGGTGCGTGCGCTGCGAGCGCTGCGCGACGCCGGCACTGACGCGCACTGGCTCATCGCGGGGCAGCCCGATGTGTCGCGGGAGATCATGACGGCGCTCGAACTCGAGGTGCGGCGGCTCGAACTCGAACCGTACATCCACTTCCTCGGGTTCGTCGACGAACCGGAACGGTTCCTCGCCTCGCTCGACGCGTTCCTCTTGTGCTCGCGCTCCGAAGGACATCCGCTCGCGCTGTGCCAGGCGATGACGGCCGCACGGCCGGTGGTGGCGACGCGCTGCGGCGTTGAAGCATTCCTCACCGATGGACGCGAAGGGTGGCTGGTGCCCGTCGGCGACTCCGACGCGATCGCCGGGGCATTGCGCTCCGCGCTCGCAGACGGTGCCGCCGCACGCGGACGAGCGGCTCGGGATCGCGCGGTGGCGGAGTTCGATAGCCGCGCTGTGGTCGAGCGCCATCTGCGGCTCTACGCACGGCTCACGAAGCTCCCGCTCAGCGCACCAGCCGCACCCAACTGAGCGTCTCCGCCACGAACGGCATCGGATCGTCCCAACGCAGTACCTCGAACCGATCGCGGAACGGACGATGGCCGAGGAACGCCATCACCGCGGCCATGCGACCCGGTGTCTCCGGCGGGAGCTGCAGGACCGCCTTCGATCGACGAAGCCGAAGCAGGAGATGGTCCACGTCGCCCCACTCCCAGCGCAAGCGTTGCCCCACGCGCCATGCGGGTGGTGCCGGCATCGTGTCGCCGTCGGCCGCGCGCAGCAGCAGCGCCGGGAAGTCGACGCCGGAGTCGATCGCCAGTTGCAGCGATCCCCAGAATCGCCCGTTGATCTCCATCACGCGCCAACCGCCGCGCTCCGCGTCTTCCTTGCACTCCACCATCGCGACGCCCTGCCACTGGAGCGCGTCCAAGAGCGTCTCACAGGCTTGCTGCAGCGCCGCGGGGAGCGCGATGCTCTCGCTCAATACGCTGACGCCGCCGGCCGGCGGCTTCTCGCGCACGCGACGGTGGGCGAAGCGTGCGAAGGTGCGCCCGTTCCACCGTCCGGCGAATACCCCGATGCCGGAGCCACGCACACGCCGCTGCACGAGCACGGGATACGCCTCCGGCGGCAGCGCATCCAGCGCCGCCTGACACTCGGCGCGATCGTCGACGAGTCGCACCGCGAGTTTCGCACGGGTCGCTCCGGCGCCCACCACCGACCGATGGGGCTTCACAACGCCAGGATAGAGCCGGGGGTCGTCAGGCGCGCCGTCAGCAGGTGAGCGGAGCACCAGAGTCTCCTCGATCGCGATCCCCGCGGCCGCAGCCGCCTCGTGCACCCGCAGTTTGTCCGACGCGGCATTGTAGGTCGCGAGCGACGCGCAGGGCAAACGCGCACTCGACGGCAGGAGCGCGTGATGCTCGAGCATCGCTTCCATCGACGCGTCGGTCACCGGAATCACGGTGGTCGCCCCGACGCGCTGTGCGAGCTGTGCGATCTCCCGCACGTACGCGGGCGCATCGACGAGCGGCTGCGTTGCGATCAGATGCGGCGTGGCCCCGCGCGACCGCGCCGCGACCGCCCACGGTGTCCCCGCGCTCACGTGGACCGAATACCCCGCCCGCGTCAGCGACCGCACAACCGCCAGTGCCGCTCGCTGCTCACCGTCGAGCACGAGCACGGTACGTTCAGCGCTCATGCGCGTCCTAGCACGGTATGCGGCCGTTCCGCTGTCTCGGGGATCATGAATAGGGTAATCTACCGAGGTCGTTTGCTCCTCCGATACCTTCCCACTCCGGCTCGATGATCCGCGCCTTGCGTCAGTTCGTGGTCTCGCTCGTGCCCAAGACCGTGCGCAGCACCCTGCGGGAGTGGCAGAGTCTCACGCCGGCGCAGCGCCGCATCTATCTGCGGCGGCGGCGACTCGCTGGTCGGCGATCCGACCCGCTCCCAGCGCGCGTGCATGCCGAGTCCCGCATCGTGTTCATCTGCTTCGGCAACGTGCTTCGGAGCCCGATGGCGGAGGCGCTGTACCGCGAGGCGCTGCGCGCGCGCGGTTGCTCACTCGCCGGAATCAGCTCTGCCGGTGTGCGGGCGTCCTCACCACCGCGGGACGCGCATCGGGACGGTCGGGCGGTCGCGCCGGAGTTCGGTGTCTCGCTCGACGCGCATCGCTCGACCCTGCTCACGCGGGAGCTCGTCGATCGCACGGACCTCTTGGTGGTCATGGACCACCTGCACGAGGCGATGCTGATCGCACAGTTCCCCGACGCGGAGTCACGCGTCGTCCTGCTCGGCGAGTTCGATCCGGCGCGTGTGCAACACGGTATCGCTATCGAGGACCCCTACGGCCATGGCGAGGCGGCCGTGCGGTTCAGCTATGGCCGCATCGCCCAAGCGATCCGCGTGATGACGGAGCAGCTGCTCGCACGCGCGCCGTAGTCGCCCAGCCCCCGCCATACAGAACGCCGGCCCTCGGGAAGTCCCAAGGGCCGGCGTCGTACACTACAGGAAGATCCGTCGGCGCTTAGCGCGACCCCTTTCGGAAGACCATCACCGGCGCGGTGAGCGCCATGATGCGGAGGTCTTCGAGGAACGACTGCGACTCGATGTACTCCAGGTCCGCCGCGACCTTCTTGCGGACGTCATCGATGCAGGAGTCGTACGCGAGCGTGATCTGCGCGCGACCGGTGATGCCGGGGCGCACCCGCTGACGCGCCGAGTAGCTCGGCACTTCGTTGCGGAGGTTCTTGAAGATCTCCGGCTGCTCCGGACGCGGACCGACGATGTTCATGTCACCGAGGAGCACGTTCAAGAGCTGCGGCAGTTCGTCCAAACGCGTGCGGCGGAGGAACCCACCGATCGGCGTGATGCGCGGGTCATTGTTCGACGCCCAGACCTGCGACTCCTGGCCCGGCTTGGAGACGCGCATCGTGCGGAACTTGTAGATCGTGAACGGCTTGCCGCCCAGGTCGACCTTGCGGCGGTGATTGCCGCCATGGGTGGAACGCGTGCAGAGCCCGACACGACGCTGCCGGTAGAAGATGGGACCCGGCGAGGACAACTTCACGGCCACCGCGACGCCCAGCATGACCGGCGCGGCGAGCACGAGCCCGATCGCGGCGACAGCCACGTTGAGGGCGCGACGCGCGCCTTCCTGGCGGTGGGGGTGGTCGGCCGGAAGGCTCGAAGCCTTGGAGCGGCGGATCACCGGAGTGACGGTCTGAAGTCCGAAGGTGGTCATCGTGGAAATAACTGATTCGCACGACGCGTGCCGACGATTTACCACCCTTCTGGACCATCTTAAGTGCTTGGTACGCAATGTCTTAGCTCATTTCACGGCCGCGTAGCATGTCGCAGCCTAGTAGTCAGTGTTGTTGTGTCGCCACAGCAGGTTCACCGCGCTTGCTCACAATCTCGTAACAGGCGGCAGTTCGACCTCAAAATAGAAGCGCGTGCCTGCGCCAGCTGCCGTTTCGAACCGGAGCTCGGAATCCATTCCACTGAGCAGCTTCCGGACCATCGCCAACCCCAAACCGGTCCCCGAGAAGAAGAACCCCGAGTGTCCCGCCCGCCCGCTGGAGCGGCGGAACGGCTGGTACAACGTCGCCATGGCCTCGTCGCTGATGCCACGGCCGGTATCCTTCACCGAAAACTCGACCTTCGTCTGCGCCGTGACCCGGGTGAAGATCTCCACCGTGCCGTCGTCGGTGAACTTCAGCGCGTTAGTCACGAGGTTCAACAGCACCCGCCCCAACGCGATCGGTCGCCCGAGGCGCTGATCGCCGGGGGGGCCACTGAATCGAACGGTCAGGCTCTTCTCTTCGGCGATCGGGCGTACCATGTCCACCACGGACTCCAGCGTCTCGGCGACCGAGAAGGGCACCGGGTCGCCGTCTATCAGTTGGTCGCCCCTCCGCGCCATCTCGATGACGTCCGAGGCCATGGAGCTGAGGCCGAGGGACGCACTGTAAATGAGACGGAGCTGCTTCCGCTGTACCTCATTGATCGGGCCGGACTGCTCCCGCTCCAACGTCTCGGCCAGACACCGGATCGAGGTGATGGGCGAGCGGATGTCGTGCGCGACTTCCACCACGATGTTAAGCCCGTCAGGTCCCGAAAGCTGCGACGAGAAGTAACGGTCCCATTCCGGTTCGATAACGCGCCGAACAGCATCGACACCCGCGATCAGCCGCAGCGCATCCGCTCGGTCGACGCTCGTGTCACTGCTGAGCAGGCTGATGAGCACGGAGCCGAGTCGGTCGAGCAGGAACCGGTGGAGGGCCGAGGCCCCCTGTCCGCGCTCCGGTGCGAAGCCACGGCTCGCGAGGTCGACCGACGCTGCCAGCCAGTCCACCACTCCGACCGTCTCGTCGGGGTCGAAGGTCTCGCCGAGGGCCTGCGCCCATCCGCGAATCACCTCGCCCGCCGCCTTCACGAGGAGAGGATGCACGTCGCCCGACACGAGCATCCCCCCGACCGGGAGGGTGCCTAGTCGACCCGACCGCGAGGGGCGGTCGAGGGCGGTAGGAGGGGACTCGGCCACGAGGACTAGGAGTTGGGACTCACCACGGCTTCGCGCTGCAGGCCGTGACGCTCCATCAAGCGATACAGCGTGGTGCGGTCAACGCCGGCGAGGCGAGCGGCCTTGGACATGTTGCCGTCCGCCGCGCGCACCAGTTCCGCAAGATAGCGGCGCTCGAACTGCGCGATCACCCGATCGCGCGCCACGTGGTAACTCTCCTGCAACAGATCGACGTCGCTGGCATCGGGCTGACTGTCCGCACGACGGCTCGCGACGTCCTCCCCGTTGCCGTTCAACGGGATGTCGGACGCCCGGACGGCCTGCCCCGGCTCCAGGAGCACCACGGTGTGTTCTACGGCGTTCTGAAGCTCACGCACGTTGCCCGGCCACGGATACGTCTGCAGCGCACGAATGGCCTCGTCGGTGAACGTCGGGGGCCGGGTCTCGCCGCCGCGGTGCTGTCGCCAATACGTGCGGAGGAAGTGGCTTGCGAGCACTGCGATATCCTCGGGCCGATCGCGCAACGGGGGCAGCGTGATCGGGACGACGCGCAGACGATAGTAGAGGTCCTCGCGAAGGATCCCGTCGCGCACCGCGATGTCCGCGTCTCGGTTCGATGCGGCGATGAACCGCACGTTGACGATCGAGCTCGTGGAGTTGCTTCCGACACGACGCACCACGCCGTCTTGGATGACGCGCAACAGCTTCGCCTGCACCGACTTAGGCATCTCGGTGAGCTCGTCCAGGAACAGGGTGCCGCCGTTCGCGGATTCGAGGAGCCCGGCCTTGTCGCGCACGGCTCCGGTGAATGCGCCCTTCACGTGGCCGAACATCTCCGACTCGAGCAGCCCCTCAGGGAGTGCGGCGCAGTTCACGGCCACGAGCGGCCGCGCGCGCCGGCGGCTGCGCCGATGGATGTACTGCGCGATCATCTCCTTGCCGGAGCCCGTCTCACCGGTGATGAAGACCGACGCATCAGTCGCGGCGACCTTCCGGGCTAGGTCAAGGCAGCGGGTAAAGGATGGGGAAACGCCGAGCGGCGCGTCGTCGTCGACTGTGACGGAAGGGCCCTCGGTGCCGGGGGCGCTCTCTTTGGCGACCAGTACCGCGTGCGCCGCGCGGCCGACGACGATCTCGAGATGCGTCGCCGAGAACGGCTTGGGGAGATAGTCCCAGGCGCCGTCGCGGAGTGCCTCGACGTTGCTCGCGACGCTCGGGTTGCCGGTCATCACGATGACGATGGTCTCCGGGCGCTGCTCCATCGCCGTCTTCAGGACGTCGAGACCCGTGACTTCCTGCATGTAGAGGTCAGTCAACACGATATCGAAGTTCTTCCGCTGCAGGAGCTTCTGCGCCTCGTCACCTCGGGTCGCCACCTCGACTCTGTAGCCGAGCCCGGTCAGGATCGACCGGCAGGATTCACGGAGCGTCCGCTCGTCGTCGACGAGCAGCAGGTTCAGGCTGGCGCGGAAATCGCTTGGTACAAGCGAGAGCTCTTCTGGGCTCGCATCCGGGGTGGGAAGTCCGTTCGGTCCGGTCACTGGCTACTCTGTCGCTCGGGCGGGGTCGGATGACTGTACTCGGGGCGTGGCATGGACGCCACATTGCACGCATGCAACTATACTAGGTACCACCCGCAATACGAAGCGTCAAGGGACGGTCGACCGGCCGACCACTATATTCCGTCAGCAGTTAGCGTACGTCGTCCAGCATCCCATTCTTCGCCATGTCCACAGGTTCACTCGTTCCCGCCCAGTTCTCGATGCCCGACCCGGGGATGCCGCCCGAGTCGCCTCGGGACTTCCTTGAAGAGGAAGAGGGTGGAATCGATTTCCGCCGCTACATCGCGGCGCTGCTGCGATATAAGTGGATGATCCTGGGACTCGGGATCCTCGGCTTCGCCGCCGGGGTCGGCCTGAGCAAGCTGGTGAAGCCGGCCTACGAGGCGCAGGCCACCATCCAGATCGAGGCGGCCGGGCGGAACCAGCAGGGGCAGGCAGGTCCCCTCCGGTCCACTGCCATCCTGTCAGATCGGGCGTGGATCGAGTTGATCCGTTCGTACCGAGTACTCGACGAGGTCGTGAAGCGGCGGCGGCTGTTCGTGGAATACTCCTCGCCCGACGAAGCGCGGTTCTTCACGACATTCGAGGTCGCGGACAAGTTCCAGCCCGGCCAGTACCAGATCGGCGTCGACGGTGAGGGCAAGCGCATCACGCTATCCACCGCCTCCGGCACGGTGCTCGAAGAACGCGCGGTCGGCGATTCCATCGGCACGAGCGTCGGATTGCTCTGGGCCCCGACCGACATCCCGCCGGGCCGCATCATCAGCTTCGTGGTTCGCACGCCGCGCGACGCGGCCGTGCGCCTGTCCGAGGCGCTGCAGATCCCGCCGCTCGGCAACGACGCGGCGTTCCTGCGCGTCTCGCTGCGCGGCACCGATCCGGTGGGTATCACCGCCACCGTCAACACGGTGGCAGAGCGGTTCGTCGAGGTCGCGACACTGCTCAAGCGCGACAAGCTCACGCAGGTCACCGAAGTGCTGCAGGCCCAGTTGAATCGGGCGGCGAAGGACCTCAATGACGCGGAGAACCAACTCCAGACCTTCAAGGTCAACACCATCACGTTGCCCACGGATCGTGGCGCGCCGCCGATCAACTCGGGTCTGCGTGAGACGAACGATCCGGTGCGCACGGCGTTCTTCAAGCTCCGGGTCGACCGGGACTCGATGCAGCAGGAGCGCGATCTCCTCGAGCGCGGATTGCGTGCGGGTCGCGATTCGAGCACGTCCATGGCGATCGTGCTCGGTACGATCCCCTCGGTGCGCACGTCGAGCGAGTTGCAGTCCGCGTTGAATTCGCTCAGTACCAAGCGCCAGGAAGCCAGTCGACTCCGGCTCACCTTCGGTCCGGCCAACGCGCAGCTCCAGGCCGCCGAACGTGAGGTCACCGAGCTCGAGACCCAGACCATCCCGTTCCTCGCCCGGTCGTTGATCACGAACCTCGATCAACGCATGCGCGACATCGATCAGCGGCTCGCTGCATCCGGTCGCGAGATGCAGCAGATCCCCATCCGCGTGTCGGAGGAATCGCGTTTGGAGCGTAATGTCGCGATCCAGACGAACCTCTACACGCGCCTCAAATCGGCCTACGAGGAAGCGAGCGTCACGGAGTTGAGCGCCGCGCCCGACGTCCGCGTGCTCGACGACGCCTCGGTTCCCACGCAGCCGGTGACCGATCAGCTGCTCATGATCATTGCTGGCGGCCTCGTTGTCGGCCTCGGCCTCGGCTTGGTGCTCGCGCTGGTGCTCGACCACTTCGACCGACGGATCCGCTATCCGGAGCAGGTCACCAAGGATCTCGGACTGAACATCCTCGGTGCCTTGCCCGTGATGCGCGCCGCGCGCGGCGGCAAGCCGGACGCACAGCAAACAGCACATCTGCTTGAGGCGCTGCGCAGCATCCGCATGAACCTTACGTACGCTCACGGCGCGGCCGGTCCGTTCATCACCACGGTGACCAGCCCCGGCGCGGGCGACGGCAAGTCGTTCCTCTCCGCGAACCTCGCGCGGTCCTTCGCGAGCTCGGGTCGCCGCACGTTGCTCATCGATGCCGACACGCGCCGCGGTGTGCTCCATCGCTCTATGGGCGTGGACCGCAAGCCGGGTCTGCTCGACTACCTCAGCGGTGATGAGTCACGCGAGCGTGTGATCCGCACCATCCCGGAGTGGGGCATCGACTTCATGCCCTGCGGCACGCGCAAGTCCGGCGGGCCCGAGTTGCTCTCGTCCACCGCGATGGCGCAGCTGGTCGGCGGTCTTCGTGCGGAGTACCAGGCGATCATCATCGACAGTCCGCCACTCGGTGCCGGCGTGGATCCGCTCCTGCTCGCTTCACTCACGGGCAGCCTCGTGATGGTCCTGCGGACCGGCGTGACGGACAGGGAGTTCGCGGAGTCGCGTCTGACGGATCTCGGCCGCCTCCCGATCCGCGTGCTCGGCGCCGTGCTCAACGACGTGAAGGCCGAGGGCATCTACCGGTACTACTCGTACCTGCCGGGCTATCGTGCCGAGGACGAGACCGAGGATGACGAGACGCCGCAGGTCTCGGGGCCTGGGACAGCGCTGAAAAAGCGATAGCAGAAGCGAGAAACGAGAACGGCGGAGCGCGCAGATGGATGCGCGCTCCGCCGTTCTCGTTTCTCCGTTCAGCTCAGCTGGCCTTCGAACTTGCGGATGTTGAGCAGGCCCGAGGAGCGCGCCTCGGTGCGCGAGAGCCGCATCGCCATGGACGCGCGCATGAGCATGTCGCTCGGTTCGATCGGCGCATCGTGATAGTTGGAGACCGCGTCATAGCCGGCCGCCATGCGGATGGTCGGGTGGTTCACGGTGTTCGCCGCCGCATACGCCAGACGCTGCGCGAGTCGCTCGGCGCCTTCGGAGTCGGTGCCCTGCGCAACCACGGCGAATTCGCCCGGGCCGAGCATGCCGATCGCGTCCGAGGTGCGGCCGGTCTCGCGGAGCACCTGGGCGAGCGACTCGAGCACCGCGTTGGCGGTCTCCGAGGGCAGTGACACCCCCTCGGCATCGTTCAGCATGGGCGTGAGCACCACGCAGGCGAACGGCTCACGCTGACGGAAGGCCTGCGAGCCCAGTTCACGGGCGCGGCGCGCGAGGCCGCGGAGGTTGTACAGTCCAGTGAGTTCGTCGAGCAGGCTCTCGTCGCGCGCGCGGTCGACTTCCATCTTCGCGCTGAGGAACGCGTGCAGGCGGAGCGGGAGCTCCTCGCCGTCGAGCGCTGAACCGATGAAGTCCCATGCGCCAGCGCGGAGCGCCTCGAGCCGCTTGGCCCGGCTGGCGTGCCCCGGGCTCGTCATGATGATCGGCGTCGCCGGTCCGACAGCGGGGTCGGCGCGGAGGTCGCGGCAGACGTCGAACCCGTCGCGGTCCGGGAGGTCGGAGTCGAGGATGATCAGGTCGGGGTGCGCGCTCTGCGCGCGCTCCAGCGCCTGCTTGCCCGTGTAGGCACGCAAGACGGCATGACCGTGCGGCCCGAGGATGCTCTCCAGCGAGCGAGAGTGCCACTCCTGACTGTTCACGATGAGGGTCAGGGGCGGTCGGGCACGCAGCGTGCGTTCAGTCATTGCGAGTGTTCGAGTGTTTGGTGCGGGAGCGACTGCCCACGCGCGCGTGAATACGTTGTGCAGGTTGCGTGCGGCGGTTTCGGAAAGTCCTAAGCGGTTGAAAGGCAAAGCGTTACTTCGTTCGTGCTAGTTCTGGATCGGTCGAAATCGATGCGCCAGGTCCACACTCCCGTCGGGGTTTGCCGCACGGGTGCAACGTCAACGATTCGACATATTCGGCGCGTCCACCATATTCTTCAGGCTATGACTTCTCGATTCAGTCCGCCGTCACGTCGCCTCACTGGACGGCTCGCCGCCGTCAGTTTGGCGTTCGCGATCCTGATCATCTCGCCGCTCGGCGCGAACGCTCTCTCTGCGCAAGTTGCGGTGAGCGCGCCCGTGTCCTCATCGAGCAGGATGGCCACGCGTACGCAGCTCGATGCCGCAGCCGCGCAGTTCGAGCAGTTCGCCGCATCGTCCGCCTACAGCGAGCGAACGCGTGCGCGGGCGCGAGTCGAGGCGACTACCATCCGACGCCGCATCTCCGACGGCGATTTCCGGGTCGGGGATCGTATTGCCGTTCGGATCGATGGAAGTCCCGGCCTGACCGACACGGTCACCGTTCTTGACGGGCGACTGATCACGCTCGCTGGCTACCGGCAGGTGAGTTTGGCCGGCGTGTTGCACGCGGAACTCGAAGCGAAGCTGCGGCTCGATCTCGCGGACTACATCGTGAACACGACCGTGACCGCGCGTCCGTTGTTGCGAGTCGCCGTGTTCGGCAACGTGGGTCGTCCTGGCTACTTGAGCGTGCCCGGGGAGACATCGATCGACCAACTGGTGTCGCTCGCCGGTGGTCCGACCTCGACCGCGGACATGCAGAAGCTGAAGGTCGTACGCGGCGAAGAGGTCATGCTCGAGCCCGCCGAGGTGCTGGAGGCAGTCGCGGAAGGTCAGACGCTGGATGGTCTCGGTTTCGTGGACGGTGATGCGTTGGTCGTCCCGCTCGGGAGCCCGCCGCTCGACCGCAACGGGCGGCTGCAGATCGTCGGCCTCTTCCTCACGCCACTCATCACGATCTTCCTCGTTCGATAGTATTTCTCCCGCTCACGACCCCGCGGTCGTGAGCGCCCGCGGCGTCGGCTCCCACACCGGCGTCCCACGCTCCAGCAGCGCGCGCTTCCACGCCACCAGCGCCGCCACCGTTCCTGAGACGAAGTACGCCGCGGTCGACGCCAGCTTGGGCGGCGATCCCGCACCGCGCCAATACCAGCCGAGCGCCGACAACACCGCGACGCCGGCGGTGCCGGTCAATGCCAGCCGCGCACCCCATGTCACGATGAGCGGTGCGCCACTCACCACCGCGAGCGCCCCCACCGCGATCACGCCGCTGACCATCGCCCACGGCACCAGCCAGCGGATGAGCTTGTGGCTCCACAGGCACCACGCGAACACGCCGTAGCGGATCGGGTCGAGCAGGACCTTGTGGTAGAACAGCGTCTGGATGCCGCGGCTCATCGTGCGGATCTTCCGGCGATACTCGATGTGCATGCCCGCCGAGCGTGGCACGAAGCACACCGCATCGCGCACGGACACCGCACGCACGCCGTTGAGTTGCGCCCAGAGCGCTGAGGAGAAATCGCGGCTCAGGTGGCCGGGCAACTTGCGACGATGCAGCGGGGCGCGGATGGCGTAGAGGCAGCCGGAGGAGCCGATGATCCCGCCGACCGCCGTCTCGAGATCCCGCACCCACATCTCGTAGCCCACATACGCGGCTTCACTCGCCACGTGCGCCTTCGCGCCGACGGACGACACGGACACGTCGCGACCGGACGCTACGCCGACCGTCGGATCACCGAGTGCGGCGACGAGATGCCGCACCGCCTTGGGATCGATGGTCACCGAGGCGTCGGTGTTGACGATGATTTCACCGCGCAACGCATCGAACGCGCGGTTCTCGATCTCGGTCTTGCCAAGCCGACCCTCGATGCGGAGCAGCTCGACGCCATGGGACGCGTACTCGCGCACCAGGTCGTCGGTGCCGTCGGTGGATCCATCGGAGACCACGACGATCTGGCGACGATCGCGCGGGTAATCGGTATGGACCAGCCCTTCGAGCACCGGCCGCAGCGTGTCCTGCGCGTTGTACGCGGGGAGGGTGATCGTGATGTACGGCCACTGGGCCGGCGCCTCGCGCACGACGGCGGGAGCACGTCGCACCCGCGCGACGATCAGGAGCAGTAGCGGGTACAACGCATACGAGTACACCACGACGCCCACGCTGAGCGCGAGCAGGACGAGCCACGGACCCATCTGCACTCCAAAAGGGGGGGAACTCCAGCGCAGACCTCTACAGCAGGTCTCGCGCCGCGCATGCATCAAGGACGAGTCAGCGGCGACCCAAGCAAGAAGCGCGTGGAAGATGCGTTGTGTCCGAGCGCACGGACAGTGCTCGGACCCGAAGACTTTGCGAAGCAGTTCTCGGCAAAGTTCACCTAAGTCGTGTGATATCAAGCACAAGGGATTTCGCTGTACGCGTGTACTATTCCCTCGTCGGCCTGGGGCATTCCCCGCCGAATCCACCTACTGGAGGAATCCATGTACCACGGTTCGTTCACGCGCTCCGGCGCCCTGCTCACTGCAGCGGTCCTCGCCCTCTCCGCATGCGAGAGCAACACCTCACCGAACGCGAATGCCGCCATTCGCTTCTCCAGCCCTGCCGTTGCCGGGCAGAGCACCACAACGACCGCGGGCGGGAGCACCGGGCTCTCGATCGTCGGGACGAACGGCACGCTCGTCATCACGGACATCAAGCTCGTCGTCGATGAGTTCGAACTGAAGCGCGTCGAGTCCATCGACGGACTCAACTGTGACGATCTCGATGACTCCCCGTCCGACGACGATGATTGCTCGGAGTTCGAGTCCCGGATCTTCGTCGCCGATGTTCCGCTCGGCTCCGGCACGGTGACGGTCGCGAACGATCGTATCCCGGCCGGCACGTACGACGAGATGGAGTTCGAGGTGAAGGATCTGTTCGTCGACAGCAACGATGACGATGATGTCGCGCGCGCCGCCCGGATCGCGGAAGTGCTGGCGTCGTTGCGCCAGACCTACACGGACTGGCCGGCGGGTGCCTCGCTCATGGTCGAGGGCACGTTCACGCCCACCGGTGGTGTGGCCCAGTCGTTCCGCGTCTACTTCGACGCGGACGTCGAAGTGGAGACGGATCTCTTCCCGGCGCTGGTGATCGACGATGCGTCGACGGGCGTGGAGATCGCGCTGCGCCCGGACCTCTGGTTCAAGCGCCCGAACGGCACCGTGGTCGATCTCGCGGCGCTCAACTACGCGACGACGAGCATGCTCGCGCAACTCGAGGTGGAGTTCGAGAACGGCATGGACATCGAGATCGACGACTGAGTCGCGATGTTCCGTGGCGGTCGCACGGACGAGTGATGGCCTGACGGGCCAAAGGCACACCGGGGTGGCGGGCTGACCGCCGGCCACCCCGTTGTGTATCGCGAGAGAACGTAACTCCCAGCGCTCGCCGCTCAGGGCATCGGCGGGAGCGCGCGCCCAGGCGTCCACGGCGCACCCTGCGCCTCAGCCGCCTGCTCGAGCCGCGGCAGATCCGTCTCCACGAACGCCTTGAGCGCCGTGTAGATGGCCGGGAAGCGCTGGCGCACGATCTCCAGCTGGCTCTTCTGCGTGCCCGTGGGTTCGGTGAGGCCGCCCACGCCCGCTGCCGTGTTCATGCGACCGAGCAACGACGTCTCGGTGGGCTCGGAGTAGCGGCCCGGCGTGTTGTCGCCGCTCAGCTGCTCACGGATCCCGCGCAGCTTCAGCTGCGCCGCGCGCACCTCGGCGTCGAGCGTGGTGCTGCGCGTGATCTGCTCCACCGCGCGCTGCAACGCATCGAGCCGCGTGCTGGTCTCGGTCATCAACGCATTCGCGGCCAGCACCACACGCTGCAGCGACTGCGCCTCACGCACGTACGCCACCGCACGCTCGCGTTCGGCGGGCGTCACCGGATGGTTCGGCAGCATACGCACGTCGAACGGTGCGGGCTGCGTGAGCGCCGAACGCGCGCCCTGCACCCGCTTGAAGAACTGCACGCGGTAGGTGCCCGGCGCGACGAACGGCCCGTTGCCACCGAGCGCACCGCCGCCTCCGCCGAAGCCGCCGCCACCACCTCCGCCACCGCCCCCGCCACCACCGAAGCCGCCGCCTGCTGCGGCAGCGCTCACCGGATTCACGCCCATCGAACGGAGGTTCCACGTCACGCGGTTCATGCCGGCGCTGT
Organism: Gemmatimonadaceae bacterium; assembly: GCA_020853635.1. Lineage (GTDB taxonomy): Bacteria > Gemmatimonadota > Gemmatimonadetes > Gemmatimonadales > Gemmatimonadaceae > Pseudogemmatithrix. The sequence continues at coordinate 20,636 of JADYYN010000061.1, forward strand.
TGCTGCCGTCGAACCGCGAGATCACCGCGCCCGACGCATCGGTGATCTCCACTTCGATGCTCGGTGCCTCCTCATCCTGCTCGGCCTTGAGTGCGTCCCAGCCGGGGAAGGGCACGTCAGCACCGCTGCGATTCAGTGCCGTCTCACGCTGCTGACGGGTCTGACGCAGCGAGCGCAGCGCACTGCGCATGTAGTACGTGAAGTGCGCACCCACGGTGGGATTGGACGCGAAGTAGTGCCCCGCACCCTGGAACCCGACTCCGTTGCCGCCGAGCGGCGAGTCCGGCGTGTACATGAGAGCGGGCGAGATGGGCAGCAGCGTGAGCTCGCCGCGGAGGCGTTCCGGCTGCAGCGCACGCAGCTGCGTCATGTCGTCGAGCACATAGATGCCACGGCCGAAGGTCGCGACCACGAGGTCGTTGGCCTGCGGCTGGATGGCGATGTCGTACACCGCGATGGGCGGCAGTCCGTTGCGGAGCTGCGTCCAGCGCGAGCCGTCGTCGAACGAGAACCAGAGGCCGTATTCGTTGCCGGCGAAGAGCAGACCCTTCCGCGCGAGATCCTCGCGCACCACGTGCGTCGGCGCCCGCTCGGGGAGATTGGCCGAGATCACCTTCCACGAGCGGCCCTTGTCGGTGGAGCGGATGATGTAGGGCTTGAAGTCGCCGCGCTTGAAGTTGTTGATGGCACCGTACACGACGTTGGCGTCGTGCGGCGACGCGGAGAGGTAGGCGACGTAGCTCGAGTCGGGCACGCCATCGATGTGCTCGATCTTCCGCCACGTCGCGCCGCCGTCCTCGGTGACCTGGATGAGCCCGTCATCGGTGCCGGCGTAAATGAGGCCTTCCTGCTTGGGCGACTCGCTGAGCGTGATCACCGAGCCCGCGAACGAAGTGGACGTGTTGCGTGCGACGGCGTCGACGCTCCACAGACGGCCCTGCATCTTCATCGACGTGCGCGGGATGTTGCGCGAGAGGTCGGGGGAGATGGGGCGCCAGGAGTTGCCCTTGTCGTCGCTGCGGTAGACGCGCTGCGAGGCGAAGTAGATCCGGGTGTTGCTGAACGGGCTGATCATCAGCGGCGAGTCCCAGTACCAGCGCGCCGGATCCTCGCCCGGTTCTTCCTCGGGCACGATGCGCACGGCATTGCCTGTGCGACGGTCGAAGCGCACCAGGCCGCCGTTCTGCGACTCGGCGTAGATGGTGTTGTGGTCCGTGGGGTCGACGCGGCTCTGGAAGCCGTCGCCGCCGTTGGTGACGAACCAGTCGGAGTTGCGGATGCCGGCGATGCTGCGCGTGCGGGCCGGGCCACCGAACGAGAAGTTGTCCTGCGTGCCGCCGTACACGTTGTAGAACGGCGCGTTCATGTCGACGTCGATCTTGTAGAACTGCGGCAGCGGCAGGTTCGCGAAGAAGCGCCACGTCTGCGCGCCGTCGAAGCTCTCGTACAGTCCGCCATCGTTGCCGTTGAGGATGTGCTGACTGTCATCCGGATCGATCCACAGCGCGTGGTTGTCGACGTGTTTGCCCGACTCGCCGAGGTTGGCCCAGGTGGCGCCTCCGTCGTTGGACACGCGGTTCTGTACGTCCATCGCGACCACGCGATCGGGGTCGTTGGGATCGACGAAGATCTCGCTGTAGTAGAGCGAGCCGGACGAGAAGGTCCCGCCCATGCGGCTCCAGTTGAGTCCGTTGTCGCGCGAGCGATACACGCCACCGCGGTTGTTGGACGCTTCGACGATCGCGTACACAATGTCGGGATGCGACGGCGCGCGTGCGAGGCCGATGCGGCCTTCACCCTCGGGCACGCCGCTCAGCTTGCGCCAGGTCTTGCCGCCGTCGATGGAGCGATGCAGCGCCGATTCCGGTCCGCCGGCGATGTAGCCCCACACATGGCGATGCCGCTGCCAGGTGCTCGCGACGAGGATGTCCGGGTTGCGCGGGTCGAGCGAGACGTCGTTCACGCCGGCCCACTTCTCGCCGGAGAGGATCTTCGTCCATGTCTCACCACCATCCGTGGACTTGAACAGACCGCGGTCACCGCCCTCGGCCCAGAGGGGGCCCTGCGCGGCGACGTAGATGACTTTGGAGTCGCGCGGATCGATGACGATGCGCCCGATGTGTTCGGAGTTCTTGAGGCCCACGTTCTTCCACGAACGGCCCGCGTCCTCCGACTTGTAGACGCCGTCGCCCCAGCTCACAGAGCGCTGTGCGTTGTTTTCGCCGGTGCCGACCCAGACCACGTTGGGATCCTTGGGGTCGAGCACCACCGTGCCGATGGAGTACGACGTCTGCCCGTCGAAGATCGGCGAGAACGTCGTGCCCGCGTTGTCGGTCTTCCACACACCGCCGGAGGCTGCCGCGACGTACCAGGTGCGCTTGTTGGGGTGCACCGCGATGTCGCTGATGCGGCCTGAGGTGAAAGCGGGGCCGATGCTACGGAGCCGGAACGCCGCCAAGGCGTTGGCCGGGATACCACCGGCGGCCGAGTCACCCTGGGCGCCACCGCGCCCGCCCTGATTCTGGCCTCCTGCGGGGGCCTGCGCGCCCGCTGGAGGGGTTCCGCCTGCGGGGCGACCCGCAGGTCGGCCTTGGGCCTGCGCGGTCAGCGCCGCGAATGTGAGCAGCAGGAGCGACAGTCTCATCGTGGATCCGGTTGGGGAGCGGACGTGGGAGGGGCAGCGGACAGTGCAGCGGTGGTGCTCGGGGGCCTGCCCGGGGTGGGACTCCTGAAGTACGCGCGGCGGTCGGGGTCGGTTGAACCCGCCTGGCGACTCTGGAAACCCTCATCGCGGGTGCGGTGACCGAAAGAGCGGAGCACCCCAAAGGACCACCCGACCAGAGGAACCCAAAGATGCGTCTGATCCGTCGTACCGCCACCCTCGCGGCGGCTCTCGCCGCCCCGAGTCTCCTCGCGGCGCAGGAGATGCGCGTGCTAGAACTTCCACGTGCCTTCCAGCGCGTGGCGGTGTCCGAGAACCGACCCCGGCTCGGGGTGACTATCGAGAGCATTTCGGACCGTGCGGACACCCTCGGACTGCGGATCGCGTCGGTGAACAAAGGGTCGCCAGCCGAGAAGGCGGGCCTCAAGGAAGGCGATCGGCTGCAGGCCGTGAACGGTGTGTCGCTGCGTGCGGACCGCGCTGATGCCGGCGAGGACGACACCACGCCGCTGCTCACGCGCCGCTTGCAGCGCGAACTCGCGCGCGTGAAGGACGGTGAGTCCGTCTCGCTCCGCGTATGGAGTCGGGGGCAGTCGAAGACGCTGAGCGTGGTGCCGTCGACGTCCACAGGGGAGTCCGACGTGGCGAGCGGATCGTGGCGTGCGGTGCCCACCGAGCGCGCCGTGTTCGGCATGAGCATCGCGAGCACGGGCACGGCGCGTGATACTATCGGCGTGTTCGTCCAGTCCGTGGTGGAGGACGGTCCGGCGGCCAATGCCGGCATCATCGAGGGCGATCGTATCGCCGCGATCAATGGTGTGTCGGTGCGTGTGGCGCGCGAGGACGTGGAGGATGACGAGGCCGGTTCAGCGCGCGCCGAACGTCTGGCGCGCGAGATCGGGAAGCTCAAGGTGGGCGAGAGCGCTGAGCTGACGGTCGTGGGCGCGGGGCGATCGCGCACGGTGCGCGTGACGGCGGTGTCGTCGCGCGAGCTGCCGGGCGGTGAGATGCAGGCGTTCTCTTTCGAGATGCTCCCGCGCGTGCCTGCGCCGCGTGCGCCGCGTGCGGTGATCCGCACGCAGCGCCCGACGATCCTCTAGCGCACGAGCAGCGAGAGCAGCACGCGGCTGGTGCGGGGTTCTTCGCGGAGTTTGGGCACGAGCATGATGCGGATGGCGACTTCGCGGTCCTGCGTGGCGACGAGCGAATCGGTCCGCGTCCGCGCAACGTTGGATCCTGTGGAGTCCGCGGTAGCCGGGAAGTCGAAGGCGGTGGTCACCCCCGCATACTCGCCGCGCGCGCGGATGACGAGTGTCCTGCGCGCGGGAACCTGTACACGGTAGGTCCGTTGGATGTGTGCACCCCCGACGAAACCGATGCTCGCCCGACAGCCGTCGAGCAGCACCACGCGCGCGTCGGGGAAGTCGTGGTCGTCGAGCATAGCCAGCGAGGGTTCGGTCAGGGTGTCCGGCAGGCTCGAGCAGTCGGCGGAGAGTGAGTCGACTGCGTCGGGATGCAGATAGACGATCTCCCGATGTCGACGGGCGACCGGCGCACGCTCACAGGCGACCGCGCCTCCGAGGCCGACGATGGCGAAAGCGAGTCCGATCGCGCGGCGGGCCGGTGATGTGAAAGCCAACGAGGTCAGGGACAGCAGTCCCTGACCTCGCTGGTTCGAATCGCTTGCGTGAGACATCACGGCGGGGTCGGGGAGTTCGGAAGTCCCGTACCACCGAAGGTATAGAGCGGTTCGAGCTTCACGCCGAGCTCCTTTGCCGGCACCGGCATCTCTCGCGGCGTTCCGGCGATGAGACCGTTGGGTACGCGCCGACGGTTGTAGAACGTGCTCGCGCCCTGCGAGAGCAGCTCGATCTCGTTCTCGTAATCGAGATACTGTTTGAGCGTCACTGCGCCATCTCCCGCCGACGCGACTGAGAGATTGCCTCGTGTGACGCGGGTGTTGTTGATGAGTGTAGCCGCCGTGGTGAGCGAGCCGCCGGAGCGGATGAGTGCTTCGGCGCGGATCAGATCGTTCTGGGCGCGCATGACGAGCGGCACCGGACCGTAGCCGGAGTAGATGCTGTTGAGGTCCTGGGTCCCCGACTCGTCCCAGCGGATGTGGGCGATGTTCGATTGGTGATACTGCCCGCGGGCCGGGAAGAACGCCTCGTACGAGGACCACGCGAAGTCCGACCCTGCGTTCACCGTGCTCGCGACCGTGCCGTAGTCCTCCTCCATGCCAACGGTGCCGAACGATCCGTCGCCAAGGCGCGCGTCGACCGAGTTCGGCTGTGTGTTGAGCGTGTCGGGGAACGGGTCGGCCTGCGTGACGGGATCGAGGAGATTCGCGACACGCGTGTGCACACGAATGCCGAAGATGTCATTCGTCCATGACTGCATCTGCGGGCAGAACGCATCACAGCCATCGCCCACCACGACGAAATCGTAGGTCATGCCGGCTGCCGCGAACCCGGCGACCGCGGACCAATCCACTTCGGCGTTCTCGGTGTCATTGCGCGGCCAGTAGGCCAACGTCATCGCCGCGAGGGTGTTCGCGAGCTGCGCGATCTGCGTGTTGGAGTACGAATTCCCGTTCGTCCAGGAAGCCGGCGTCACGAACGCATTCGCGGTCGCGAGCGCGGCAGCGCTCTGCAGCTTGGCGACCGCCGAATCGCGCAGGGCGGCCCGATCGAAGTACTGCAGCGTGAGCAGGTCCACCGTCTCGTCGATGAAATAGCCCTTGTCGTAGTTGAGGGCGATCTGGCCGAGGGAAGCCCCGAGCATGAGTTCAGCGATCGCCTCGGCGCGGCGCGTGTCGCTCTCCGAGTCGAACTCCACGTTGTTGATGCGGATCGCGACGAGGACGTCGCGCGCCGAGGAGGCCGTCGAGTAGTAACCCTGCCAAAAATGTTCGATACTGGTGCGTGCCGACGCCGAGGGGTCGTTGCGCCAGCCGCGCGTGTTGCGCGTCCCGTCGCCGTCCAGCGACGAGTAGAAGTTCATGTTGAAGTTGTTCCACGAGGCCGTGTGTGACTCCGCCTGCGCCGTCAACGGACCGACCGCTTCCAGTCCGTTGTAGGTGTTGTAGAACGAACGGATGGTCCCGCCGGCGATCGCTTCGATCGCGGCGGGGTCGGTGAGCGCGCGCTCCGCGTCGGGCGCGTTGGGGTTGGTGACGTCGAGTGGATTGCAGGCGACGGTCAGGGTGACCGCGGCGAGCACCCACGTGCGCCTGAGCAGCTGTAAGGTCATGAGCGGGAGACTCCGGGTCTGAATGGAGGTCGGGATCGTCGACATCAGAAGCCGATCTCGAGCATGGCGGTGAACGTCTTGAAGACGGGATACGTGAAGTAGTCGACGCGATACCCGAACGGGTTCCCGCCACCCGGACCGGAGACGTCCGGATCGTAGCCGGAGTACTTCGTCGACGTGAAGAGGTTGCGGCCGACGAGTCCGAGACGGACCGTGCGTCCGGCGCCCATCCCACCAGGAAGTCGCTCGATAAGCGTGCGCGGGAACTCGTAGTTGATCGCGAGCTCGCGCAGGCGGAGATAACTCCCGTCTTCGACGAAGTAGTCGCTCGGATCGAAGTTGTTGTAGAACGCCGAGTAGTAGTCGATGGTCTTCTTCTCTTCCTGCGGCTTGCCCCGCTGATCGAACGCCGGGTCGCGCAGATCGAAGAAGGGCCACTGGCGTGTGTAGTTGTAGATATTCCCGCCCTTGACCCAGTTGACCACGGCGGTGACACTCAAACCCTTCCACGTCGCTTGCGTGTTGAAGCTCAGGTTGAAGTCCGGGTTCACATCACCGATCTGCGTGAGTGTGTTGCCGTCCGCATCGGTGGCCTTGATCGGCAGTTCGTCCGGCGTCCGCCAGTCCGCAGTCGGGACGTAGAAGCCCTCTTCGTTGCGGGTGTAATCGGCCACGGTGCCGCCGATCGTCCCGCCGGCGATGGTGGTCTCAAGCTGCTGCCGTGTGCGGATCCACCGCGAGCCGTACAGCACGCCGAAGGTCTCGCCCTCGGCGATGCGGAAGATGCGGGTGTTCGCGTCGCCTTCATCCGGTCCGACGAGGAACGGCGCCACGTTCAGCGCCTCGACTTTCTGGCGTGTGCGGTCGAACGCGACATTGGCGCGCCAGAAGAAGTTGTTCGTCTGTGCGAGGACGGCACCGAAGAGGAACTCATGCGAACGGCCGCGCAGCGTGCCGGCGTTGGTCCACTGCGAGACGAATCCGGTAGCGGCTGAGACCGGGACATTGAGGATCTGATCGGTCGTGCGCTTGTCGGAGAAGCTGTACTCAAACGTGAAGTTCTCGAGGAAGTTCAAGTTGAAGCCGATCTCCGCTTCACGCGAGTAGGCCGGCTTGAGCAACGGATTGCCCAGCGTCACCTTCTCCGGGATGCCCGCGACGAGCGCGAACTGCTCGTACTGCGCGTCGTAGACCGGACGGAGTCCCGCCGTGCCGACGGAGGCGCGGAGTTTGAACTCATCGATCCCGCGGATCGCGACGTCCTCGGAGAGTCGATACGCGACGGAGGCGCGATGGTAGTACGCGGTGCGTTCCTCGGACCCGAAGAGCGATGACTGGTCGCGGCGCACGAGACCGTCGACGATCAGCTTCTCCTGGAACTCGAAGGTGCTGATCGCGAAGACGTTGTTGTTGCGGATGTCCTCGGTGTTCGAGCCCGGCGAGAGCGGGTTGTTCGCGTCGCGCTTTGCGGCCGAAAACTCCGGGACACGCGGCAACGCCAGTGCCGGCGCGAAGATGCTCAGTCGCCGGTTCTGCTGGTCTTCGTATACCCAGGCCACCTTCGTGGTGTTGGTGATGGCGCCGAAGCTGCGCGTCGCCGAGACAGATGATCCCAGGTTGTACTGCCGTACGATGCTTTGCGCCTGGAAGAGCGAGCCGCTACCCGAGTTCCCCTGCGAGTTGAGGAAGCCGACTGGCACGAAGTTCTTGGTGAGATCGTTGCCGCGGTCGTAGTTCGCGTTGCCTTCGATCGTCAGCCAGTCGAGCATGCGGTACCGAGCACGGAACGAGCCGGTGAAGCGGTCTCGCTCATTGTCGTTCTGTTGGTAGTATGCCGAGTAGAGCGGGTTCGACACGTTCCCCGTGCGTCCCGTCTGCCGTACGCGTGGATCGTAGGGCTGTCCCTCCGCACCGTCGCGCGTGAGATCGATATTTGGTTCGAGCATGCGCAGGCCGAAGAACACGTTGCCTTCGTCGGGCTGGTCGGCCGTCGAGCGCGCGAAGAATGCGCCGGTCTGGAGGTCCAGCTTCTCGGTCAGTGCGACGTCGGCGTTCAAGCGGAAGTTCTGCCGCGAGAAGCCCCCGAGCAGATTGAGGATGCCTTCGTCCTTGGTGTTCTGGAACGAGGCATTCAGATTGGTCTTTCCGCGCCGCTGTCCGACCGAGATGTAGTTGGTGAAGAACATTCCGGGGCTGTAGATCTGCCCCAGTTGGTCGAAGGTCTCCGGATACGAATTGTCAGAGATGTTGTCGGCCTTGGTGACCCGGTTGCCTCCGCCGTCGAGCACGAAGTTCCCGCTGCCGTCCACCTCGAATGCATGCGAGAGGTTGTTCGGGATCGAACGGCGGATCGAGTTGCTTCCGAACTCGTTCCGCACCGTCACCGAAGTCTGGCCCTCGGCCAGCGATGCACCTCGCTTGGTGAAGATCTGGACCACGCCGTTCGCGGCGTCGGAGCCGTAGAGCGAACTGGCCGCCGCGCCCTTGATGACTTCAACACGCTCGATGTCCTCGGCCGCGATGTCCGCGAGCGAGATGCGCGTGATGGTTCCATCGACGATGATCAGCGGATCCTGCCGACCGGTGAGTGAGGTCGCACCACGTAGTCGGATCGCCGGCGCAGAGCCTGGCGCGCCGGACACTGAGGTCACACTCGCCCCAGCCACGCGACCATTCAAGCCGCCGAGCGGCGTGACGGACGGGGCTTCCTTGAGCTGCGCGTTGTCGACGACGCCGACGGAGAACGCCACCTTCTTGAGCGAGATCTCCTGATTCTGGCCCGTCACGACCACCTGCTCGAGGTTCAGCACGTCCTTCTCGAGGGCGAAGTTCGCTTCGCCGCGATTGTTCGTCATCGTGACCGTGACGCGGAGCGGCTTGAAGCCGATCGCACGCGCGAGGACCACGACCGTCTCGAGACGCGAGCTCACCGCGAGTCTGTAGTTGCCAGACTCATCTGAGATCGTGCCGACGCCCGCCATGGACGGGATGGTGATGGTGGCGCCACCGAGTGGAGTCCCGCCGGCGGTGACTTTGCCGGTGATGAGCGCTTGTTGTGCGGCGACGGCGCCGCTGCCCAGGAACATGGCTGCGAGCAGCAGCAATGCCCTGAGTGTCCGGTGTGACCCGAGACGATGCATGTGTGGAACAGCTCCGTGAAGGGAGTGGTGGGGGTGCTACAAGCGCGTCACAAGGGTGTCACGCCGTGCAAAACTCTGCGATTCCCTTGGAAAAAGCGCAAGAGAGACGTGCACCGTGCGGACATCGGTGACAGAATCGCTCGCCATACGGGTATGACTTGCGGAAACGCACGTCCGACCCTCTGTTACACAGACGTATGCGCTCGGCTTTCGACCGACTTCCTTGCGACCTGGTGCGCGCCCTGACGCTCGGGTCGACGTTGCTGGCGCTCCTCACGATCTTCGGCGTCACCGCGGACGCACAGCGCGGCGCGCAACCGAAGCACGCCCGCTTCCGCGGCGTCGTGCTCGACGCCGCCACGGCGAAGCCGGTCGCCGGGACTCGAATCGCTGTCGTGGGAACCGGCAAGGTGGCGGTGTCGGACTCACTAGGCGTATTCGATCTCGACAGCCTTCCGGCGGGCATCAATCGGTTCGTCGTATTCGCCGTGGGGTTCCCGCGCGCGAACCTCACACTGCCGTTCGCCGCCGGCGAGGTGATGGAGCGCACGCTCGAACTCGACTCGGCACAAGTCAATCTCGATTCGGCAGCGGCAGCTGCGGCGCAGCCGATCGCCGGCGTAACGGTGAACGCGCCGGTGCCGATGGAACGCCGCTACGCTGACTTCGAGCGCCGTATGCGCACCGGGCGCGGGCAGTATCTCACGCGCGAGCAGATCGAGAAGGCCGGATTCAATCGCCTCACGGATGCGATGCGTCAGGTGCGCGGCGCGATTGTCGAGTGCGGCGGTGGCGGCGGCTGCTTCATCCGGATGGCGCGTGCGCCACGCGGCTGCCTCCCGGAGTACATCGTCGACGGGGTGGAGAACAACAGCTTCGGACTCAACACGCCGATCCTCGATATCGAAGGCATCGAGGTCTACACCGGTGCCGCGGACGTGCCCGGTGAGTTCGCCGGCCGCAACGCCGGCTGCGGCGTGATCGTGATCTGGACGAGGGTGGCGCCGAAAAGGCGGTAGGTGGATGGTGGATGGGCGATGGTAGAAAGATGCGGGGTGCGGGATGCGTGAACTGCGCATCCGGCACCCCGTTTCTCACACCTCCCACCTCACACCTCACACCTCACACCTCCCACCTGCCGTTAGAACGCTGTCCCCAGCAACATCGCGTTCAGCACCAACCGATCGAGCGCTCTCCACCAGCCGCGGAACATCGGCTCGCTCGTGAACATCACCACGTTGCCGCCGCCCAGACGCTCCTGCACGATGAACGTGCTGCCCTTGA
>JADYYN010000062.1 GCA_020853635.1 Gemmatimonadaceae bacterium
CGACAACGCGCCGATCCCCGTGATGGTCGTCCGCGCGACCGTGCCCGGCCGGGTCGGACGGCGACTGACATCGTCGCGCAGCATCGCAAGCGCGGCCGCGAGGTCCTCCGCGGTCGCGCGGCGAGCCGGTAGCAGAATGAGATCCGCACGCGCCGGATCCGCGAAGCGCACCAGCTCCGCCCGAGCGTTGGGCGATGACAACGCATCGACGAGCGCGATCTGCACCGGTCGGCTCCCCTGCGCCGTGGCGGTGCGCGCACTGAGCGCGATGAGCGTGAGCAGCGCGGTGAGGGCAGCGACCACCGTAAGGAGCATAGGCGTGAGCGGGTGATGGGCCTCGGATGACTGCAGGGACGGCGGTGTCCGTCCGCAAGGCACCACACTAGCGTCAGCGCGTTCCAGACCCTCTCACGCCACGTCGCCCAACGTCACCACTGGGGGCGGGGCCTTTCGTTGCATCCACGCGCGGAACGCCGCGCAGGCGAGTTGCTCACCACCGGATGCGCGCAACGCCGTCGGCGTGAGGCGCAGATACCGCCGGATCGCGTTGCGCATCGCCGTCGGTGATGCGAACGCCAAGTCCTCCGCGATCGAGTCTACCGCGCCCGGCTGCGTACGGAGCGCATGCGCCGCCGCCAACAACCGGCACCAGCGCGTCAACGCACGCACGTTCTGCATCCCGTGCGCCCGGCAGCGGCGCCAGAGCGTCTTGCGGTCGACCCCCAAGGCGTCCGCGATGTCCTGCACGCGCAGCGGTTCCCCGGCGCGGGTCAACGCGTAGCGCAGCATCGGGCGCAACGGCCGCGGCACATCGCCCTCGAGCAGCGGCCAGACGGTGGCGACGAAGTCCGTTCGCCACACGCGACCGGTCAGGCCGCGCATCACCGAGGGCAGGTCGAGGTCCTCCACGGTCACGACCCCCGTTGGCGCCACACCGATGAGCGCGAGCGCCGCCGGCGACAACGACTCGGCGCGACGCAACATCGCGATCACCGGGACCTGACCGCAGAGTGCGCGCAGCTGCAACACGAACGGCGCGGTGCGCGCGCCCTCCCCATCAGTGGCCGAGAGCAGCACACCCGCGGGACGCGACGCGGCCAAGGCGTCGAGCGCCTGCCGCACCGTCGCGCAGCGCAACAGGACGAACTCCGACTGCACACCACGACGCACACGCTCGATCGCCGCGTAGTCGGCGCTGAGCGTCAGCAGGACTGGGCGATCCGTGGCTGCGGGAGCGATGGCGATCACGAGAGTAGGGTGAAGGTCGACCCAAGCTCGTGACCCGGCGTCATCGCGGTGTCATTGGGGGCAGATGGTGGGGGGCGGAGGGTGGATGGTGGATCAGCACGCGGTGCTGGAGCACCACCCCCTGCCTCACGCGCCCTCCGCGCCCTCGGTCCAAGTTGGCAGGCCACGGCGGGCGCGCGACCGCGCGGTGCGGGCGTTCAGCATGCCCTGCAGGTCGTCCCACGTGTGCACGCCGCGACGCTCGATGTCGCGGATCAGCCCACGCAACACGTGCGCCGTCGCCATCGCGTCACCCGCTGCACGGTGACGACCGTCGATCGTCACGCCGTAGTGGTGCGACACCGCGTCGAGGTTACGACGAGGCAGATGCGCGAGCACGCGACGCGCGAGGCGCACCGTGCACAGACGGCCCGCGATGATCTCGTCGAGCGGCGTCGGCGCCACGCGCCCGAACTCCGCCGAGAGGAACCCGAAATCGAACGGCGCGTTGTGCGCCACGAAGACGCGACCCACCAAGTGCGCCGCGAACTCCCCGGCTATGTCGCGGAAGGTCGGCGCGTCCCGCACCATCCGGTCGTCGATGCCGGTCAGTTGGGTGATGTGCCAGGGGATGGGGCGCTGGGGATTCACCAGCGAATGGAACGCCAGCGTCACCTCGGCACCGTCCACGTGGACGGCCGCGACCTCCGTGACACGATCGTCACCCACCGGGCGGCCACCGGTCGTCTCCACGTCCACCACCACGTACGGCATCGCATCGAGATCCATCCCCAAAACTACACCGACCGCCGCCCCGATCCGGCGGGCACCCATTGAGTCGGCGGACCGTCTCACTTAGCTTGTGAATGATTTCACAAGCCCTCCTGCCCCGCCCGTGAAGCACATCGCCGAGTCGACCGTCCGACGTCTGTCCCTGTACCTGCGATTCCTCGAGGAATACGAGGCGTCGGGGCATGCCACGATCTCCAGCGGAGAGCTCGCGGAGTCGGGGGGAACCACCTCGGCCCAGGTGCGCAAGGATCTCTCGTTCTTCGGGTCCTTCGGCAAGCGCGGCATGGGCTACACGGTGAAGGATCTCAGCATCGCAATCCGCGAGATCCTCGGGCTGCAGCGGCCGTGGAGCGTGATCATCGTCGGCGCGGGCAAGATCGGCGCGGCGCTCGCGCAGTACCGCGGATTCACCACGCGCGGGTTCCGCGTGGTCGGCGTCTACGACCGCGACCCGGCGCGGGTGGGGACCAAGCTCGATGGCGTCTCGGTGCGCCCAGAGGCCGAACTCGAGCGCGACATCGCCAAGCTCAAGCCGGAGATCGCGGTGTTGTGCGTCCCGGCCGAGGCTGCGCAGGCCATCGCCGACCGCGTCACCAAGGCGGGCGTGCGCGCCGTGCTCAACTTCGCGCCCACCCCGCTCAAGGTGACCGAGGGTGTCGCCATGCGTGCGGTGAACATGGCGACCGAGTTGGAGATCCTCGCCTTCGGACTCACCAACGGCGGCGCGCTGCCCGTCAGGTAGCGACGCGCGCGCGGAGTAGCGCGGCGAACTGTTCCGGGGTGAGGACTTCCGGTCGCAGTTCCCCATCGAGCCCGGCCTGCGCGAGCACCGCGTCCGCTGCCTCCGCATCAAGCGACCACAACGTGCGGAGCACGCGCCGCAACTGTTTTCGGCGCAGTCCGAACGCACCCTGTACGAGCAGCCGATACGGCTCTTCTTCCTCGGCCCTCACCACAGGGTCGTCACGTGGGATGAGCCGCACGACGGCGGACTCCACCTTAGGTGGCGGCGAGAACGCTCTTGCCGCCACACCGAACAACAACTCGGCGCGTGCCAACGCCTGCACGTTCACCGAGAGCGCGCCGTACGCCTCACTGCCCGCCGGCGCCACGATGCGGTCGGCGACCTCACGCTGCACGAGATAGACCGCCCGCGCCGGTCGCGGGCGGCGCATCGCGTGGAAGAGGATCGGCGTGGTGATGTTGTAGGGCACGTTCCCGGCGAGCAGGTCTGGGCCCGCCGCCAACGCACCGAGATCCTGCTGCAGCACATCCCCTTCCACCAAGCGGAACTTCGGCTCGTCCTTCCATCGCTCGGCGAGCATCGGCGCGAGATCGCGGTCGACCTCGATCGCAATCACGGTGCCCGCGCGCTCGATCAGCTGCGCGGTGAGTGCGCCCCGCCCCGGACCGATCTCGAGCACCACGTCGTCGCGCGTGGCCTGCACCGCGTCCGCGATGCGCGCGAGCAGTCGCGGGTCGGTGAGGAAGTGTTGCCCGAAGCGCTTCTTGGGGCGCGGGAGCGCCATCGTGGGCCTCAGCTCGAGCGCAGCGCGACGACCGCTTGGTCGTCGTGGGGACGGAGCCGTCCCATGTGCCCTTCGACCAGCGCGAACACGCCGTCGACGATGCGCGACGGCACCTCGCGCCGGCGCGCGCGCAGCACGTCGAGCACGCGCGATTCGCCGAGTGTCTGACCGCGCGCATCGCGTGCGTCGCTCACGCCGTCGGTGAAGATCACGAGCAGGTCGCTCGCGGCCCACGGGCGCGCGTGCACATGCAAGCCTTCGGGGCCGAGCCCGAGCGGAGGGTCGGTCGCCTCAAGACGCGTGACGGTGCCCTCGAGGTCGATCACGAACGCATGCGGGTGGCCCGTGTTGGTCCAACGAATTGTCCCCGCATCGCGATCGACCACAGCGTAGCACAGGCTGAGGAACATCTCGGTCTCGCGCAGTTCCTCCTCGACCGTCGCGAGCAGCGCTTGCACAGTCTCCGCTGGGTCGGCGGTCGTCTGCGCGTGGATCGCCGCAGCGCTCATCACCAGTGCCATGATCAGCGCCGCACGGTAGCCGTGTCCGGACACATCGCCCACGAGGATGCCGGTCCGCCCGCCGCCGAGCCGGAACAGATTGTAGAAGTCGCCGCCGACGCCGTCGGCGGCCTCCACGCGCGCGGCACACACGGCCTCCGGTGCGACCACGGCGCCAGACGGCAGCAGCTTCATCTGCAGGTCGTGTGCGAGTCGCATCTCCGACGCGAGTCGCTCCTGGTCGATCGACGCGCGCACGAGGCGTGCATTTTGGATCGCAGTGCCAATCTGCGAGCCCACAGCCGCAACGAGCTTCTCATCGCCTGCCGTGAACGCTGCGCCGCTTCGACGGCCGGAGAGACTCACCACGCCGAGCGGGATGCCGCCATCGGGCGTAGTCCACACGATCGGCACCGTGAGCATGGCCCCCGCACGGAACGGGGCTTCGTACTCGCTCTCGAGCACGCCCGCGTTCACGAGCAGCGCGTGCCGCGTACGGAACACGCGCGCGGTCACGCTGATCGGATCGTCCGTGGGGATCGGCAGCGGCGTGGACTTGGGATCGACGCGCAGCGTCGTCACCGGACGCAACAGCCCCGGCCCCGCATCGTGCACCAGCAAGGCGCCGTATTCCGCGCCTACGGTCTCGGCGACTTCCATCAGGATGGTCCGCGCTGCTTCTTCGAGCGTGACCGTGCGACCGAGGATCTCGCTGATGGAGTAGAGGAGATTGATCTCCTCGTAGCGTTCGGCGAGTTCGTCCGCGGCGCGGCGGGCTTCCCACTGACTCTGCAACATCTGCGAGAGTACCGGCACGAGCACGCTGAGCCAGCGCCGCGCGTCGGCATCATCATCGGCCACCGGACCCACGCCGAGCCAGGCCCGCGTGCGGCCGGGGATGCGCGCGACGAGCTGCCGTCCCAACGCCGTCTCGCGGGCGATCGGCACGGCGCCATCGGTGAGCGTGTTCGCGGCCGGCGGTGTGACATCACCACCCGAGGTCGCGACCACCTCGAGCGCGTCGTCGACGCGCGGTTGCGTCCACAGCACTGCGCCGCAGCCGTAGGCCTCGCTGAACGCCTCGAGGACGCGCGCGACCTCGCTCACCGCACGCCTGTCATCGACGGATCAGCGTGAGACGCACGATGTTGCCGTCGCCGCGGAAGCGCTCGACCTGATCCATGAGCGATCGCATGAGGAACAGGCCGCGTCCGGTCTCGCGCTCGAGGTTCTCCGGTGTCGTGGGATCGGAGGTGCAGGCGTCGAGATCGAACCCGTTCCCCTCGTCCTCGACTTCGAGCACGAGGCGGATCTCACTGACCTCGGCGCGAACGCGGACATGTTTGGCCATGTCGTCGCCGTTCCCGCGGAGGATCGCGTTGGAGAGCGCTTCGGTGAGCGCGACGGGGACGTTCAGGGTGAGCTGCCGGCCGTTGAACCGGTGCTCACGACAGCGGTGCACCACCTGCGCGACGATGCCTTCGATCTGCTGGACATCACTGGGGATCCGGATGTCCAACGCCGCGTTCGACGCCATTCAGAAGCTCTCGAGGGCGCGCTCTCGCGTGTCGGCGATCTGGAACAGCGAGTCGAGCTTGGTGAGCTCGAACAGCGTCTGCAGATCGTCATTGAGATTGGCGAGCCGCAGGTCGCCGCCGAGCTCGCGCAGACGCTTGGCCAGCGAGACGAGCACGCCCAGGCCGGACGAGTCGATGTAGGCGGTCTTGGCGAAGTCGATCAGGATGCGGCGCGCGCCGCCCTCGGCTTCATCGAGGACGCGCTGCTTGAGCTCCTGTCGATTGCCGACGATCAGCTGACCGTCGACGTCGATGATGACGATGTCGCCATGCTTCGTGACCTGCAGACTCATTTCGCGCTCGGGCCGGGGTTCGCAGTGAAAGATGGGGCCGAATACTTCTCGCGCAACGCCTTCGCCACGGCCGGATGCACCAGGGCGTCGATGTCCCCGCCGAAGCGCGCGACCTCGCGCACCAGCGATGAACTCACGTAACTCACTTCGAGCGAGGGCACCATGAACATCGTCTCGAGCGTCGGCGCGAGATGGCGGTTCATCAGGGCCATCTGGTACTCGTACTCGAAGTCTGCCACCGCCCGCAGTCCGCGCAGCACCACTGACGCGCCTGCGGACCGCGCGAAATCGACCACCAGGCCGCTGAAGGAGCGGACTTCCACGCGCGGGTCGCCCTCGACCGCTGCGCGGATGAGCTCCATGCGCTCCTCGATGGTGAAGAGCGGCACCTTCGACAGGTTCACCGCCACCCCGACCACCAGATGGTCGACGAACCGCAGCGACCGACGGATGAGATCGGCATGCCCGTTGGTGATCGGATCGAAGCTCCCGGCGTACAGCGCGACCTTCGGCATCGTCAGCGGTCCGTGCGGTAGATGGTGAGTGCGGTGATCCCGTACTGGCGACGATCGACGGTGCGTCCCTCGGGGACCGGCAGCGTCAGGGTGGCCTCGTGCTCCACGCCAAAGATCGTCGCGAACGGCGTCCGGAGCCAGCGCTCGGCCAGCGCGAGGGCGATGCCCTTCCCGTACGGCGGGTCCGCCAACGCCAGGTCCCAAGGCTCGGTCGCCGCCTCGACGAACGGCACCGCGGAGGCGCGGTGCACGGTGGCGCGGGCGCCCGCCTTGAGCGTCGCGATGTTCTGCTGGAGCGTCTGAAAGACTTTCGGGTCGTTCTCAACGAAGTCGGCGTGTGCTGCGCCACGGGACAACGTCTCCAGACCGAGCGCACCGGATCCGGCGCAGAGGTCCAGTACCCGCGCATCGACGATGTACGCCTGGATGATGCTCATCCACGCTTCGCGCACTTTGTCGGCCGTCGGCCGTACCGCGCCGTCCGGAACGGCGATACGCCGGCCTCGCCACTCGCCCGCGACGATCCGCAGTTCGCTCGCGCGCGGCTCAGGCGCGTCACGCGGAGGCTTTGCCGCAGGCTTCGCGGCGGGCTTCGCGGCAAGCTTCGCGGCAGGCTTCCCCCGAGGCTTCGGCGGCTTCACGGTGCGCTCCGTCGAAAATCCTGCAGCACCGCCTGCAACGTGCGCGCGCCCTGGTACTCGTTCACGTCGAGTTTGTACGCGATGTCCACCACATCGCCCGACTTGATCTCTCCTGCGCGTGCCGCGAGCCCACAGCCCACACCGTCCATGGCCCCACGCGCGGTACCGAGCTGCATCTTGAGCCCGTCAGCGCCGACTTTGCGCGGTGCACCGACGATCCGCACGCCGCGCGCGACGAACACCGGCCCGGGGTTCCCCACCCCGAACGGTTCCAGATGTCGGAGCGCGCGCTCCAGCGATTCGTCCGCCGCGTCGAGCGGGAGCTCGAGGTCGGTGCGCAACTCGGGTACGAGGTCCTCGGGTTTGAGTCGCGCACGCGCCACCGCATTGAACCGCTCCGCGAACGCGCCGATGCGCGACGGCTCGATGGTGAGCCCCGCGGCCGCGCGATGCCCGCCGTGCTTCACCAAGAGGTCGGTGCACGCCTGCAGCGCCTCGTGCAGGTCGAACGCCGAGATCGAGCGGCCCGAGCCTTTTCCGACACCGTCCTGCACGGCGATCATCATCGCCGGGCGCCCGGTGCGCTCCACTACGCGCGACGCCACGATGCCGATCACGCCGGCGTGCCACTCGGTGGAGTCGAGCACGATCCCATAGGTCGCATCGAGATCCATCGCGTCGATCCGGCCCAACGCCTCCTCGAGGATGCGGCGATCCATCCCCTGCCGCGTCTCGTTCAACTCCTCACATTCGCGGGCGATCGCGTTGGCGGTCGATTCACTCTCGGCGAGCAGCAGCTCCACGCCACGGATCGCCTGGCGCAGTCGTCCGAGCGCATTGAGGCGCGGAGCCAGCGTGAAACCGACGCGTCCGGCCGTGAGCGGCTTGCCGTCGAGCCGTGCCGCGCGGATCAGCGACTTGAGACCGAGATTGGTCGTTTCGTTGAGGCGCTTGAGTCCATGCCGCACAAGGATCCGGTTCTCGCCGCGCAGCGGCGCGACGTCCGCGATGGTCGCGAGCGCGACCAAGTCGAGCATGTCGTGCACGACGCGGGCCTCGCCCTGCAGGCGCGCGGTGACCGCGAGCGCGAGTTTATAGGCGACGCCGACCGCGGCAAGGTCCTTGTCGATGGACGGACAATCGACGCGCCGTGGGTTCACCAACGCGAACGCCTCAGGTAGCGCGTGCCCGGGCAGGTGGTGGTCCGAGATGATGAGGTCGATGCCCGCCGCGCGTAGCGCACGGGCCGGCTCCACGGCCGTCGTGCCGCAGTCGCAGGTGAGCACCACACGCGCGCCGCTCCGCTCGGCGGCGGCCACACCGGCGGCGCTCAGGTCGTAGCCGTCTTTCAGGCGATCGGGGATGAACGGCGTCACGCGCGCGCCAAGTGCGCGCAGCGCCCGGGTCATCAACGTCGTGGAGCAGATGCCGTCGACGTCATAGTCGCCGTGCACGAGGATCATCTCGCCCGCGCGCACCGCCTCGGCGAGGCGATCGGCGGCACGCGCCAAGTCGGCGATCGCGTCCGGGGCTTCGATCTGCTCGAGCCCGGGTCGCAGGAAGCGCTTCGCGCTGTCGAGCGAGTGGATGCCGCGCGCCGCGAGCAGCTCGCAGATCGCGGTCGGCAGCGGGGATTGCCCCGCGCGCGAACCGTCAGGCTGCAGCCCGGCCGCGAGTGTCGCGACCACACCTTCGGGGGCGGTCGCGGGGGGAAGCCACCGCGCCGCCGGACGGGACCGACTCACCCCGCGTGGTACATCAACACGCCGCACACTTCGCACAGCTCGATGACGGTGCCGGTCGACATCGCATGCCGGCGCTGCATCGGGATGGCGGTGTCGCAGGCGCCGCAGGACATCGCGTTCAACGCGACGACCACGTGCTGACGCTTCTTGTTGCGGATACGGTCGTAGCGGCTGCGCAGGGCATCGGGAACTGCGGCGGCGGTCTTGGCGCGCTGCTGCTGCGCCGTCGCGAGTTCGCCGTCGATCGCGGCGCGCTCTGCGGTCACTTCGCCGCGGGCGGCCGTCTGTTCGGCTTCACAGGCCGCGAGGTCGGCCTTCGCCGCGTTGAGGGCACCGCGCAGGTCCTCGAGCTTGCGGCTCAGCGCGAGCAGATCGCTCTCCTCACCCGCCACGATCTTCTTCGCCTGCTCCATCTGCGCCGACGCCGCGGTCGCCTGACGCATCGTCTTCACCGCGTCGAGCTGCGCCTGATTGCGGTCGATCAGCGCACGATGCTCCTGGATCTTGTCGCGCAGGAACGCTTGCTTCTTCTCCTCCGTCGCGACCAACCCCGACTGCCGCTCGATGGTGTCGACGATCCGCTGCCGCCGGGCATCGAGTGCCTTGATGCGGGGTTCGAGCGCCGCCAATCGGGTCTCGAGTTCGTGGATCGCGAGGTCGTCGTTCTGGAGCGCCAGCAGGGCCTGGATTTCGGACATTGCTCAGGAGTTGTGAGAGAGGAGATGGGAGAGGGGAGTGGACCCGTCCGCCACCCACCCCTTAATACTGGCGACTTTCCCGCCGAACCTCCACCGCTGAGCCGAAATCAACGGCGTGGACTTCATCGGCCGCGGCGCACAGATCCCCAATGCTGCACGCCGAGTGCGCGCTTCTCATCGGTCAGACGTTTGATCTGCACATTGATCTGGTCCTTCTCGTCCGCCCCGGCGATCCCCAGCAAGGACGACAGGGATTGTATCCGCGCATCCACCGAGCGCGCGCGCAACTGCCGGAGCGCATCGGCGATGCTCTTCTTCGCATCCACCACGGCATCGGGCTCCCCGCGCAGGTCCTCATACACACGGATCCCCAGCGGGCTCAACTGCTCGGCCATCGCCTCGGGCGACGCGTGGTCACCCAGCGCGACCAGCGCCTCGTAGATGTCGCGGTACACCGGGTCGCGCAGCACGCCCGGCGATTCCTCGCCGAGTGCGTCGCCCTCCCCGGCGTCCGGCGTGTCGTCGGCTTCGATCTTGCCGAGTTCCTCGATCACCTGATCAAGCCAGACGGGTTGCGTGAGCACCACCCGCAGCAGCGTCTGCTCGGCGTTGCCCTGCTCCACTGCCGACTTGTAGGGCCCCACCGGCAACGGTTCGAAATCGATCGGCGCGTTGGGCGGCGGGCCGTCGTCGTCGAAGTCCGACCCACGCGGGCGCGACGTCATCGCGTCGCGTCCTGGCGCTGCGGCTCGGCCCGCGGTTCCGCGCGCACCGGCTCCAGTCCCGGTCGTCGTGTTCCCGCGCCCGGCGCCGCGCACCCCACTGCCCCGCCGCACCGCGTGCAGTTCGGAAAGCAACACCTCGCGAGCGATCCCGGCGGCGTCCGCCGCGCGCGCGAGATACAGGTCGCGCGTCACCGCGTCCGTCGCCGCACGGATCGTGGGCAACAGCCGATCAAGCGCGCGCCGCTTGTGCTGCAGGTCCTTGAACCACCCCGCCCGCTCCAGCAACTGCACCTTGCGATCGAACACGTCCATCGACTGCTCGAGCAGCTTCTCCACCGCGTCCTTGCCGTTGGTGCGCGCGAACGTGTCGGGGTCTTCACCCTCGGGCAGCGTCACCACGCGCACCTCCAGGCCCTTCGACAGCAACACATCGGCGGCGCGGAACGTGGCCTTCTGCCCGGGTGCATCGGAGTCGTACATGAGCACCACCTGCCGCGTGTACCGCCCGATCAACTCGGCCTGCGCCTCGGTCAACGCGGTGCCCATCGGCGCGATCACGCTCTCGATGCCCACCGAGACCAAGCGCATCGCATCGAAATAGCCTTCCACCAGCACCGCGCGTTCGTCGCGACGGATCGCGTTGCGCGACTTGTCCAGCAGGTAGAGGATCTTCCCCTTCTGGAAGATCTCCGAGTCGGCGGAGTTGAGGTACTTGGGTTCGCCGGGGCCGAGTAGACGTCCGCCGAATCCCACCGGATGCCCGCTGCCGTCGTGGATGGGGAACATCAATCGATCGCGGAACCTCGGCCGCGGCTCCTCCTGCTCCTCGCGCTTCACCAGCAGCCCCGCGGCGAGCAACCGTGCGTCGTCGTAGCCGAGCCCGTTGAGGTGCGTGCGCATCGCTCCGACTTCTTTGGGCGCGAAGCCCAAGCCGAAGCGATCCGCGAGCGCACGCGTCACGTCACGACTCGCGAGGTAGTCGCGCGCCGCTGCAGCCCCCGGCGAGTTCCACAACGCGCGCTGGAAGAACTCGCCGACGGTCGCCTGCAACTCCCACATCGGTTCACGCGGGTCGGGACCTTCGCGTTTGCGATCGACCTCCTGCACCTCGATGCCCGACTTCTCTCCGACGTACTTCACGGCCTCGGCGAAGCTCATGCCCAGGCGCTTCTGCACGAACGTGAACACCGAGCCCTTCTCGCCGCAGACGAAGCAGGTGTAGCCGCGGCCGGGCACCACGGAGAAGTTCGCGTTGGTGCCCTGATGGAACGGACACGGACCGCGCCACACGGAGCCGGTCTTCTTGAGCCGCACATGTTCGCTGATGATGGCGACGATGTCGGCCTGCTGGGAGACCTGGTCGACGACCTCGTCGGGGATCATGCGAACTCCGCGACGGTCACGCCGGCGCCGCCTTCGTTCCAGAGTCCGAGACGGTACTGCTTCACGCGCTTCTCGCGCTTGAGCAGCTGGTTCACGCGCTCGCGCAGTGCGCCAGTGCCCTTGCCGTGGATGATGCGCAAGGCACCCAAGTCCGCGCGGATGGCGCTGTCGAGCGCCTGCAGCACCGCGTCGTCGACCTCGTGCACGCGCATGCCACGCACATCGACCTCGGTGCGCGCCTCGGGCTCCGGCACGTCAATGATCGCGACCTCGATCCGCTCCTCACGCAGATGCCGCGAGGAGATGCGACGCAGCGTATCGAACGGCACCGTGAGCTTGAGCGCGCCGACCACGACCACCGCATCGTTGCCGCGCCGCTCGAGCAGCTGGCCGGTCTTGCCACCCAGCGTGCCGACCGAGACCGCATCACCCACGGCGAGCACGACGCCGCGCACATCCTCAGTGCGTCCGCCCTCGGCCTCAGCGCGCGCCGCTGCGGCGGCAAGGGCGGCCACACGTTCGGCGGCATCCAGCTTGTCGAGCTCGGTCGCCTCGTGCGCCGCGCGCTGTTCCATGTCGCGGCGCACTTCCACCGCGCGCGCCTCGAGCCCGACGGCGCCGGCGGCCTTGAGCTCCTGAATGGTGCGCTCGACTTCCTTGCGCGCTTCGAGCAAGTAGCGCCGCGTATCCTTGCGCGCCTCGCGCTCGAGGGCGCGCTCCTTCTCCTTCACCGCCAATTCACGTTCCGCCAAGCGAAGACCACGGCGCTGATGCTCCTCCTGCTGCGCGGCGACTTCCTTCTCCGTCGTCTCCAGCGCAGCGGCGCGCTTCTCCACGTCGGCAAGCAACGCCGCCAGGTCACGCTCGATCTGCGGCACGCGCTCTTCGGCACGACGCAGCACATGCGCCGGCATGTTGAGACGCTGCGCGATCGCGAGCCCGTACGAGCGGCCGGGAATGCCCTTGATCAAGCGGTACGTCGGCGCGAGCCGCTCTGCATCGAACTGCAGCGACGCGTTCACCACGCCCGGCACTTCACTTGCGAGTTCCTTCAGCGCACCCAAGTGCGTCGTGGCGATGGTCGTCGTGCGGCGGCGGGTGAGCTCCTCGAGGATGGCCCCACCGAGTGCCGCACCCTCGAGCGGATCCGTCCCCGAGCCGAGTTCGTCGACGAGTACCAGCGCATCGGACGACGCACCCTCGAGGATCGCGGTGAGATGCTTGAGGTGCGCGCTGAACGTCGAGAGCGAGGCCTCGAGACTCTGTTCGTCGCCGATGTCGGCGAAGACGTCGTCGAAGCACGGCAGCACCGTCTCCGGCCCCACGGGCGCGGGGATGCCGCTCTGCACCATGAGCGAGCACAGCGCCAGCGCCTTGAGCAGCACCGTCTTGCCGCCCGTGTTGGGGCCGGAGACCAACAAGGTGCGCTCGTCCGGGCCCATCGCGAGATCGAACGGCACCACCGCCACACCCTGTGCGAGTAGCAGCGGATGCCGCCCCTCGCGCACATGGAAGCCCGCGCTCGCTGCAACGAGTTCCGCGTCCGCACATCGCGCCGCGAACGCGTAGCGCGCGCGACCGTACAGCGCGTCGAGCGCGATCAACGCCTCGAGCGCATCGGCGAGCGCGTCCCGCTCCGGCCGCAGTTCCTCGGTGAGCTCCCGGTAGATCCGCTCGCACTCCTCGATCTCGTCGCTCTCGAGTTCACGGATGCGATTCCCGGCCTCCACGGCAGCTGGGGGCTCCACGAACACCGTCTGCCCCGACTGCGAACTGTCGTGCACGATCCCGCCGAGCGAGGCACGACCTTCGCGGCGGACCGGGATCACGTAGCGCCCGTTGCGCAGTGTGACCGACGCATCATCCACGCGATGGTGTGACTCGAGCTTCGCCATGAGGCGTTCGAGCAGCCGCACGAGTTCGCCTTCGGCGCCGCGCAGCTCTCGGCGGATGCGTCGCAATGCAGGCGAGGCGTCGTCCTTGAGTTCGCCTTCGTCGGTGAGCACGCTCTCCAACCGCTTCTCGCTCGCCGGACGCGAGATGAGCGCATCGGCGTAGGGCGCGAGCGGCGCGCGGGCGGCGGGGTGACGTGCTTCGTCGCGGAGCGCCGCCTGCGTGCGTCGCGACGAGATGAGCAGCGTGATCGCGCTGCGCAGTTCGCGGCCGTTCCACACCGTGCCGATCACCCGCAGTCGTGCGAGGGCGTCCGTGAGGTCGGGCACTGCCTCGGGTCGCCAGCCCCCGTCGCCGCCAACGAGCGCGCGCATGGCCGCCACGCGCGTGTGCTCCGCGCGCAGTGCGGAGAGCGACTCCTCGCGGTCGAGGTGTGTGCCACCCACGCGCAACGGGCGCAGGGCGCGAATGCGCTCTGCGCCCGGTGTGCTTGACGCGTGTCCCGCGACATGATCGAGGAGCCGCGCGAACTCGAGGACCTCGAGGGCGTGGGCCTGGAAACTCACGAGGGAGTCCCGAGCTCCTCGCGTGCGATGCGGTTGATCACGGAGCCGTCCAACCGCCCCTTGAAGCGCGGCATCACCTTGCCCATCACGACGCCGATGTTCTTGGCCCCGCCGGTGATCGCCTCGCGGACCGCTGATCGCACCTCGTCGTCCGAGGGAGCGGCGGGGAGGTAGACCTCTAGGGCCTCCGCCTCCCGACGCTCGGTTGCTGCCAGTTCGGTGCGTCCCGCCTGTTCGTACATCTCGACTGATTCGCGACGCCGCTTGATCGCCTTCCGCACGACCTCGACGACGTCATCGTCGACGAGGGCGCGCTTCAGTTCGATCTCGCGGTTCTTGATCTCCGACAGCACGGTTCCCAGCAGCAGGACACGATCTTTGTCCTGCGCCTTGCGGGCGTCATTGAGCTCGCCCTGGAATCGCGCCATCAGCGCCGACATCAGTTCGAACGCGTACGGCGGTTCTTGCGCTGCGCAGCGTTCAACTTCCGCTTCCGCTTCTCGCTCGGCTTCTCGTAGTGACGATGCTTCCGGAGATCCGCGAGGATCCCGGCCTTCTCGCACTTCTTCTTGAAGCGCTTCAGCGCGCGCTCGAAGTTTTCATCTTCGTGGATGATGACTTCTGACAAACTGGTCTTCCCCCCTTCGTGGCGTTTGTGCGCCGGCTAGGGAATCGTGGGTGGTAGCCCCATAAGTTACGCCCGGACAACAGAATGGGCAATGGGACTCAGCCCGGCGGCCACCCCAAGGCCCGACCGCCGAGCACGTGGAGGTGCACGTGTCCCACCGTCTGCCCACCGTCCGCGCCGGTATTGATCACACAGCGGTACCCCGTCTCCGCGATGCCCTCCTGCCGGGCGACCTGCTGCGCCATCAGCCCCATCGCGCCGATCACCTCGGCCGTCGGCACGTCGTCCATCGACCCGTAGTGCGACTTGGGGATCACCAACACATGCACCGGCGCCTTGGGCCCGATGTCACGGAACGCCAGGCAGACCTCGTTCTCGGCCACCTTGGTCGCAGGAATCTCCCCACGCACGATCTTGCAGAACAGACAGTCGATCATCAGTCGCCCTCGGTCAGGTACGCACACGCGCTGAGCACGGAGATCCGCACGGGCGCACAGGGTCGAAGGATGACATGAACACAGGGCCCGGCGCAAAGTGCATGCGCCGGGCCCTGTGCTCCCTGCCGTGGAGAATCAGACCGCGGTCACCACGATCGTGGCCGTGCAGGTCTCGACCGCCGGCGAGGCCAGCAGGTCCGGGAAGCTGGGCAGCGACGAGATGTCGTGGTTCTGGGCCAAGAACTTGAACGTGTGCACGCCCGGGGTCGTCGCCGCACCGGAGATGGTGATGAGCGCGTTCACGCTGGCGTACTGTCCGCTGGTGCCATAGCCGAGCAAGCGCGCGCCGGACTCTTCGTCGACGATCGTGAACGACCCGTAGAGCGAGTTGCCCGGCGAGGCGACGGGACCCGGCAGCGGACCGGAGATCGACATCACGATCTCGGAGCGGTCCTGGATGCCCTTCCGAATGGTGATGCCCATCGACGTGCCGGCGTCGCAGCTCGCGCCGGCCGACGCTGCGCGGATCTTCCCGGGCTTCGGGGCGGTCGTGCCACCACCGCCGCCACCTCCGCCGCCACCGCCGCCACCACCGCCGCCGCTTGGCGCGGTGCCGCTCTTCGCGAATGAGAACTCCGACACCGCTTGCGTGGTCGGATCCACCGGGGATCCGGCGTCAGAACAGGCCGCCGTGAAGAGGCCGAGGGTGATCGCTGCAGCAACTGAGACGCGCCGGATCATGAACAACACTCCTTAGGTGGGTCGAACGGGTGGTTAGGGGGACGCTCACCACATTCGCAAGAAGGTCGCCATGTTAAGTATTTATGTAACTCCTTATTTGATAATGCCTTAACAAGAATGCGAACCGGATGGTACTGTACCAAAACGTGTCTAGCGTGGAACGTTTCGTTACAACGGATCGCATCATTTTATCGCCACCGGTCCACTCGAATCCGAGATCCTTTCGGGATCAGGTCCGCGCGCGCAGAGCCGCCAGCGCAGCGACGGCCGCGGTCTCGAATCGGAGGATACTTCGGCCGATCGAGACCGGCGCGAACCCCGCCGCAAGCAGTGCGGCAAGCTCGGATTCCTCAAAGCCGCCTTCGGGCCCCACTGCGATGGTGATCGGCGGTGCACCTGCGACGCCGGCAGCTGACGCGCCCGCGAGACGATCGAGCGCGTCGCTCAAGGTCTCACCTCCCTGCTCCATCACTAGGCAGGGTCCCTGCGGTTTGGCGAGGATCGCGGCCTCGACCGATGCCTCCGGGAAGAGCGTCGGCAGATACGCACCACGGCTCTGCTCGAGCGCCGCCGACATGCGCGCACGCACCTTCTGCTGGAAAGTCGGGCCTTCGCCACGGGGATTCACATGTTTCGAGCGGCGATACACGACCGGGCGCCAACTCGTGAGCTCGAGCTCGGTGCACTTCTCCGCGAGCCACAACATGCGGTCACGATCCGCGACCGGGAGCAGCAGATGCAACGGCGAGGCAGGTTCCACGTGCTCCGCCACATCGACGCTCACCGTCGCATGTCGCTTGGCGAGCTGCGTGAGCACGCCCTCACCGCGCGTGCCGTGCCCGTCCACCAGTCCCACCCGCACGCCGGTGTCGAGTCGGCGCACACGCATGTGGTGCGCCGCGTCCTCTCCGAGCGTCACGGTACTCGGCGATGTGAACGTCTCGTCGGTGACGAAGGTCGGCAGACTCATCGCGAGACCCGGACACTCCACCACTGCTCTTCGTGATCCTCGGCGTCCACGCGCCAGCCGCCCGCGGCGAGTACCGCGAGCATCATGTCGCGCTCCTCGGCGAGGATGCCGCTCAAGATCACCACGCCATCCGGCGCCAACGCGGCAGGCAGCACGGGCAGGATCTCCTTCAACACGGAGGAGATGATGTTCGCGAGGATGATCCGCACCGGCGCGACGAGTGGCAACATGCCCGCCGCATCACCCTCGAGCACCGCAACGCGATCGGTCACTCCGTTGCGCTCGACGTTCTCCTCGGCGTTGGCGATGGAGTCGTGATCGAGTTCGATCGCGAACGCACGCGCCGCACCGAGCTTGATCGCGGCGATCGCGAGCACGGCGCTGCCGGCCCCGAGATCGGCCACAGAGTCACCAGGACGGATCACCGACTGCATGAGGCGCACGACACCACGTGTGGTGGGATGCTCCCCGGTGCCGAAGGCCATCGCCGGTTCGATCACCACGGTGGTCGCGGGATCCATGCCCTCGGCGAGCCACGGCGGAGTGACTGTGAGCTTCCCCAACCGATGCGACGTGATCCGCTCACGCCACTTGGTGGACCAATCGACGTCTTCGAGCTCAGTGTGATCCGCCTCGAGGTCGGGATCGGCGACACGAACGGCGTCAATGAACCGGCGCGGGCTCTGCTCGGCCGGCAGATGCGTGATCAATCGCTCGCCGTCTTCGTGGACGCCCTCGGCGCCGGCCGTGAACATCGCTGCGGTCACGGGGGCGGCTCGCTGGGGCAAGCTGGGAATGATCACAACTCTATGCCACATAACCTTACGATGCGGGGGAACGGCGATGCGTGGTGACCGACGGTACGGGGC
>JADYYN010000063.1 GCA_020853635.1 Gemmatimonadaceae bacterium
TTGCGCGCCATGGTAGATTTCTCCAGAATCCCCTGAACGATTACGAGCAATCACCCGTAGTCGTCCGAGAGAAGTACCCGCCGCGTGGGTGCGGCGGGGTGGTACCGCGAGGGGAGCGCTCGAACGCCCCCGCTCGCGTCCTGCTGGTCACGCTGTCATCTCATGGTGGCGGCACGTTTCCTCCTGTTGTTGCTGTGAGTGTGGTGGACCGCACGAGAGTCAAACTCGTCGGGGTTAGCGTCCAAGCCTTTTCCCGGCGAACCTGCACGGCCCGCTAAACCGAACGCGGCTTCCGACGCATCAGCGTCGGGGCCGCGTTCGTACTACTCAGCAAACCCGTAGTACATGCGGATGTAGTTGTTGAGCATGTCCCACTGCGACTTGGTCATCTCCTGCGGCAGGATCATCAGCGCCTCGGACGTCTCCCCCTTCATAGGGAGACTGAACCGCTGGAAGTTCGCCGGGGTCACGACCTTCTCCTCTGCGACGCCCTCCTCGTCCCCCTCCTCTTCGGGCTCTTCATTGCGCCGAGACTTCGCGGATGACTTCTGGCGAGGTTTGCTCGCGACCCCCTTCGAAAGACCTCGAACGAGGAAGTGCGGCGAAAACTTGGTGCCGGTCTCCTCGATCGCACTCAGAAAGAACCGGACCGCCTTAATGAGGACGCTTCCCTCGACACCCGTCGCCCGAAACCGCTCTTTCAGCTGGTGCAGGGTACCGCCCTTCATGTCGAGGTTGGCAAGGATCTCGCCGTAGGCGTCGAAGAAGGTCGCGCTGAACATCTCCTTCCATCGCTCCGTGCCACGCGCCTCCACGAGAGCTCGCATCTTCGCGTTGACCTTTCCATCGTCCTCTATGAGCCCGAGGAAGCGGAGCGCCGTGCGCATCTGCGTCCTCATCGTGCCAGAGAAGCGAGGCATCACGCTCGGGTCGATCTGCTGCGGCACCGCCGTCTCCTTCAACTCGTCGAGGAAGGCGGTGAAGGTCTTGTAGGGCAGGTAGGGCGGAGTCACCGCCCGCGTTTCCGGACTGGTCATTGCGTTTGCCTCCTTGGGGCCACGATCAACGTAACCGGTGGACATGCGCCGTGTCAACGCCAGAAATCAGTAAGAGGGCACGATGGTGGCAAATATGTTAACTGCGAAGGACTACGAGGTCAAAGGCGAATTTGTCGATTCTGTCCTGAAGCCACATTCTTGTCGCTCTCGATTTCGGTGGCAATAGGTCCGTTCTTAGTATGAAATCGGCGTATCTGGTTGACTCATAACCGTTTACGTATCTTCGGGAAGCGTTCGCCTATTGTTAACAAACAACCCCGGCGTCCTTTACTGAGTAATGTGTTCAGTTAGCAATGTCATTGCTCTTGCGCGGAGTTGGGATTCACTATCGGACTATCTATACTTTGTAAGTTATTGTCTAACATGAAGATAGACAGATTCAGCACCTACAGACGGCAAATAATCCGTACACGAGTAAACTAGGCAAGACAATTAGGTCAGATCGTTCGATAGGTCAATTGCGTGACGCCTGTATTTAATCAGAAAGCAGCCGATTCACCCCCCAAACGCAGACCTGAACGCGGACGGTTGGCTCCTCCAAGACAGATATCCTAAATGAACCTCGCGCGCGGGCTCCGATGAGATTCCCGTACTGGAGTTCACAATGGGGCACGTCGAAAACTCGGATCTCTGGTACCTTGAGGCATCTCACTCGTTCATGAACACGTTCGACGAGTCCGTGTTGATCACTGGGGGGAACCGATGCAGGCGCGCGTAGCGACTGAGCTGACAAAGGCCACCCGAGTGAGGGCGGCGACGCGACGGGTTGTCTTCTTGTTCGCTCTCGGACTTGCGTCACTCGCCGCCCCCTCAGCGCTCGCAAGCCAGACTTTGCTCACGGATTCGCCGCGAGCAGCTGCCCTCGGCTACGTGAAGCGAGAGGGCCTGCTCCAAGTCGCGCACGGACGCGTCATCGTTGTGCGGCAGGCCTCTGCGTTTTCTGGCGAAGCAGGCTCGGTTCCAGACGAGCGGGAGCTTCAGGCTGCTGCCGGCCCGGAGGAGCGGTTGTCGGATGCAACGACCGCACTACGCTGCTCCCCGCAAGAGAACAGGTGCTCCGTTGCGGATTCGACACTGGTTGTCGTTGTGTCTCCTCCCACCACCGAGGGCGGCCATACCTTCGTCAGCATCAACCTCTTCTCGACAACATTCTCTTCGCAGGGTGTGCGCGATTCTGGCGCAGTAATCGAAGTAGAGGTCGTTCGACGTGAGCGCGGCTGGGAAGCAACAAGAGTGCTGAGAAAGGTGTCGGGAACGAGTTCCTGGCGACAAGTTCCCGAAACCTTCTAGTTGCTCCTCGAACCTACTCAGCCGTTCGCTTTCGCGAACTCCCGCTTGAGCGTCGCCATCATCTCGCCACGCTTGTCGTACAAGCGCTTCAACTTCCGCGGCTTCCGCTTGGCCAGCGCATAGCTGGTGAGGATCGGCAGCGCGATCGTCGAATCGAGATAACACACCACCGCGTCGGGCAGCTTGTCCGGATCGATCTTGCCACAGCTCACCGCCTCAGCCGGCGTCGCTCCGCTCAAGCCACCCGTGTCAGGCCGCGCGTCGGTGATCTGCAGGAAGTAGTCATGCCCCTTCTCGTCGATGCCGAGCACTTCCTGGATCTGCGGCTCGGTCTGGAGCATGAAGTTCTTCGGCGAGCCACCGCCGGCGATGAGCACCGCGCTCTCGCCACCCGTGCGCTTGGCGTGCAGCACGATGCTCGCCGTCTCGTTCACGTCTTGGTTGGGATCGATCACGCAGCTTCCGCCCTCGAGCTGCAGCGCGGCGATGTTCATGCCGATGCTGGAGTCGCCCGGCGAGCTGGTGTAGATCGGCACGCCGCAGCGGTACGCGGCAGCCAGCAGCGACTTCTGCGGGATGCCCAGCGCCTTCTCGCGCTCCACGAGGTACTTGCCGCAGAGGTTATGGAACTCCGCGCTCGACATCGTGCGCTGGAACTCCGGCGCGCGGATGATCTTGCGGAAGAACGCGTCGGTGGAGAGCAGCACGTCGTAATCGAAGAACACGTCGTAGATGCGCACCACGCCTTCCTCGCGCAGCTGCGTGTCGCTCGCCTGCGGGTTGCCCCGGTGCATGGAGAGGCCGAGCCCGAAGTGCGTGTCGTGGTAGAGGTTCGCACCCGTCGAGATGATCCAGTCGACGAAGCCGGCCTCCATGAGCGGGATGATGGTGCTCATGCCAAGCCCCGCCGGCGTGAGCGCACCGGTGAGCGTCATGCCCACGGTGACGTTCTTCTCGAGCATCATCTGCGTGAAGAGCTGACAGCCCTCGCGCAGGCGTCCGGAGTTGTAGCTCTGGAACGCTCCCTCGACGAGCTGCACCACGGTCTCGGTGCCATCGAGCTTGCGCGGGTCGATCTTCTTGCCGCGCAGCAGCGGGCTCACCGCTTTGGTGCCGACCTTCGTGCTCTTGGCCTCACGCTGTTCGGCCTGACGCTTCTGCTCGGCCTTGTTGCCGGCGGCGCTGGCGCGCTGCGCCTTGCCGTCACCGTGGCGCGAGGCCTTGAAGCCACCGCGTGCGCGTTCGTCCTTCTTCGGTGCCATCTATTTCTTCTCCGCCCGCATGCGGGCTGTTCTGAGCTGGAGTTCGAAGGCCTGTTCCACCACCCGCGCCGCCTCAGCCGGGTCGTCCGTCACCACCATCAGGTCCATGTCGCCCGGCGAGATCTTCCGCTCGGCGAGCACGCGGCTGTTGAGCCAGCGCACGAGGCCGGCCCAGTAGTGCGTGCCGAACAGCACCACGGGGAACTGCGAGATCTTGCCCGTCTGGATCAGTGTGAGTGCTTCGAAGAGTTCATCGAAGGTCCCGAAGCCGCCCGGGAAGATGATGAACGCGCTCGAATACTTGATGAACATCGTCTTGCGCACGGCGAAGTAGCGGAACGCGACCGCGGTGTCGACATAAGGATTCGTCCCCTGCTCGAACGGCAACTCGATGTTGCAGCCGATGGACGGCGCACCGGCGAGCTTCGCGCCTTTGTTCGCGGCCTCCATGATGCCGGGGCCCGCGCCGGTGATGATCGAGAACCCCTTCTCGCCGAGCAGTCGGGCGGTCTCCGTCGCCGCGATGTACTGCGGGTCGTCGGGGTGCGTACGCGCGGAGCCGAAGATCGAGACGCCCTTCTCCACCTTGGCCAGCGTGTCGAAGCCCTCGATGAACTCCGACATGATGCGCATCACGCGCCAGGTGTCGGTGGAGCGGAAGTCGGCGCGCGGGCCGCCGTACTGCAGCAGCTTCGCGTCCTCGGTGAGCGCCCACGAGAAGTCGCCGATGTCGTCGTCGTTCGCGTGACGCGGCAGCTTCTCGTCGGCGTAGGCCTTGAACGTGCCGGACGCGCGACGGCCTTCGTCGATGCGTTCCTTCAATCCGGCGATGGATTCCTTCGCGGCGGCTTCCATCCGCTCGGGGTCCACGCGATTGCCGCTCGCGGAGCGGGGGCCGGTCGCCGACGACTTCGCGCGCGGCTTCGCAGTCGACTTTGCGGCCGGCGTCTTGACAGGCTGCTTCTTGGGTGTGCGCTTGGGTGCCATAGCGGGTGAAGTTTACCTTGAGGGATGCCCGAGAGCGACCCACACCCCGTCTGACGTGACGCTCGTCATCCTCGTCGCCGATGGCGCACGGCCGGACTCCTTGTTCGGGGCGATGGACGCGGGCCAGCTCCCGGCCCTCGCCGCGCTGCGCGCTGAGGGCAGCGCCCACACGGTGACCTCGGTGTTCCCCTCGGTCACGGGGCCTGCGTACACTCCGTTCCTGCTCGGACTGCACCCGGGGAGGGCCGGGATACCCGGAATCCGCTGGTGGGACCGCGCCCGCACCGCGCGCCGTGGCCCAGGCTGGGCTCGGTCGTACGTGGGCTGGGAGGCGCTGCGACAGGACGTCGATCTCACGCCCGATCATCAGACCCTTTTCGAAGCCGGTGCGCGGCCACTTGGCGCGTTCACGCCCATCGGACGCGGGCTGGTCGGTGCACAGCGCATCGGCGCGGGACTCTCGTTCGGCCTGCGCATGGGCTGGACGCATTTCCGCGGCGACGTGCCCGGCTGGCTGCGGATCGACCGCGAACTCTCGGAGCATGTCGCGCAGCGCGTCGCCGCCGAACGGCCTGATGTCGCCTTCTTCGCGCAGCCAGGCATCGACAAGCTCTCGCACCAACTCGGCCACGACGACGCACTCGTGCTCGACGCGATGCGCATTGTCGATCACACGGTCGCCCAACTGCGCGCACGCGCCGAGCGGGGTGGCTGGGCGCATGAGTTGGAGTTCATGATCGTGAGCGATCACGGACACTCGCCGGTGCGTGCACACGAGGATCTCGCGGGGCTGCTCGCCAGTTGGGGGCTCGGCGTGCGTGCGCATCCCTGGGTGTTCGCCGGCGGGAAAGACGCGGCGGTGATGGTGAGCGGCAACGCGATGGCGCATGTGTATCTCGATCTCGCGGCGAGTACGCGCCCGTGGTGGCCGGCACTCGAGGCCAAATGGGGTGGGGTCGTGCAGCAGTTGCTCGAGAGAGATTCGGTCGACCTCGTGCTGCTGCCACGCTCGCCATCGGTGTGCGAGGTGCGCTCGCGCACTCGCGGTACAGCGCTGGTGCGGCGGGATGACGCGCAACCCGGCGAGCCGACCAGCTCGACCCATGTACACGCCCGCTACTCCTACGAACCACTCACCGGCGACCCGCTGGGTCTGCGCGATGCTCTCGGCGGCTCCGGCGCGCTGCAAGGTCTGTCGAGCGAAGAGGTCCATGCGGCCACGTTCGACACGGACTATCCTGATTCACTCGTACAGATCATCGCGTTGGCAGGTGCGGCACGATCGGGCGAGATCATCCTGTCGGCGGCACGCGAGTGGGACTTCCGCGCGAAGTACGAACCCATCCCGCATGTCTCGGCGCACGGCGCACTGCATCGTGAGCATCTGCTCGTGCCGCTCATCCTCTCGCGCGCCGCGGCGGGGACACCGAGACGTACCACGGATGTGTTTCCGAGTGTGCTGCAGGCGATGGGGCGCGCGGTACCTGATGGACTGGACGGCGTCAGCTTCCGCTGAGAGCGCGCCCGTCAGCTCGGCGTCACGACCTTCTCGAAGAGCACCTTGAGCTGTTCGGCGATCGTGCGCTGACGCGCCCGGAGTTCCTCGAGTCGCGGGCGTTCGCTACGGCGTAAGAAGAAACGCCGCACGGCGGCCCATGCGTGCTGGCGGCGTTCACCCACCGCGAGCGCCGCGAACGCCCAGAACGGCTGCAGCAGGAACGTCGCCACCGCCCAACCCGTCCCGACGACCGGCCACACCGCGGCCGCGACCGCCGCGAACCAGAGCGGGAACACGATCCCGCCGATCAAGATGCGATGCGTGACCATCGTGTCCGGGCCCTCGGCCTCCGCCATCTTGTCCGCCGCGCGCACCGTGAGCCACTTCGGTGGGAGGAACACCACTGCGCCGACGAGTGACACGGGAAGCACGATTGCCAGCGGGATCCGCCCCACGGTCCACTCGATCGCTTCACCCACGCGCACGTCGCCCTTGAGCTCACTCGGGGTGAGACCGAGTCGGCGCAGCATCTTGGCGTGGGCACGGAGTTCGACCGCCGTCTCTCGCCACGACGTGTCGCCGCCGGTGCGCAGCGCGGCGAGCGACTCCGTGGTGACGCGCAGTCGTTCGATCTGCGCCGCAGCCACCTGCGCCGCCTTCATCGGCGCGCCGGTAGGTGTGGCGGTATCAGCGAACTCCGCCACCCACACTGCTTCCGCGGCGCGCACCAGCGGCTCGTCCTCCCACTGGGCGAGGTTGAGCGTGACCGAGCGCATCGCGGACTCGATCCGTCGCGTGAGTTCGCGCACCGCATCACGGTCCTCCTGCCCGCGCGCGAGCAGATCATCCCAGCGGAACGGCTCGGTGATGATCGCGTGCGCTTCGCTGCGGAACGTATCGCGGTCGCGGAACACCAGCCCCATCGCGACGATGGGGAAATCGTGCCCGACCATGTGGCCCGCGCCCATCGCCATGCGCGCGGCGCCGGTCTTGAGCGGTGCGAGCTGCGACGAGGAGTGACTGATGCCCTCGGGGAAGATCCCCACTGCATCGCCGCCGGCGAGCGCGGCGTGCACGTCGCGGAACGAATCGAGGTTCTGCACCACCTTGGTGGGGTCGTCCACGGCACGGTACACCGGCACCGAACCCACGCCTTTCACCAGCCAGCCGATGAGTTTGTCGCCGAAGAGCGTCGACTTGGCGAGGAAGCGCACCGTGCGATCGGCCGCGACCACCACGAAAGCCGGATCGACCAGCGAGTTGTTGTGGTTCGCCACGAGGAGCACGGGCCCCTCGGAAGGGACCCGCGCGCCGGCCACGGTCACCCGGTAGTACGACCGGACCGCGAGGTTGGAGATGAGGGGCATCGCCCAGTGGAGCCACATCGGGCCGGAAGATACCGCACTCTCAGTCCGCGCGCTTGTGGTACTGCCGCACGGCGAACGTCAGCACGACCACGCCGGCGGTGGCGAGCACGACGAGCTGTCGCATCACGTCCGCGAACCCGGCACCCTTCAGCATCACGTTCCGCATGAGCATGATGAAGTGCATCATCGGATTGAACTCGGCTACCCGTTGTGCCCAGTGCGGCATGGACGACACCGGCGTGAACAGCCCGCTCATGAGCAGATAGACCATGAGGATCGAGAAGTTCACGAACATCGCCTGCTGCTGCGTATCGGTCACTGCCGACACCCAGAGTCCGATGCCCAGAGCCGCGATGAGGTAGAGCCCTGCGGCGGCGAAGATCAGCGCGATGGGACCGTGGATCGGCACACCGAACACGACGTGCGCCACGGTGAGGCCGATGCCGAGCACCACCATCGCGATGGTCCAGAGGGGGATGAGCTTGGCGGCGATGAACACGCCACGGGTGATCGGCGTGACATTGAGCTGGTCGAGCGTCCCCGCCTCCTTCTCGCGCACGATGTTCATCGCGGTGAGCAGCGTCCCGACGATGGTGATCAACTGCACGAGGATGCCCGGCACCATGTAGTAGCGGTAGTCGAGCTCGGCGTTGTACCAGCCGCGACTGCGGATCTCCACCTGCGGCTGACCACGCTGCGGCGCTCGCTCTGCACCGACACCGCTCTGCGCGACGGTCGGCGTGAGATCCGCGTTGATCTCCGCCGCGTAGCGCGAGAGGATCTCCCGCGCGTACGCACTCGTCACACCCGCCGTCGCGCCGTCCTCGGCGTTGAGCAGGAACTGCACCGCGCCGCGTCGTTCGCGTACCACGTCGCGCTCGAAGTCCGCGGGGATGACGACGATGATCTCGACATTGCGGCGCATGAGCGCGTCGTGACCGCGCTCCACCGACGCCGACGCCTCGGTAGGATCGAACCGCCCCGACGCTGCGAGGCGGTCCACGACTCCGCGGGACATCGTGCTGCCGTCCTGGTCCACCACGAACATGCGCGCGCGTTTCACCTCGAACGTCGCCGCGTTCGAGAGCACGAGCAGCTGCACCACCGGGATCAGGAACAGCATCCGCACCAACGCCGGGTTGCGGAAGATCTGCAAGAACTCCTTGCGGAGCAGGAACCGGAGCGCGCGCATCTAGGCGAGCCTCGCACGGAATGAGCGGATCGCGGCCACCATGAGCACTACGAGCATCACCGTCAGCACGAGCAGCTCCTGCCAGAGATGCACCACCCCTGCCCCCTTGAGCATGATCCCGCGCACGATCACGATGAACCAGCGGGCCGGCACGAGATTCGACACGACCTGCAACGGCAGCGGCAGGCTTGCGATGGGGAAGATCATGCCGGAGAGCAACGTCGTCGGGAGCATCGTGCCCATCATCGACGCGGTCATCGCCGTGAGCTGCGACCCGGTGCGCGCCGCGATCAAGGTGCCGAGCGCGAGCCCGACGAGCGCATAGAGCGCGGACGAGGCGAGCAGTAGTGTCAAGCTGCCGCGGAACGGCACGTCGAACACCAGCCAGGCGGCTACGAGTGCCGTCACCACGTTCGCGAATGCGAGTAGCAGATACGGCGCCACCTTCCCCACGATGATCTGCCACGGCCGCAGCGGCGAGACGAGCAGGATCTCCAGCGTGCCGCGCTCCTTCTCGCGCGAGAGCGAGATCGCGGTCATCTGTGCAGAGACGAGGGTGAGCACCAGAGCGATGAGTCCGGGCACGAAGAGATTCACGCTCTCCAGCGTGGGATTGAACAACATCCGCACCCGTGGCTCGATCAGCACGGCCGGTGCGACCGCTGTTCGTGCACTGCCGGTCATCGCCTCAGCCATCAGGTCGCGTTGCCAACCGACGATCACCGCACTCGCATAGGTCTGCATCGTCGACCCTGTGTTGGGGTTCGACGCATCGCTGATGAGTTGCAGGCGTGCGGTCGTGCCTGCCGCCAGCGACCGCGAGAGTCCCGGCGCGATCACCAGTGCGACGTCCGCGCCTCCGCGACGGAACAGCGGCTCCAGTGCGTCGATCGTCGTCGTGGTCGCAACGATGCGGAAGCGCTCGTTGCCGCTGAACCGCGTGCGCAATGCCACCGACGCGTCATCCGGCGCAGGATCAACCACGGCGAGCCGGATGTCGGTGACATCGGTGCGGATCGCGAAACCGAACAGCACGACCTGAGCCAACGGGATCAAGAGCAGGATGATCAGCGTCTGTCGATCACGCAGGATATGTCGCAGTTCCTTCACGACGAACGCGCCGAGCGCGTGGAACCGGCCCGGTGACGCCATGTCAGCCCCCTGCCGCAGCAGCGGCTGACGGACGCGCCAAGCGCACGAACACCTCGTCGATGCTCGCCACCCCGAACTCGGCCTTCAGGGCAGCCGGCGTCCCCATCGCGGCGATGCGTCCGTCGACCATGATCGAGAGGCGATCGCAGTACTCGGCTTCATCCATATAGTGCGTCGTCACGAAGACCGTGGTACCGCGCGACGCCGCCGCGTAGATCATCTCCCAGAACTGACGCCGCGTCACCGGGTCCACACCGCCCGTGGGTTCATCGAGGAACACCACCGCCGGCCGATGCAGCATGGCCACAGAGAACGCCAGCTTCTGTTTCCAACCGAGCGGCAGCGTGCCGACCAGCGTGTCGGCGGTGTGCATCATGCCGAGCCCGCCCAGCAACTCGTCGCCGCGCGTGCGGATGTCCTCGTCGCTCAGGCCGTAGATGCCGCCATAGAGTGTGATGTTCTCGCGCATCGTGAGGTCATCGTACAGCGAGAAGCGCTGGCTCATGTAACCGATGCGACGCCGCACGTCCTCGGACTGCGTGAGCACATCGAACCCGGCCACCCGCGCGGAGCCGCCTGTGGGTTCGAGCAACCCGATGAGCATCTTGATCGCCGTGGTCTTGCCCGCCCCGTTGGCGCCGAGGAAGCCGAAGACCTCGCCCTTACCGACGTCGACCGAGATGGCATCGACCGCGGTGAACGTGCCGAATCGCCGCGTGAGATCGCGGACCTC
This sequence comes from Gemmatimonadaceae bacterium, assembly GCA_020853635.1. Classification (GTDB taxonomy): domain Bacteria; phylum Gemmatimonadota; class Gemmatimonadetes; order Gemmatimonadales; family Gemmatimonadaceae; genus Pseudogemmatithrix. The sequence goes on from JADYYN010000063.1 coordinate 10,540, forward strand.
GATGGCCTGTGTCACGGCGCCACGCCCGCCGCGTCACCCATCAGCGCCATGAACGCATCCTCGATGCCGGGCGCGATCGACGTGATCCGCAGCTCGCGGACGTCGCGCCCGACCAGCCACGCCGTCACGTCGCGGATGACCGATGCGGCGTCGAGCCCTTCACGGGCGTCGCTGTAGTGCAAGGTGTCGCCGAACGGCTGCACCGAGCTTGCGTACGTGTACGCCCGCAGCGCCTCGATGGTCGCGTGACGCGGGAGCCCGTGCACCGCGAACAACGGCCGCGGGAACCGCGCACCGATCGCGTCGGGCGTGTCGATCGCCAGCACGCGGCCCTTCTGCATGAGCGCCACGCGATCACAGCGATCGGCTTCGTCCATGTACGGCGTCGATACCACGATGGTGAGACCCGAGGCCTGGAGTTCATGGAGCAGATCCCAGAACTCCCGGCGCGAGACGGCGTCCACGCCGGTGGTGGGTTCATCGAGTAGCAACAA
>JADYYN010000064.1 GCA_020853635.1 Gemmatimonadaceae bacterium
GAGGAGCTGGGAAAGACCCTCCAGTGCGTAGTACTCGCACTGGAGGGGAATCAGCAACGCATCCGCCGCCGCGAGCATGTTGAGGGTGATCAGCCCAAGCGAAGGTGGGCAATCGATCAGGATGTAGTCGTAGCGATCACGAATCCGCTCGAGTCCGCGCCGCATCGCGAGTTCGCGCTCATCCTCGCTCACCAGCTCGACCTCCGCACCCGCCAGGTCCGGCGTCGCTGGCAGCACATCGAGGTGCTTGAACTGAACGCCGTGCACGATCGCGCCATCGATCCGTTCCGCGTCGAGCAGCACGTCATACACGGTTTCGCCGATCTCGTCGCGCACCAGACCGATTCCGCTCGAGGCGTTCCCCTGTGGGTCGCCATCAACGAGCAACGTGCGCTGCTCCGCCGCAGCCAGTGAAGCAGCGAGATTCACGGCGGTGGTCGTCTTGCCGACGCCGCCTTTCTGATTTGCGATCGCAATGATGCGGGCCACGAAGTTCCTGGCTGAGCGAAGTGGGGTGAACCGGCGAATATACCGGTAAACTCCCCGACCTACCAGACCGTTTGTTTCACGTGAAACAACAAGGAACCAACAAATGGCTTCGTTTCACGTGAAAAACGCCGGGCTGCGAGCAATCACTTCGGGCTGAAGAGGAATCGAGCCTCGACGGATACCGTCACCTTCAGCATTCCAGACTCGATGGGCGTCGGTGCGTCCGCGCGGTCCGCCATTCTCATCTGAACCGCCGTGAGCATCTCAGGCATCAACGCACCCGACGATCCTGGGTTCGCGATGATCTCGAGCACGCCGGCGATCCTGCCCCCCGCTGCCTCTGCGATCGCATCCGCGTCCGCGCGGGTGCGCTGCACCGCCTTCCGCATCGCCTCGCGAGTCGCCGACTCCGTACTCGACGCGAAGAACCGAAGCCCGCCGACATTCGTCGCGCCACGGGAAAGCCCGGCGTCGATCACCGTTCCGATGAGCGCGATCTGACGGACCTCCACTTGGATGCTGTTCTGGGCCTGATATCCGACGACGGTCGGACGCCCTCCCTCACGCGGGTACTCGTACTCAGGACTGATGCTCACGCCCTGGGTCCGAAGCTGAGCCGAGGCAATGCCAACGCGGCGGAGTGTGTCGAGGACCGCCGCCTGGATCCGCGCATTCTCGGTCCCCGCCGCCGCGGCGGTTCGAGCGCGCGTCTCCACCGTGAACGTCAGGACAGCACGATCCGGGGCGATCTCCACCTCCTCGGTCGCGGTCGTCACGATGCGCGGCGGCGAGCTCGCCAGCTGCGGAGCCTGAGCCTGTGACGGAACCGCGAGCAGAAGGACGAAGAGCGGGAGCAACGCGCGAATCGAACGGTCGATCGACATCCGAGAACTCCTTTTAGTAGCAGACTGTTACCTAATGTGAACTCGCAACACCCTTTCCCAGTCTACTACACCGCCGCGCACCACGACCGCGTCCGGCCGCAAGCCCGACCCCGAACGCCGCACGGCCCGGCCGCACCGCTCCTGATCCGCTCCTGGTCCGCTCCTGATCCGCACCTGATCCGCTGCTCAGGGGGCGAGACGCGTCCAGACGAACGGGGCCTCCACACCGTCGTTGGCGCGGCCCAACAAGTAGACCGATCGGCCGGGATACTGTCCGGCGATCTCGCGTTCGCGACCGGGCAGCCAGCGCACGTACACGTTCCCGTCCCGCGTGAGCCGGATAGGGGCGAAGTGCGAGAAGCCCCGCTGATCCTCCAGGATTCGCGCCTCGCACAGCGGCGCGTAGGTGAACCCGGGGAGCATGCGCTCCGTGAAATCGGGTGACCGATCGCTCTTCACCAGCCGCGCCGAATCCGCCTGCAACGGAACGAGCCGATCGAGCGCGGCCACCCCGCGCACCGCGTCACGCTCGAGCGCACCGAGCGTGAGCTCCAGCTGACAGGCATCCACCGTGCGATAGAGCACCTCCGCGTCGCTGCGAGAGACCCCGCGCGACCACATCCGGATGACCAGCTGCGCGCCCCAGCTCTCCTTCACGAGCACGAGCGCGTCGGAGACCCCCGCCGTGCGTGCGGCCGCCGCCACATCCACGCGCATGGAGGTCATGCCGTTCCGGTACTGCGGCACGCGCACCATCCAGAGCGAGAGCAGCGCGTATGCCCCCCCCGCGACGAACGCGCTGCGCAGCGCGAGCGGGAGCCACCGCTGCGCGACGAACCGCTCATGCAGTACCAGCGGTGAGCGCACAGTCCAGAGGACCAGCACCGGCAGCAGTGGCATCATGAAGCGGGGCCCGAGATAGAACCCGTCGTGCCAGTAGGCCCAGTAGCCAACGAGCACCAGTGCTGCCGACACCAGGAGATACCGATCGAGCGGCGCGAGTGCCTGCCGCCACCAGAGCGCCGCTGCCGCGGGCAGCAACGCGGGGAACGGCGTCTCGAACAGATAGACCGAGAGCCGTGTGAAGTAGAGGCTCAACAACTCGAGTCCGCGGAGCGGTGTGTGGATCGGCCCCCAGGGCGACCTGTGGAAGCCGATGCCGTGCCCCGCTCCCCAGAGCAGGTCGTAGCCGAAGAGCAACGGTCGGCCCGTCGTCTGCGCATTCACCCAGAACAACAGCCCCATCGGCACTGCCACGCCGACACCTGAGAGCAGCAGCACTGCGAGCGGTCGTCCGCCCCGGCGCGCACGCCAGAGGAGCCAGCCGGCCGCAGGCAGCGCGAACGCCGCGGCGTCCACCGGCCGGATGGTGGCGGCGACGCCAAGGCCGAGACCGCAGAGCAGTCCCCACCATGGTGACGCGCCCTCGCGCGCCGTGGCGCCCGCAAGCGCCACGGTCGCCACCAGCAGCCAGAGCAGTGCTGTCGCGTGGTTCATGTGCGAGCCGAACATGAACGCCCCGAAGGGTGCGACCGCGAAGACGAGGAGCGCGACGCGGTGCCATCGCGGTGAGGCATCCGGTTCGAGCACCGCGAGCAGCCGCGCGAACAGCAGCACGCTTGCCGCTCCCGCGATCGGCCCGACGAGCCACTCCGCGCCGACCAGCGAACCGAGCGCCAGCATGGCGGGCCCGCCGGCGGGGAACTGGCTGTAGGTCCGGTCACCAAGGTCGACGAGATGCAGCATCGAGTAGAACTCCCTCAGCGCAGGCGTCGGGACCCAGAGCCTGCCCTCCGCGTACCAGCGCCCTTGCAGCACCTGCACGATCTCATCGATCAGCAGGGGACGCGCCGAGAAGACCAGTTGCGCGATGATCGCGTAGAGCGCGAATGCGCCGAGAGCGAGGAGGAGCGGGAACATCGTTCCCGCCGAACCGACGGAACGCGACGTCGGCTCCGACGTCGGCGTTGCCCCGGCTCCTGCCGCGACGATCGTGCCCCGCGCACGGAGACGTGCGACATATGCGACGAGTCCGCCGACACCCGCGCAGAGCGCCAGGCCGTACGCCCAGTCGAGCAAGCGTGCGGCATACTCGGGGTCGACCTCACCCCCCGGGAGCCAGGCGGCGATCGGGAGCAGCGAGAAGGCCAGGACGACACACGCGATCAGCCGCGTCGCCATCGTTCCACCTCGAGCACGAGGTTCTGGAGATCGGC
>JADYYN010000065.1 GCA_020853635.1 Gemmatimonadaceae bacterium
CCAACGAGGCCGATCTCACACGTGGACTCGTGTTGCTCGCGGCGTACTCGGCGGGGCTCGCGGTGCCGTTCCTGCTCGCCGCGGTGATGGTGGAGAAGTTCCTGGCGGCGTTCGCCAAGCTGCGGCATCAGATGGTGTGGGTGAATCGCATCGCGGGCACCATGCTCATTCTCGTGGGTGTGCTGATGGTGAGTGACCGATTCACGATGCTGGCGAGTTGGCTGCAGGACTTCACGCCCGAGTTCATATTGGATCGGATTTGAGAGGGTGGATGGGGGATGGTGGTCACGGCGGATGGAGGATGACAGACGAGAAGGGGTCCCGCGCTGAGCGCGGGACCCCTTCGTGCTTCGAGCAGAACCCTGCTGCTTAGTGCCAGGTGAGACCGATGCCGAACTGCAGCACGTTCACCGTGCCCTTCGCAACGTTCACGTCATTGAACTTGATGTCGTTCTCCGTCGAGCGGACGTAGTTCAGGTATGGCGTGAGCGAGAGGTTCGACCGGAGGCGCCAGTCGTAGCCCGCGCCGAGCGTGAACGCCGGTCCGCTCAGGCTGAGCTCATCCGACCCGTCCTTGGCCGTCGCGCGCGCGAAGCCGAGTCCGCCCTTGAGATAGAAACCCTGCTCGACCTGCGGATACCACTGTGCGACCGCGTTGAGGAATCCGATCTGCGTGTCGGCGCCGTCGACATCCTTCATCCAGCCGGTGGTCTCACCGCCGATGAAGAGATTGGGCTTCATATATCCGCCGAGGCGGAGGTAGCCGGAGAGTGCGGTCTCGGAATCGAAATCGCAGCCGTCGCAGTCGATGTTGCCGAGTCCGGCGCCGAGTCCGACGCTGATACCGAAGCCCTGGCGCGTCTGCGGCAACTTGGTGGACTGCGCTTCGACGGCGATGGCCGAGGTCGCGAGGAGAAGGGCGGAGAGCACGAGGGTCTTTCGCATGTTGGTGAAGCTCCTGGTTGTGTTGCGGCGCGATCGCGCCTGAATCGCACGTCATCATGAGGTGCATGCGAAATACTCGCAATAGCATCCTCAGGTTTCAGCGTGCGCGAACGGTGCAGGCAGTCGACGTGTGAACGAATCCGGCAAGATGGGTGAACGCAGACAGGGCGCGGATCCGAGGATCCGCGCCCTGTCTGTTGCAGCGAAGTCGCTTAGAAGCGGATGCCGATGGTGATCGGGATCATGTTCGTCGCGTCATCCTCGGTGAGGAGCGAGAGGAAGCGCACTTCGGTGAACATCGACTTCCCGCCCCACTTGAAGTCGTAGCCCGCGCCGAAGTTGAAGGCGAGGTCGGAGTCATCGAGCGAGCCGCCGCCGGTGCCTTCGATCTCCCAGTTGTAGAAGCCGAGGCCGCCGAACACGTACGGCTTGAGCGCGCTCTGCGTGTTGATCGGGAGCACGAGGTTCGCCACGGCGCCCATGATCATCACGTTGTCCACGCCGAAGTCATCGTCACCGCCGTACCGGCCGAGGTCGAGGTTCGCGCGGAAGTGGAGCTTGTCGTTGATCGGCGCCTGGAAGTGGCCACCGATGTGGAAGCCGAGTCCTGCGATGTCACCGAAGTCACCCATCGGCAGCGAGACGCCGCCGCTGACGCCGAAGCGCGACGGCTTCTCCATCTGCGCATCAGCCGACGACGAGACCGCGACAACGAGGACCGTAGCAGCCGCGAGGCCGCGAAACACACGTGCGAACATTCAGTTGTCTCCTTGAGGATTGAGTTCGGGCCACCACGCGCGGACGCGCGGGTGGCCCAGGGTACCGCAGACTGCGCTTACTTCCAGAACAGGCCGAGGCCGAACGATGCGCCGATCGCCATGTCGGCGTACGAGTCACCGTCGCGCAGCGTCAGCGCACCACGCCACGAGAGGTTGTCGCGCCACACCTTGCGGAACCCGAAGTCGACGCCGTAGTCCATCTCGCCGTCGGTCTCGATGTCGCCCGTGCCCTTGGAGTACATGAGGCCCGGCGAGAGGAACAGACCGCTGCGGCCCCCGTCACCCTTGAAATAGTAGGGGACGAACGCGCCGAAGCTCAGGACCTGACCGCTGAAGTTGTCGCCCGAGATGAAGTCGATGCCGACCATCGGCTCGATCGCGACATTCTGGTTCAGGTAGATACCCAATGCGACGTTCGCGGCCGGGAAGGACACGCCACCGGCACTGTTTCCATCGGACGTCTGGAACGAGATCATGTCGAGGCGGATCTCCTTCGAGCGGCGCTCCTGGGCCTCGGCGGAACCGGCGGCCAGAGCGGTGAGCGCGAGCACCGCAAACGCACCACGGAACATCGACTTCATGACAACCTCCGATAAGTGTTGGTCGTACTGACAGAATGACGGGCGAATCCCTACAAGGTCACACCGCCCCCGACGCGACCGGCTCGTCGATTTCTTCTTCCATCTGCTGACGCCGCAACAACTTCCAGTACTTCCCGCGGGCCGCCAGCAACGCCTCATGCCGCCCCTGTTCCACCACACGTCCATCATCCAACACCACGATCCAATCGGCGTCACGGATCGCCGTGATCCGGTGCGAGGCGATGATCGCCGTGCGCCCGGCCAGCGCCTCCTTCAACCCCCGCAGGATCGCCGCCTCGGTGTGCGTGTCCACCGCCGAGAGGGCGTCGTCGAGCACCACCACGGACGGACGCCGGGCCAACGCACGCGCCATCGCCGCCCGCTGCTTCTGCCCGCCGGAGAGATTGACACCGCGTTCGCCCAACATCGTTGCCCACTGCTGCGGGAACTCGAGGACCGTGTCCCGCAGTTGCGCGATGCCTGCGGCCCACTGCGCGTCGTCGTCACTCGTGGCGCCGTACGCCAGGTTCGCGAGGATGGTTTCGCTGAACAAGAGGCTCTCCTGCGGCACGAACCCGATCTCGCGACGGAGGTCGTCGAGGCGCAGGTCGCGCACGTCGATGCCATCGATCAGCACGCGCCCGCCGGTGACGTCGGCGAGCCGCGGGAGGAGTTCGAGCAGTGTGGTCTTGCCCGAACCCGTTGCGCCCACCACACCCAAGGTCTGTCCAGCACCGATGGTCACGGACACATCGTGCAGGACATCGCGGCCCGCGGCGCCGTCGCGACCGGGGTACGCGAACTGCACATGCTCGAACGTGATCGTGCGCCCTCCGGTGGTCGCCGGCAGTGTCTGCGCTGCAGAGTCGCGCAGCGAGGGCTCGGCGTCGAGGATGTCGAGCAGTCGCGTCATCGACGCCGCGCCGCGCTGGAACAGGCTCGTCACCCAACCCAGTGCGATCAACGGCCACGTGAGGTTCGCCAAGTAGAGCCCGAACGCCACGAACGCGCCCACACTCAGCGCTCCGCGGATCACCATCGTACCACCGATGCCGAGCACCGCCGCGGCACCGAGTCCGGCGAGCAGGGTGAACGATGGATTCATGAGCCCGTTCAGTCGCACGAGCTTGATGTTCCGCTCCATCGACTCCGCACTCATCGCGCCGAACCGTTCGCCCTCGGCGTGTTCCTGTCGGTAGGCGCGCACCACGCGCACCCCAGCGAGGTTCTCCTGCACCATCGTCGTGAGATCGCCGAACTGCGCCTGCACCCGCTCGAAGCGATCGTGGATGGCCTTGCCGAGCCGCCACATGACGAGCGGGAGCGGCAGCATGGGGATGAGCGCGAGCGCGGTGAGCCGCGGCGAAATCGCGATCATGAAGCTCAGTGCGAACAACCCGCCGAAGATGGTGTTGGCGAGGTACATCACCGCCGGTCCGGCGGCCATGCGGACGGCGCTCAGGTCGTTGGTGAGCCGCGCCATGATCTCCCCGGTGCGGGTGCGGCCGAACCAGGCGGGGTCGAGCGTGGTCAGCTTGGCGAAGAGGTCGACGCGCAGATCGTGTTCGATGAGCCGCGACACGCCGTTGAGCAGCTCGCGCATCTGGTAGCGGAACCAGGCCATGACGAGCGTGATGCCGATCATCAGGGCGGCGATCCACAGGATCTCGCGCAGGCCGGCCCCGGCCCCCATCTCGTCGATCGCTCGGCGGAGCAGGGTGGGGAGGACGCTGGAGATGGCGGACGAGATGACGACACACGCGAGGCCGGCGACGAAGCGCCAGGTGTAGCGGCGGGCCCAGGGGAGCAGGCGTGTGAGCGAGGTCACAATCAGGGGAATCGTTGCGGGGCGGGTGGCTCTCTGGCACCTTTCACGGGTATCACCTACTCCCTCACTCCCGTGGAGCTCCACCGATGTCGAATACTATCCGCCGCGCTGCGCTACCGCTCGTAGCCCTTGCGATCATCACGGCCGCCTGCGGCGGCGAAGCGAAGACCGACGAGGCCGCGCGCGATATCGCGCTCACGCCGACCGACACCACCCAGCCGATGAACGACATGGCGCCGGTGCAGACGCCGGCACCCGAGACCCCGGCACCGACGCCGGCCCCCGCGACCAAGGCTCCGGCGCCCAAGCCGGTGACCAAGGCTCCCGCGAAGGCCGCACCGGCCGCGTCCAAGGCCGGAGTCATCGCGGCCGGCACGTCGTTCAACGTCACGCCGGGCGCGAAGATCTGCACCAACACGCACAAGGCCGGTGACCGCTTCACCACCACGCTCGCGGCGGACGTCACGGGCTCCAACGGCGCGGTGATCCCGGCCGGTGCAACGGTGACGCTCTCGGTCGTCGAGTCGGCGATCTCCAAGAACTCCAAGGACAGCTGGAAGCTCTCGTTCGCCGTGGTCTCGGTGACCATGGGCGACAAGACGCTCGACGTGAAGGGTGATGTGACGAAGGTCGCGACGATCGAGGCCGTGCGCTCGCAGAGCACCGGCCAGCAAGTCGGGAAGGTCGCGACGGGTGCTGCGGTCGGTGCGATCGCCGGTCGCCTCCTCGGCAAGGACACGAAGAGCACGGTGGTCGGTGCCGCAGTGGGTGCGGCGGCGGGTGGCGCAGTGGCTGCCGGCACGACCGACTACGAAGGCTGCCTCGCGCCGACCGGCGTGATCACCATCGCGCTGACGGAGGCGCTGACGGTGAAGGCTGGCTGATTCCTTTCGGCTAGTTCGGAATGGGCGGGGCACCACTGTTGTGGTGCCCCGCCGTTTTTTTCACCACAGAGGGCACAGAGGGCACAGAGAACTACTGAGGAAGCGCTACTGCTGTACCACAGGGGCTCAGGGGACACAGGGGATGCACAGGGAACGACGTGCGTGCGAGAGGAACCGCCTGCGCGCGCGAGATCCCAAGAAGCAAGTGAAGGGGGCCCGACCGAGAAGATCTCTCCGTCGAGCCCCCCCCAAAAGAAATGCCGTCGATTGAGCGACCCGTCCCCATCCACACAGATCCCCCTGAGACCCCTGTGTCCCCTGCGGCCCGGTGTTGAAGCCGTTGCCGTACCTCGTCAGTTCTCTGTGCCCTCTGTGCCCTCTGTGTTGAAGCAGTAGCAGGAACACTCAGTACCCGATCGCCAACCCCGACCCACGCGGTTCTTTGACACCGTGCCATCCACCCGGCACCCGCATGATCGCATTCACATTCGCGATCCCCTGCTGCGTCACCACCTCGTGCCCCATCGCGCGCAACGCGGTGATCATCTGCTCATTGAACCCCACACTCTCCACCCGAATCTGATCGGGCAGTGACTGATGATGCATCCGCGGCGCGCGCATGGCGTCGGCAAGCGTCATCCCGTGTTCGATCACATGGAGGATCACCTGCGCGACGGCCGTGATGATCGTGGGGCCGCCGGCGGCGCCCACCACGAGCAGCACCGATCCGTCCTTGTCGAGCACGATCGTCGGGGACATCGCACTCAGCATGCGCTTCCCCGGCTGCACCGCGTTCGCCTCGCCCTGCACCAACCCGAACATGTTCGGCGTGCCCGGCTGCGCCGCGAAGTCATCCATCTCGTTGTTCATGAAGAACCCGCCACCGCGCACCCACACCGCCGATCCGTAACCACCGTTGATCGTCGTGGTGGTCGCGACCGCGTTGCCCTTGCCGTCCACCACCGAGTAGTGCGTCGTGTGTTCGGGCTCCGGGCGCCCCGCCGTGAACGCCGGCGTCTTGGAGGCCTGCGTGCGACTGATCTGTGCCGCGAGCGTCTTCGCGTAGGCCTTCGACACCAACTCGTCGCGCGGCACTGGTACGAAATCCGCATCGGCCAACTTCGCGTTGCGGTCGATGAACGCGCGACGGAACGCTTCAGCCAGCAAGTGCGTGTACTCCGCCGAACCGAACGCGGGCAGCGGCGCGAACTCCTCGAGGATGTTGAAGCTCTCGGTCATCGTGATGCCACCCGACGAGGCCGGCGGCATGGTGATCAGCGTGTAGCCGCGATACGTCGACACCACCGGCTCGCGCCACTTGGGCACGTACGCCGCGAGATCCTCACGCGTGATGATGCCGCCGCCACGCCGCATCTCGGCCACCAACGAATCACCAACGGGGCCTTCGTAGAACGCATCCGGCCCGCGGTCCGCGATGAGCTGCAACGACCGCGCGAGATCGCGCTGCACGAGCGTCGCACCCGGCGCGACCGCTTCGCCGCTGGGGAAGAACGTCGCACAACCTTCAAAACGACAGAGTCGCTGTTTGGCACCGCTGAGCGAGCGGAACAACGCCGAGTCCACCGCGAAGCCCTCGCGCGCGAGTCGGATGGCGGGCGCCATCACCTGCGCGAGTGACATCGTGCCGAAGCGCTGCAGTGCGGCGTCCATGCCGGCGACCGCGCCCGGCACGCCGGAGGCGAGATGCCCGACGACACTCTTGTCGGTGAGTTTGCCCGTGGCGTCGACGAACATGTCGCGCGTGGCGGCGAGCGGCGCGATCTCGCGGTAGTCGATCGCGGCCGTGCGACCGTCGGCCATACGAATCACCATGAATCCGCCGCCACCGATGTTGCCGGCGAAGGGATACGTCACCGCGAGTGCGAAGCCCACCGCCACCGCCGCGTCCATCGCGTTGCCGCCGGCGCGGAGGATCTCGAGGCCGGCCTGCGAGGCGAGGTCGGAGTTGGATGCGACCATCGCCTGTTCGCCAAACGCGGCTTCGCGGGCTTCAGGGAACCGGAAGCCGCCCGAGAACGTGCCCGAGTAGCGGGCGTCGGTCTGGGGTTGCGGGGCCTGCGATGGTGCCGGCGCCGGAGCCGGGCTCGGGGTCGCCGAGGGGCGGCAGGCGCTCAGTGAGAGCGAGGCGAGGAGGACGAGGGCGGTTGGGCGTTTCAGCATTGGTCTTGTTGGGTGGGGAACTGCAACGGCATTCACCACAGAGGGCACAGAGCACTGCGGAGGAACTGCAACGGCCAGTACTTCAACACAGGGACACAGGGGACACAGGGGACACAGGGGACACAGGGACTGCAGGGGGACTGCAACGACAGGAGCTCTTTTCAAACGGCGAAGACCGGTTGCGCGCAGACACCCGCCCGAACCCCGCGCATCGCCGTTACTCACCACTCACAACCCACCACTCACAGCGCAGTGAGCCAGCCAACCCGAATACGCCACCCTACCTCCCTCCCCGAAACCTCCACCTCATCCCCAACCTCGTCACCGACTGCCTCACCGACCTCGGCTGCCCGGACTCCAATCCATCCTTCGAGCCGATCAACATCGCGAAATCCTGCACGATCGTGATCGCCGCCCGGTCGCCGACGGTGAATCCGAAGCCATACCCGATCTGCACCGCCCACGCGTTCTGCGTCTTCGCTTCTGCGGCGCTCAATACATCGCTCCCGTCGTAGTTGCCCCACTGCGCCAGGCCGCTGCTCAGTTCGACGATCTGATGTGCGCCGGGGATTTCGGGCGAACGGAACGTCGCGAGATACTGCGTGAGTCGGATCGTGCCGTCACTGTTGGCTGGTGCGGTGAGACCTTCGCGGCGCACGTCGTGTTCGGCACGCGAGTAGGCGAAGCCGAACGAGCCCGAGCGCATGCCGAGCTCGAGACCCCCGCGGTACTGCAGCGCGTCGCCGAGTCGCCAGATGGTGCCGCTCACGCCATCGGCGCGGTCGGCGGTCTGGACGTAGCCCACCGATCCCGAGATCGCGACCGGCCGACGCACGTCGAGCGCCGAGGGCACACGAAGGATCTGGGCGCTCGCGGGTGCGGCGGCCAACAGGAGGGCCGCGACGACGCGCGGCCAGAGGGTGCGAGCGTTCATCATCCTCGATAACTTAGGGTGAGTCGGTCGCAGGCGACACCGCGCGCGACCGTGCAGGCTGTGCTCCAGCCCTTTCTCTCAGACCCCGCCCCCACGTGCTCGATCCCCGGGTCACCGAGCGCCGCAACCCGCGCAGCGCCGACATCGACCTCGCCTCACAGCTCGCGATCGTCGACCTCATCAACGCCGAGGACCGCAGCGTCGCCGATGCGGTCGCCACACAGCGGGAGCCGATCGCCCGCGCGATCGAACTCGCCGAGGCCGCGTTCCGCTCCGGCAATCGCCTGTTCTACGTCGGTGCCGGTACCTCCGGCCGACTCGGCGTGCTCGACGCCTCCGAGTGCCCGCCCACCTTCGGCAGCGACCCAGAGATGGTGCAGGGCATCATCGCCGGCGGACCGGCCGCGCTCGTGCGCTCGCAGGAGAACGCCGAGGACCGCCCCGACGGCGCCGAGGCCGACCTCAAGGCCGCCGGCGTGCGCGCGGGTGACTTCGTGCTCGGCATCGCGGCCAGCGGCACCACGCCGTACGTGTGGGCGGCGCTCGCCCACGCGCGTCGCATGGGCGCGCGCACGGGCATCCTCGCCTGCTCACCGCCCGCGCCGGAGCGCGTCGCCGATGTCGATGTCGCTATCCTGCCGATCACCGGGCCCGAAGTCGTCACCGGCTCCACGCGTCTCAAGGCCGGCACCGCCACCAAGCTCGTGCTCAACACCATCACCACCGGCGCGATGGTGCGACTCGGCAAGACGTACGGCAATCTCATGGTCGACATGCAGGCCACCAACGAGAAGCTGCGCGATCGTGCGGAGCGATTGGTGATGACCACCTGCGCGCTCGATCGCCCGGCGGCACGTACGCTGCTCGCGTCGGCGGGTGGTCATGTGAAGGTCGCCATCACCATGCACAAGCTCGGACTCGATCGCGACGCGGCACGGGCGAAGCTCGATGCGGCCGGCGGTGTGATCCGTCGTGTGGTCGCCGACGCACCGCCGCCGGTGGAGCAGGCGTGACCGTTCTCGTCGGCCTGATGTCGGGCACGTCACTCGATGGCATCACCGCGGCCGTCGCGCGATTCACCGAGGACGAGCACGGCCGCATCAGCACCGAACTGCTCGCGCACGTCGATCGTCCGTACGACGCAGCCACGCGCGCGCGGCTCGCCGCCGCACTGCAAGGTGCGACGCCGAGTGAATACACGCGGCTCGACTTCGCGCTCGGCGGCTGGCTCGCCGATGCTGCGGTCGCGGCCCTCGCCGAGTGCGGTGTGGCGCGCGCGGACGTCGCGGCCATCGCCTCGCACGGGCACACGGTGTGGCACGAGGCGCCGCTCGGCACCTGGCAATTCGGTCAGCCCGCCGTGATCGCCGAACGCACCGGCATTCCGGTGATCGCCGACTTCCGCGTGCGCGATGTCGCCGCGGGCGGGCAAGGCGCGCCACTCGTGCCCATCGCCGACGCGTTGCTCTTCGCCGATGACATGCACTGGCGCGTGTTGCAGAACCTCGGCGGCATCGGCAATCTCACGCTCGTGCCGCCGCGCACGGCCACCGGCGTGGAACTCGCTGCGGTGCGTGCGTTCGACACCGGACCCGGTGTGTGCATCATCGACGGTGTCACGCGTGTGCTGCGTCCCGAACTGCCGTACGACGTCGACGGCCGTCTCGCACTGCAGGGCACCGCCATCGAATCGGTGATCGACGAGCTCCTCGCCGATCCGTGGTACGCCGCCGAACCTCCCAAGAGTACCGGCCGCGAGCGCTACACCGCGCAGTTCATCGCCGAGTTCATCACGCGCTGTCGCACGGCGCGCGCGCAGTGCAGTGACGGTGACATCGTCGCGACGGCGTGCTGGTTCACGGCGCGTAGCATCGCACTCGCGTTTGAGCGCTTCATCCCGCAGCCGGTGGGTGATGTACTGCTCTCCGGCGGTGGTGCGCGGCATCCCGTACTGCGTGAGGCAATCGCGATGACACTCGCACCGCGCCACGTGCAGTTGTTCGATCGTGTGTTCTTCGACGGTGATGCGAAGGAAGCCGTGGCGTTCGCCTTCTTGGGCTGGCTGCATCTGCAGCGGCGCGCGGGCAACGTCCCCAGCGCGACCGGTGCGAAGGGGCCGCGCATCCTCGGCGCGTACCACCCCGCGTGACACGCGCTGCGCTCGTGACGCCATCGCCGATCGCCCGATGATCCATCCACTCGCCGCGCATCTCGTGCCGTCGCTCCGCTGGGACCCGGGGCACGGCTACGCGTATCTCGACGAACTCATCACCGAAGCGTTGGAGATGGGTGTCGGCGGCTTCGTGCTTCCGAACGGCCCGACCGAGGACGTGCGCGCGCTCACACAGGAGCTGCACCGACGGAGTCGACACCCGCTGCTCATCGCGACCGATGCCGAGTCGGGCGCACCGTTCGCCGGCAGCACCGCGATCCCGCCGTTGCTCGCGCTTGCCGCGCTGCGTGATGCCGACGCCGTGCGTCGGGCCGCGCGCATCACCGCACGTGAACTGCGACAGCACGGGGTGAACTGGGCACTCGCCCCGGTCGCTGATCTCGATCGCGCGGCAGTCAATCCCGTGCTCGGCGCGCGCACGTTCGGCAGTGATGCGCAGAAGGCCGCCGAGTGGGTGGTGGAGTGGATCGACGCGTGCCAGGCCGAAGGTGTGCTGGCGTGTGCGAAACACTTCCCCGGCTTCGGCCGCGCCACGGTCGATCCCTCGCTTGCGGCGTCGTCCGTCGACGCCGTGGCGACCACACTCTGGAACGACGATCTCATCCCGTTCCGTGGTGCAGTCGACACCGGCGTGGCGAGTGTGATGCTCTCGAGCGTCGCGTACCCCGGGCTCGACAAGTCCGGCGTCGCGGCGCCGCGTTCGCGGCCCATCATCACCGAGTTGCTGCGCGACGAGTTGCACTTCGAAGGTCTCATCGTCACCGACACGCTCGGCGCGCCGGGGCTGCGGCAGAACGAGGACGAAGGCATCGCGGCCATCCAGGCACTCGCCGCGGGCGCTGACCTCCTGCTCGCGCCCAGTGACTTGCACGGCGCGCTGGAGACCATCGAACGCGGCCTGGAGGGCGGCCTGTTGCTCCCCGATGCCTTGGAGAGCAGTCGCAACCGTCGGGAGTTCTGGGCCGACTGGGCGCTGCCGGCCGTGCTGCGCGAGCCCACGCTCGAGGATGTGCTCTGGGCGCGCCAGATCGCCGACACGTTGGTGCACCCGGTGAAGGGTGCCATCCCAAACGTCGGGCCGGTGGTGGACGTCATACAGATAGATGACGACGCCAAGCCGGGCTGGCCGGTGCCGGGGCGCGGGCATTTCGTCGAGACGTTGAAGGTGTTGGGCTTCGATGCACGTCTGGTCGATCGCCCCACGCCCGAGGGGCAAGGCGCGGCGGTGCTCACGTTGTTCGGTGGTCCCGGGGAAGGGAAAGGCCGAGCCGGCTATTCCGCCGAGACCAAGCGCCGCGTGGCGCAGACGTTGGCCGAGGCGCGGCAGATGCAGCGGACGGTCGTGGTGTTGGTGTTCGGTGCGCCGAAGCTCGTGGGGGAGATCCCCGAGGCGCAGCATGTGGTGTGTTGCTGGGCGGGGGAGCGAGGGATGCAGGAGGCGGCTGCCAGGAGATTGGTGTAGGGATAGTTCGCCTGCAGGGCACCACAGAGGACACAGAGGGCACAGAGAACTGCAGAGGGGCTTTCTGCGGCGAATCGTTCCGCAGCAACGGCGCGTAGGAGATGGTACTGACGTTCCCAAGAAGTGTTCTTCGCTGTTGCAGCGCTCCGCGGTCCTCTGTGTCCTCTGTGCCCTCTGTGGTGAAAAGCAGTTCCCCGTAGTTACCGGAACCAGCAACCCTGCATAGGATTAGAAGCGTCTCACTCAAGCCAGATGTCCACCGACTTCACCTCCCTCCTCCAGAACGCCCTCACCCCGGCCTACACGCTCGAGCGTGAGCTGTCCGGGGGCGGGATGTCGCGCGTGTTCGTCGCGAACGACGTCGCGCTGGGGCGGAAGGTGGTCGTGAAGGTGCTGCCCCCGGAACTCGCTGCCGGTGTGAACCACGAGCGCTTCCGCCGCGAGATCCAGGTCGCCGCACAACTGCAGCACCCGCACGTGGTACCGTTGCTCTCGGCAGGCGAGCGCGACTCGCTCATCTGGTACACGATGCCCTTCATCAACGGGCATTCGCTACGAGAGGCACTCGCCAAGGGCGAACGCTTCACCGTGAAGGACGTCGTCCGCATCCTCCGCGATGTCGCCGAGGCGCTCGACTACGCGCACGGACTCGGCGTGATCCACCGTGACATCAAGCCCGGCAATGTGCTCCTCATGGGCTCGCACGCGCTCGTCACCGACTTCGGCGTCGCCAAGGCCATCTCGGCCGCGATGCCCACCTCGGGGTTCACGAGTGCGGGCATGGCCATCGGCACACCGGCGTACATGGCGCCCGAGCAGATCGCTGCGGACCCGGCCGCCGATCATCGCATGGACCTTTACGCGCTTGGTCTGCTCTCGTACGAGATGCTCACCGGGCACGTGCCGTTCAAGGAAGACTCACCGCAGAAGACCATGGCCGCGCAACTCACGCGCGAGCCGGAGCCGATCACCAACTCGCGTGCTGACGTGCCCGAGGCGCTCACGCGGCTCACGAGTCGCTTGCTCGCCAAGCAGCCCGAGGACCGCCCGCAGGTCGCGGCCGAGGTGGTGACCATCCTCGACGACATCGCGATGAGCTCGGGGCAGACGCTCGCGCCGCTGCGCGCGGTGTCCAAGCCGTCGTGGTTGCGCGTGGGTGGTGTGGTCGCGGCGGGTGCGGCGGTGGTCGCGCTGGCGTGGGCGGCGGGCGAACGCACCGGCACCGAACAGGCGTCGACGTTCGTGCGCGACTCCATCGCCGCCGCCGATACGGCACAGTTGGCCCCGCTGTCGAGCGCCCTGCTCACCCGCGAGGACTCGATGGCGATCGCAAAGGCTGTCGCCGATCGCATGGCGCAGCGGGTGCCCACGGTCGCCAAGACGCCGGCCGTTGCCGCGCCGGGTGCGGTGACAGCGACGGCGCCGAATAGCCCGGCCGCGATGAAAGCCGCGCCGACGGACGCTCGCGAAGTCGAGTTCGCGCGTGCGCTCATCGCCGCCGACTCCGCCCGGCTGATCGTCATGGCGGATTCCATCCGCACGATCATCCAGCGTCAGGTGCTGGACTCGCTCGTGCTGCTCAGCTCACGCCTCGGTCCGAACGCCGTGCGACTCGGATCGGCCACACGCGAACTCGCGCGCGCGACCGAGGCCTCTGCGAATGCCACGGCGGCGCCACCCGTGCCGCCGGTGCAGACCATCGGCGCACGCGGTGAACCCCGCCGTGTGGTCGTCGCCATGCCGCGGCCGTCGCGCGACCGCCCCGACCTCGATCTTGTCGGGCGCGCGCTCGCGGACTCGCTGCGCCTCGGACTCGACAAACACCCGCGCTACGTCACGGTGCCCGCGGACTCGGTCGCGATGGCGCTGCGGGAGACCCGCACCGTGAACGCCGTGCAGGAGCGGCTCAAGGCGGATATCATCGTCTCCATCGCGCTGCATCCGTCTGCCGACAGCGTCGAACGCATCATCACCGTCCGCGACCTGGCCGTGCGGACCAACAACGCGCGCGTGGTCATCAGTGGCACCTCGGCCAAGACGCCGACCGATGGGCTCGACCGGCTCGTGCCGGAGGTGCTGCGCTTGTTGTTCGACATCGAGCGCGGCCGGATACGCCAGCCAGCGCCGCCGCCGCGGTAACGCAGCCCCTAGCGCACCACGCCCGCCGCATCCCGCGGCAACTGCGGCACCAGACGCGCCGACGGCACCGTATAAATGATGCGTCCGCCGCTCTCTTTGGGTGCGCCGTACAACACGCCCACCACCAGACCGCGTGAGTCGAACACCGGTGAGCCGCTGGAGCCCTGCGCCGCGTAGGTGTCGAGCTGCAGGATGTCATCGAGCACCTTGCTCACCGTCCCCATGAACAGCGACGCCACCGGGCGCAGGGTGTCGATGTCGCCTTCATTGCCCGCGGTGCTGTTGCCCAGCGGATACCCGAGCAGCGCCACCGGATCGCCGATCTTCACCGCATTCGGCTCACGTGCGATGCCGGAGACGACCGGATAGTTGCCGGGGGTCGCGAGTCGCAGCAGCGCGATCTCGTCGCGGTCGCTCACGTACTCGATCGTCGCCTCCGTCCATCCGCGCCGCTCATTGAACGCGATCGCGATGCGATCCGCACGATCACCATTGGCGGCCTGCACCACGTGGCGATTGGTGACGATCAGTCCGCTCGGCAGGATATTGAAGCCAGTGCCGCTCGTCGGGACGCCATTGATGCGCACGGCGACGAACACGATCGCGGCCTTGTTGGCGGCGGAGATCGCACTGAAGTCGAGCTTGGAGAGTCCCGCCGTGCGCGCCTGTGTCTCGCGGATCTCGGCCGAGAGGGCGCTCACGTCGCCGCCGGCGGCCTGCTGCGCGCGCAGCGCCTTGGTGAGGCGCTGGATGTCCGCCTGCGCCGCCTTGAGTGCCGCGTCGGCCACGCCGGTCTGCGCGAGCCGCTCGCCGAACACGCGCACGATCGAGTCGTTCGCCGCGACGAGTTGCTCCACCTGCTCGCGCGCCGACTTGGTGGCCTGCATGGTGAACCAGGTCGCGACGGCACCGATCGCCACTACGGCGAGCGAGAGCCCGACGACGATCATCCGGAGCGTACCGGTCTTCTTCTGCACGGCCTCGGCGATGCGCACTTCGGTGTTCTTGCGCGGACGCGACGGTGCACCGCCGGCCGGCCCCGTCGCCGTGGCCGCGCTGGTGTGGCGCGGTGGCGGGGCGGAGCCGGAGGGCACGGACACCGGCGGCGGTACGCGCGGCGGGGCCGGCGGCTGCGTCGGTGAGGGTGTGGTCAGGGGTGCGGGCGGTTTGGCCGATGGCGGTTCCGGCATCCGCGCGAGCACGTCCGCCGCGCGAACGTTGCCCGCGCGCAGCGTCTCCATCGGCGGCGGCGGCGGCGAGGGCGCACCCGCCGCGGGCGTGTTCGGCATCCACGGGGCACCCGGGTTGCCGGGCGAGTACGGCACACCGGTGGACATCGCACTCGGGCGACGTTCGTCGGGCGCGGAGGGGGTGTCGCGCGCCGGGATGTCCGTGAGATGGAAGATCGCCTGCGGGCCGTCGGCGCCGAACGACAGGATGTCGCCCTGACGCAGTTCGCGCTCGCCGACGAGCGGCTCGCCGTTCACGAAGGTGCCGTTGGTGCTGCCGATGTCGCGGAGGACGTAGCGCGTGTCGAGCACGCGCAGTTCCGCATGCCGCGACGACACGTCGAGGTCCTTGGCGGCGTCGAATCGCAGGTCGTTCATCGGGTGACGCCCGATGGTGATGACCGACTTCTCGAACCGCTCACGCGCGCCGGCGCGCGCGCCGCGGGTGATGCGGAACTCGATGGCCATCAGCTGCTACCGCGGAACCAAGAGACCAGATACACCGCGAGGACGATCAGTGCGATGAACCCGAACACCACGCGCAGGTAGCCCTTGTCGACCCAACCGCCTGGCGGCGGAGGCGGCGGCAGCACCGGGCGCGCGACCTTGGGCGCAATCTCCACGGTGTCGATAGGGCCGCCTGCTGACGGCGCGGGCTTGTTGGTACCAACCGCCACCGACGACACGGCCGGCGTCGGCTTGCGCGGCGTCGTCTCCACCGTTGCGGCCTTGGGGTCGACCACCGTGTTGGCGCGCGGTGTGCGCGCCTCACGCACCTTGTCGCGCGAGAGTTCCGTCTCGAGCGTCGGCATGTCCGCGGGATCCATGGCGGCGAGCCCCGGCACGCTGCCACGATCCACCGGCAACGTCGCGCGCTGCTGCTGCGAGCCGCGATACGTGCGGTGCGCGGGCGCCTCGGCGCCGCTGTCGGCGAGGCCTGGGCCATCGAATCGTGCGGCGACCACGGTGATGTTGTCCGGACCGCCCGCTTCGTTGGCCATGTCGATCAGCTTCTTGCAGACCTGCACGAGGTCCGGCTCATTGGCCACGACCTCTGCGATCTCGTGCGCGCGCACTTGGCCCGAGAGTCCGTCCGAGCAGAGGATCAGCGTGTCGCCGCGCAGGACCTGCTGCGACGTGAGGTCCACCTTCACGATCGGCTCGGGGCCGAGCGCTTGCAGGATGATGTTGCGCCGCTCGGAGACCTCGGCTTCTTCTGCGGTGAGCTCGCCGGCCTCGACGAGCTTCTGCATGAGCGACTGGTCCTTGGTGATCTGTGAGGCCGAGCCATTGCGCACGAGGTAGGCGCGCGAGTCGCCCACCTGGCAGACGTAGAGCGTGTCGGCGAGCAGCCCGGCGAGCGTGGCCGTGGTGCCCATGCCGCGGTTCTCGGGATGCGTGGCGGCGTAGGAGTGGATCTTGGTGTTGGCGACCTCGGTGGCCACGCGCAGCGCGTGTGCGAACATCTCGGGATCGTGGTCCGGCGCCGAACGCCAACGCCGTGCGATCTCGTCGAGCACTACTTCGGTGGCCATGGCCGAGGCGACTTCGCCGGCGGCGGCGCCGCCCATGCCATCGGCGACCATGAAGAACGACCCGCGCGCGCCCGAGACGTGCGTGCGCACCTCGGGCTGCAGCGAGGCGTTCATCGTCGTCAGATCGGCGACGGCGAACGTGTCCTCGTTGTGCTCACGCGTGCGGCCCACGTCGGTGCGACCGAAGACGTGGACGATGATGTCACCGTTGGGCGAGGAGTTACCCGTCACAAGGCGCGAGTACGAGGTGAGGTGGCGCTGGTTACACGCATTTTACAAAGATGCGGGTCGGAAGGCGAGTATCTCTTTGTGGGGCAACGTGATGCAGGTCACTGACGACAGGCGCTATCCACCGCGCGAGCCATCGTGAGCGCCTCGGATCGCTGACTCAAGGCGAGAACCTTCGCGGCCGCAGAACACGACTGCGCCTCGTCCTCAAGAATCCCGTACGCGACCAGCGCAACTTCCCATCGACGTGCCAGCACCGCTCCCGTGAGTTTGCCGTCGGAGGCCTCGAGCTCTCTCAGGATGCGATTCACTTCCGTGCTGTCCGCACGAGTTCGCGTCGACCGCTCCGCGATGCTCGCGAGTGTCGAGTTGGCGCGGGACAGCCATGCATCAGTGACGATCGTAGTCGGCGCCGGGTCAGCGGCCGGCGGTCCACTCACCGGCGGTGCCTTCGTCCCCCCCGGCGTCGGATTGCTCACCACAGGACGGTTCGGACCCGCCGGAGGATTCGACGTCGTCCCCGACTTCGTACCGGGGTCGGTCGTGGTGCCACCGTTCGTCGGTGTGGAAGTGGCTCCCACACCAGTATCCGATTTCGCGACCGTCGTGGTCTCGTTGGCCGCGGGTGCTGTCTGCGAACCAGGATCCGGCTTCTTCGGCCCATTCATGGTGATCCACACCGCCGTGAGCGATGCGAAGATCGCCACCGCCGGCCCGCCGAACTTCACCGCGGGGCTCAATCCCTTCTTCTCGGCTGTCGCAACCGACGCCGCCTGAGCACGCGTCGCCCCTGCTCCAGCACCCGCACGCTTCGGCGCCGGCGCATCCACCGCCGACATCGGCACGGTGTTGTGGCCGCTCGGCCGCGTCACCTTGGTCTTCGGCAACTGCTGCGCACCGACCACCTGAGTGCCCGCCTCCGCCGCCATCGTCGCCGGCATGTTGGCGATCGCCGCCGCAAACTCGCGACCGAACTGCGCCGCACTCATGTACCGCTCCGCCGCATCACGCGCGAGCGCCGTGTCGAGCGTCGCCTGCAGCTCCGCGGGCCAGTCGATGTCCGGCCGCACCTCGGCCAGATACCGCGGACGGTCGGTGAGTCGCATGATCATCGACTCCTGCACCGTCTCCGCCGGGAACGGCAGTTTGCCGGTGAGGCAGTTGAATGCGACCAGCGCCAACGAATACGTGTCGCTGCGGCCATCGAGTTTGTCGCCGGCCAACTGCTCTGGGCTCATGTACTCCGGCGTGCCCACCACCAGGCCCGTCTTCGTCACCTTCTGCGCGTCGCTCGAGCTCGCCTTGGCGATGCCGAAGTCCACCACCTTCACCAAGTCGCTGCCGTCACGCGTCTTGGCGATCATGATGTTGTCGGGCTTCAAGTCGCGGTGCACGATGCCCGCGTCGTGCGCGATCTGCAGCGCATCGGCCGTCTGATGGATGATGCTCGCCGCACGCGCCGGCTGCAGCGCGCCGCCCTTCTCGATGAGCGCGGTGAGCGCCTGCCCTTCGATGAACTCCATGGCGAGGTAGATCAGCCCGTCGGGCGTCTCGCCGAAGTCGTAGATGCCGCAGATGTTCGGGTGCGAGAGCCGCGAGGCGTTGCTGGCCTCACGATTGAACCGCGCGATCGCATCGGGGTCGGTGTTCATCCCCGGGTTCATCACCTTGAGCGCGCTCTTGCGGCCCATCTTCACGTGCTCGGCGAGGTACACCGTGCCCATGCCGCCTTCGCCGAGCTTCTTGAGGATGTGGTACCGCTCGGCGACGATGGAGCCCAGCAGGTCGGCCTGCGCGTTCGCCTGCCGCAGCGCCGTCCCGTCCCGCGGACAGAAGCGCTCGGACAGCGGATACTCGGTGCCGCAGGTCGGACAGATCTTCTGGTCGCTCACACACTCTCCACACGCAGGGTCTGGTCGCCGATCAGGATGCGCTGGCCCGGCCGCACCTGGCGCTCGCCTCGAACCGCAATTGCGATGCCGTTGCGGCTCTCCAGGTCTATGACGATGAACTCGAGGTCCTCGCTACGGACTTCGGCGTGGCGACCGCTCATGGTCTTGTCGTACGGGAAGATCCAGTCGCCCTCGTTGCGGCCGATGACGACGTTCCGGGACGGCGAGAGGTGACAGTTGTCGCGGGCCGACCCGTCGGCGCGGAGCTGTTGCAGCACCGCGATGTCCGCGCTGGGCGTGGCCGAGCCGAGCCGACGGGTCGCATCGGCCTCTGGCGGATGCGGGCCGGGGTAGCCGAGGCGGCGGAAACGCAGCAGCTGCGAGCCCACGAGCACCGTGTCGCCGTCCTGCAGCTTGTATGGTGCATCCGTGAACAACCAGGTGCCGTTGCGGGAGCCCAGGTCGCGCACGAAGAGCTGGCCGTCGCGCAGCGAGAGCTGCGCGTGCACCGGGCTCATGAAGGTGTCGTCGGGGAACCGCAGCTCACCCTCGGCGCGACCGAGCGTGGACTCGGGGCCGGGGAGCGTCTCGACTTTCTTGACGTTGCCCGAGGCGTCGAGGAGCGAGAGTCTGGGGCCGACGCCTGCACTCGACGCCGAGAACACGGCCGTGCCCACCGCGGGAGTCGGTGGGGCGGCGGTCATGGAGACGCGGGTGCCGCAGCGTGCGCAGAAGACGTCGACCTCCGGCACCACCGGCGTGCCGCAGCCGCCGCAGACCGCGCGCGAGGGTGCCTGTGCCGCCGGGGCCTTGGCGATGCGCCCGCCGCACTTGGGACAGAAGGGGAGCGAGGGGTCGACTGCGGTACCGCAGTAGGGGCAGGGCGCTGTGCCCGGCGGCACCGAGTTCACGGCGCGGATGGGATTGCGCGGCGTGTTCGCTGACCCCGCGGGACCGATGGGCGGCACCGCAGGGGGCCTGGGCGCGCCGCCCGCCGCGACCGGAGGGACCGGGGGCACCGGGCTCGCCGGCGAGGCAGGCGCCGCGCCCTTCCCGGCGTTGATCGAGTTGGAGACGCGCGTCGGCGGAACCCCGAACCGCTTGGCGGGGTCTGGATGCTGCACCCCGCCGATCGTCTCCCCAAGCGCCGCGCTCACCGCACCGCTGGGCGCGATCGGTTTTCCGCAGTCGATGCAGAACTTCGAGGACTGGTCGTTCTCACGACCACAGACGGCACAACGGATCGTCACGGGGTGCGAGGCTGAGAGAGAGGAATGCGGCGAATATAGAGCGGCGACGACCACGGCGGGAGAAGGCAACCGAGGCGAGGATGCAGACTGTGGCACCGAACGTTAGACTCCCGCGCGTGCGCGTTGCACTCCGATTCCTCCTGACCGTCTTGCTCCTCGGTGTCGCGTCGCGCACCGGGCAGGCGCAGGTGCGCCCCGACCTCGACTGGCAGACGCTCTCGAGCACGCATTTCCGCGTGCACTTCACCAGCGAGACTGAAGCGCTGGCCCGTCGCACGATCATCAATGCGGAGCGGGCATATGCGGTGCTGAGCACGCGGCTCACCCCACCGCGCGGGGTGATCGAACTCGTCGTCGCCGACAACGCCGACTATGCCAACGGCTATGCCACGCCGTTCCCCGACAATCGCATCGTCATCTACGCGCGGCCGCCCATCGGCGAGACCGCGCTGCGCAACCACGGCGACTGGAACCTCACGCTCGTCACACACGAGCTGGTGCACATCTTCCATCTCGATCGTGTGCGCGGCATGTGGGGCTGGCTACAGCGCGGGTTCGGTCGCGCGGCACCACTCTTCCCCAATCTCTACGCGCCGGCCTGGGTGACCGAAGGGCTCGCCGTGCACTACGAGTCGCAGCTCACCACCGGAGGGCGCCTCGCCGGCACCGAGTTCCCCGCACTCGTGCGCGCCGCGGCCTACGAGGACGCGCTGCCGCCGCTCGATGCGCTCTCGCTCGGCACACTCGACTTCCCGTTGGGCAATACCGCGTACCTGTACGGCGCCTTCGCGATGACCCGCGCCGACGATGCGCAGCTGGGCAAGTTCGTCGAGGTGCAGAGTGCGCAGTTGCTGCCGTGGCGCCTCGATGCGGCGGCGCACGCCGCGTTCGGGATCTCGTTCACCGCGCGCTGGCGCGAGTGGCGCGACTCGGTGCGGACCGCCGCCGCGGAGGCCCTCACCGCCGACAGTCTGCGCGCCGAGGAGCCGTCGATCGTGCGTTCGCTCACGTCGCATGTGCTCACGGCGCGGTATCCGCGGTTCACGGGTGAGGGCGACCTCGTGTACGTCGCCGATGACGGCGAACGCGCACCGGCGATCTACCGCGTGACACTCGACGGCGTGCGTCGGCACGTGAGTCGTCGGCATTCAATCGATGTGGTGGTGCCGCGCAGTGATGATCGGTTCGTACTCGCCGAGCTCGACTACACCGATCCGTATTCGGTGATGTCGTCGCTGAAGGAGGAGCGACTCGGCGGGTTGATCGCCTCGCGTCGCGCGCTCGCGCCGGGTGAGCGCCTGTCGCACCCCGATGTGCACGACGCCAGCGGCCGCATCGTCGCGGTGCGCACCGAGCCGGGCACGACGGATCTCGTGCTGCTCAGCGACACGGATCGTGCGAATGGCGCGACCACGCGCACGCTCGCTCGCGGCACACTCGATCTCACCTGGGGCGACCCGCGGTTCTCGCGCGCGGGCGACCGCGTGGCGGCCGTGCGCTGGGAGCGCGGCGGGCGCATGAGTGTGGTGGTGCTCGACCTCGAGGGGCGCGAGCAGATCCGCTTCTCGCCGCGTGTCGCGACGGGCGAACGCCTCACCGTGATGTCGAATCCCGCGTGGGTGCCGGGTGACACGGCATTGGTGTTCGTAAGCGACCACGAGGGCCGCCCGCTCATCTATTGGGGTGACGTGCGCAGTGGCGCGTACGGTCGGCTCTGGACGAGTGCAACCGGCCTGCACTCGCCCGATGTGTCTCCCGACGGGCGCACGCTGGCGGCGGTGGAGCTGCGCGCCGATGGGTACCACGTCGTCTCGCGGCCCACGCCCACGCGCGTGACGTTGGCGCGCCCGGCGCGCGACACACTGCCGCCCGTCGTCTCGTTCCCGGCCGCGACCGCCGACCTGCGGAGCACGGCGGAGCGCTACTCCCCGTGGGGCCAGCTCGCCCCGACCTGGTTCCTTCCCTCGGTGCGCCGCACCGGTCGTGGCAAAACGGAGATCGGCGGCTTCACGGGCTCGAGCGACATCCTCGGGCGGCATGCGTGGTTCGCGCAGATCGGCAGCAGCGGCAGCAACCGGAACCTCGACCGCGAAGTGAGTGCCTACGGCAGCTACACCTGGGCTGGGCTCGGCAATCCCGTGGTGCAGCTCGAGGGCGAGAACGCGTGGGCGCACGGCAATGTGTTCAATCAGACGACGGGCGCGCGCATCGCCACACTCGCGCAGCAGACGTCCACCGCGGGGGCGCAGTTGGTGTTCAATCGGCCGCGGGTTCGGCAGAGTGCGTGGGCGGTGGTGGGCGGCGAGTTCGCGCGCACGGACTACCGCACGTATCCGCGCGCTGCGCTCCCGGGTCTGAGCACCGGCGCGTATTCGAAGAAGATCTACACCGGCGCCGCGCGCGTGTCGGTGGGGTTCAGTACCCTGCAGCGCGCCACGCGCGGCTTCGCGGGACAGGATGGTGTCACCGGTAACCTCACGGTGCGGCAGCGGTTCGGCACCGGCGTGTTGTTCGAGAACATCAATGAGATCATCGCGTCGACGGGTGCGGCGAAGTCGCTGCCGTGGGGCGGACATGCACGGCACGCCATCGCCGTGCGGGTCGCGGGTGCGATCGCCGGTCACGCGACCACCAACGCGATCAGCGTGGGCGGCGTGAGTGGGAGCTCGCTCGAGTTGCTGCCGGGCATCTCCATCGGCAGTTCGCAGCGCACGTTCGGGGTGCGCGGGTTCGATCCCTCGAGCCAGTTGGGCGCGCGGGCGTTCGGTGCGGGGGTGGAGTATCGCGCACCGCTGTTCCTGATCGACCGCGGCTATCGCTTCCTGCAGCTGTTCCTGCAGCGCACTTCGTTCGTCGCGTTCGGTGATGCGGGAGGCGCGTGGTGCACCCGCGCCGTGCCGGACTCGTTCGTGTGCCCGGCGCCGCTCCGGCCGCAACAGTGGCTGGGCAGTGTGGGTGGCGAGCTCACCATCGATGCCTCGCCGCAGTACGACCAGATCCAGCGCTTCCGGATCGGTCTCGCGCCTGTGGTGCACGGCAAGGCGTACGCGCCGCGCGCACTGACGTTCTACTTCTCGCTCGGGAGCAGCTTCTGATCAGCGACTTCGAAGGTGTGCGTCCCACCATTCATCCCACGGCTTGGGTGCATGAGACGGCGGTGGTGATCGGCAACGTCACGCTCGGCGAGGACGTGAGTGTGTGGCCTGGTGCGGTGCTGCGTGGGGATCGTGATGCGATCGTGGTTGGCGCGCGGAGCAACGTGCAGGACGGGGTGGTGTTGCACTGCGATCCCGGGAAGCCGTGCGTGATCGGGAGTGAGGTGACTGTTGGGCATCGCGCGGTGGTGCATGGCTGCCGCGTGGAGGATGGGGCGTTGATCGGGATCGGGGCGGTGGTGCTGAATGGGGCGGTGATCGGGGCGGGGGCGTTGGTGGCGGCTGGTGCTGTGGTGGGGGAAGGGAAGTCGATGCGGGGAGGATGGTTGATCGCGGGGGTGGCGGCGCGGGAGATGAAAGAGTTGAGTGCGGAGCAGCGGGCGCGGGTGGC
>JADYYN010000066.1 GCA_020853635.1 Gemmatimonadaceae bacterium
CAATCACCATCGGGATTTCCGCCGGCGCCGGTACACTCGACGCGCAGTCGCGCGCTGAGCGCGCGGTGACTGCCGGAGAGGTCGCGACATCGCTGGCCTCGAAAGGCCATGTGGGACTTGCGTTGCGAACGCTCCGGAGAGTTGCTGTCGACTCGGACCCTGCGGCGCTCGATGAAATCGCAGACACAATCGTCGAATTCGTGCTGCGTAGCCAATCGGAGCGCGTCGCACTCGAGGCGGTCAGCGCGCTCGGGCGGGCAGGGAACTCGACGGGCGAAGGGCGACCGTACGTAGGCGCAGCGGCGAGACTGCAGCGCATCGCGATGGCGAGACGTGATCTCGCGGCGAGCGCACTGTTCAGACTCTCGCAAACCGCGAATCAGCGCGAAGCGATTTCGCGCTTGGTCGAGGTCGCGTTGTCGGAGAATGCATCCGCGACTGTCGCGATCCCGTTGCTGATGCACAACACCGGCAACGAGGGGCTCGAAGCGGCGCGCGTGCTATACGTGAAACGCTCGGTACGCCAGAAGAACGCGGTCGAGCAGCTCGAACATTACGCGCACGGACGCGGCTGGGTGCGATAGGCGGCCGCAGGTGAAGCAGTCGAAACCCGGCTCACGGGTTGAACGAAAGACGCCGACGCGTCACCATCGGATAGGGCTCGGTCACGACCTCGACCGCCGTCCCGTCTCGCCACGAGCGAAGTTGCGGCGCATCCGTGGAGACACTGAGCAGGCGCCCACTCTCGGCGTCAATCAGGAAGGTCCGGATGCCCGCGATATCCGAAGCATCCTTCCCCCGTTGCCCCGGAGTACGCTTGACTCGATTCCACCGAATGACTTGCAACAGCAGCCTGGACGGCGACGCGTAGAACATACTTACTGTCACGTCCTCTCCATACACCGTGGTTATGCCGGCCGGTGGCCTGTTCGGCACAAAGAACCAGGTTCCTCTGTAGAACGGCAGGTCCACGCTCCAACGCTTCGCCCCCGTCGAGGAGTATGACACGACTCTTGAGCCGGATTGTTGAGCCAAGATGATGCTTCCTGATCGCTCATCGCAGGATATTGCGACCGGACTTTTGTTCTCATACTCGCGCACAACGGCGTTCGTATCTGAGGAGAGCCCGTCGCCGAACGACCGGACGGCGTTCCCCGCGTCGTCGAGGACGTGCAGCATCTTGCCGTTGCTCCATCCGGCCAGCATGAGCCTGCCACCAAGAATGCAGAGCGCCCTCGGCGCCAACGTCCGGCCCCAAGCCCGCAAGAACGTCATCTGCCCAGCTCGCGCGCGAAAGACCGAAACGCCGTTCACGTTGTCGGCGACATACAGAGTGGAATCGCCGTCGTGAAGAATGCTGAACGGTTGGGTGAACTCACCAGGCCCCCGTCCTGACCGACCCACCTGACTGACGAACTTGCCCGTCCGATCGAACGCCCGCACACTGAAGGATCCCGGATCGAGCAGGTACATGAAGCCGGCGCGATCAAGAATCGCTCCTGCTATGCCGCTGAAGAGAGTGGGCCCCTCCTCATCTTCAGATCCGATGGTGACTTCCGCAGGCCCCAACTTCGCGACCTTGGAGAACGGCACTTCGCGGACGAATGTCTGCACTTCGCTCGGTCCCGGTCGTTTAGTCGGTTGCGCGAGCACACTATTCGCAGCAACCAGCGAAAGAACCAAGGAAGCAATTGCCGGGCTAGTGCATCTCATCGCTTCGCTCTCCACAAGAAGTCTTCGAGGCGCAAGACTCGCCGCTCAGCGCCGAAAAAAAGGGCCACCCGAGAAGGATGGCCCCTGTCATGCTCCACGTCCAGCGACGTGTCAGCGCGCCGTCACCAACACCTCACGCAACTTCTCGAGGCGCCGCTTCACCGACCCGTCCATCACGGTGTCGCCCACGCGCACCACCACACCGCCGAGGATCCGCGAATCGACGGTCACGTGCGGCACAACGACCTTCTTGAGCGCCTTGGTCAGCGTCGCCGTCAGCGCCTCACGCGCCGCCGCATCGTACTCGCGGCTCACGGTCACGCGCGCATGCACACGACCCTCGGCCGCGTCGAGCAGGTTGTGGTACTCCACCGCGATCTCGGGGAGCAGCATCTGCCGGCGGTTGCTCACGAGCTTCTGCACGAAGCGCACGAAGTTCGGCGCCGCCTTGCCCGCGAGCGCCTTGCCGAGCACCACGTTCTTCTCGCCGGCGCTCACCTGCGGCGCGTCGAGGAAGTTGCGCAGCGTCGCATCCTGCGCCACCGCGTCGCCGAGCGCGCTCACGAGCACACCCCAGCCCGTCGCGTCGTTCGCCTTGCGGGCGAGCGCGAGCAGCGCCTCGGCGTAGTTGCGCGCGATGGAGACCTCGCGCATCACTTGCTCCCGAGCGAGTTCAGATACTGCTCGACGATCACGCGGTCGGCCGCACCATCGAGCTTCTGCCCGATGAGCTTGCCGGCGCCGGCGAGCGCGAGGTCGACGGCTTCGCGACGGAGTTCGTCGATCGCCTTCACCTTCTCGCTCTCGATCTCCTTGCGCGCGCGGTCGAGCAACTCGGCCTGCTGCGAGCGGGTCTGCTCGAGCATCTCGCCGCGCATCGACTCGGCGGTCGCACGGCCTTCGGCGATGAAGCGCTGGGCCTCACCACGCGCGGCCTCGATGGCCGACCGCTGCTCGGCGAGCAGCTTCGCGGCTTCGTTGCGGTCGCGCTCGGCGGCGGCCATTGCGTCGGTGAGCGCCTGCTCACGCGAGCGCACCGCTTCGGTGATCGGGCCGAACGCGAAGACCTTCAGGAGCACCATGAGCACGACGAAGATGAGCAGCGTCCACGTCATCAAGCCGAGGTGCGGATCGAGCAACCCCGGCTTCGCAGCGCCCTCGGCGGCATAAGCCGGCGCGGCGGTCAGGGCGAGCAGGGCGAGCAGGGCGAGGGCAATCAGAGAGCGCGACATGATTGGAAAAGAAGAGGTGAGAGGGGAGATGGGAGAGGTGAGGAACTGCCTCACCTCTCGTTTCCCTCGGGAGGATGGTGGACTCCCGCATCGCAGGAACTCCACCATCCACCATCCAGCATCTACCATCGCAGCATCACGCGCGGGCCGCGGCAAAGCCGCGACCCGCGTGCGATGATGCTTAGTTGAACTTGCCCTGGATCTGGAACGCGACGACGACGCCGAACAGCGCGGCGCCTTCGATGAAGGCGGCAAGGATCAGCGCAGCCGTCTGGATCTTGCCAGCGGCCTCGGGCTGACGCGCCATGCCCTCGACAGCCTGACCGCCGATGCGGCCGATGCCCATGCCCGCGCCGATCACGGCGAGGCCGGCGCCGAGACCGGCACCGATGAGGGCGAGGCCCTGGTTGTTGTTGGAGACCGTCTCAGCAGCGGCCTGGAAGAACGGGAAGATCGACATGGAATGAACCCTGAAGTGTGTGTCCTGCTGTTGAACCGCGCGCCGTCCCGGCCGCTACCCGCCAACGAGCCGAAGCTCAGCGGGAATCCCCCAGCACTCGCTGGGGTACAGAGGGGAGATGGGAGATGTGAGAGGTGGGGTTTTTCTCCCCTCTCCCATCTCCCATCTCTTAATGGTGTGCCTCTCTGATCTGTCCGATGAAGACCGACGAGAGAAGCGTGAAGATGAACGCCTGCAAGAACGCCACGAGCAGCTCGAGCACCATCACCAGCACGGCCATGACGAACGGCGCGATGCTGATCAAGCTGCCGAACGTGAAGATCAAACCGATGAACGCGAGCACGACGATGTGACCGGCGGTCATGTTCGCGAAGAGACGGATGGCCAGCGCCACCGGCTTCGTGATCTTGCCGATCATCTCGACCGGGCTCATGATCGCGAACAACACCGGCCGCAGCACCATCGGCAGGTCGTTGTTCCAATAGAAGATCGTGTTGAGATAGCCGAGCCCCTGCGCGCGGATGCCCGCGAGCTCCACCGTGATGAACGTCAGGATGGCCAGCGTCGCGGTGACCGAGATGTTGCCGGTCGCCGTGGAACCGTAGGGCACGAGGCCCAGCAGGTTGAGCGTCAGGATGAAGAAGAACGCCGTGAGCAGGTAGGGCACGAAGCCCTCACCATGATGCCCGACGTTCGGCAGGATGACCTCGTTGCGGATGTAGAGGATCATCGCTTCGATCGCGTTGGCGGCACCCTTGGGCGCCACGCCCGCACGCGAGGCGCGCTTGTGCGCGCCCGCCACCAGCAACATCACCAGGAACAACACCGTCGAGCCGATGAGCAGCATCACCACGTGCTTGGACGGCGACATGTCGAGCGTCAGCGGTCCGAGGTGGATCGGCTCCCAGTGCGGGAGCGTGATCTCCTTGAAGAACGGGAACACCGGCCACGGCACTTCCATGTGGTCGGAGTTCGTGATGTGCGGCGTGATGATATCGACCGGGCCCGCAGCGTGCGCCGTATCAGCAGGCGCGGCATGCTCCTGCGCCGGCAGCGTCAGCGGCGCAGCGAGGATCAACAGGGCAGGAACAAGTGACTTCAGGAATCCGGGCTTCATGATCGCAGGAAGAGAGGCTCAATCATCATCGTGACGAACAGGAACGAGACCAGACTGATCAACGCCGGCCCCGACTCCAGACCCAGCGCCGGGATCCCGACGAGGGCGTGCAACAACACCACTCCGAACCGCAGCAACGATCCCAATCCCCAACCAGCGATCGGATTGGTCGCCACGAACGGCCGCGCGATCGCATAGGCCAAGAGTTGCACCGCATACGCGATCACCGCACTGCTCCACACCGCCCGCGCCACATCCGGCCGCAGCACCGTGATCCCCCACGCACCGCCGAAGATCACCACTGCACCGAGGAGCGCGAACCACAACCAGCCAAGCTTCACGGCGTCTTCCTCGAATCCCGTTCAGTCTCACGTGCCGCGGCCTTCTCACGTGCGCGCGCCGCTTCCTCGCGCCGTTGGTCGGCCATCAACATCCGGTACATCGAGTAGAAGGCCGCACCGGCCCCGGTGAACACACCCACATACAGAAACAGGGGTGCTGTTCCCACCCGCCGATCGAGCCACTGCCCTGCATACAGAAAGAGCAGGAGCGACACCACGAACTGCAGTCCCAGACCCGCGTACTTCCCCGCCGCCCCGAGGGACTTCCCACTCCCCTCCCCTCGGAGCCTCGCCAGACTTTCAGGCAATGGCTTCTCTGGGCGGGGGTCGGACCCGTCGGGTGACTGCGGTGCTTCGGGCATCTCAGACCCAAAAATTAGGCGCTTGTGAAAAAAAGCGCAAGCGAACTAAAGCCCGAAAACACAGGGTGCTAACCTCCTGTCCAACCGGTCCGATACTGGACTCCATAGCAGTCCAGCCACCCGCCGCCGGAGTCCCGCCATATGGTCGCCCCTTCGCTTCGTTCAGCGCCTCGCCGGGCGCTGGCGCTCGCCGCCGTCCTCGCCGCCGCCTGCGCCCCTGCCCGCCAGGCCGTGGACCTCGGTCCGCTGGTCACCGACCGCCCGGACTTCACCGAAAGTGCCCTCACCATCCCCAAGGGCTTCTCCCAGCTCGAGGTCGGCACCACGGTCGATCAGGCCGACGGCGTCCGCAGCGTGAGCGCCGGTGAGACCCTGCTCCGCAGCGGCGTCAACGAACACGTCGAACTCCGCCTCACCCTTGCCAACTACGCCGCGCAGCGCGACGGCACGGTCACCGCGCAGGGCTTCGAGGACGCCGGCATCGGCGTGAAGGTGGCCCTCTTCGAAGGCCCCGACCGCGCGTCCATCGTCCCCACGGTCGCCTTCATCGCCGGCACCTCGCTGCCCACCGGCGCCCTCTCGTTCCGCAGCCGCAGCGCTCTGCCGGAGTTCAAGCTCCTTGGCGCCTGGACGGTGAGCGAGCGCATCGCGTTCTCGTCCAACCTCAACTGGGCCCGCGCCGAGGATGCCATCGGCACGCACGACGAATGGTCGGGCTCCGCGTCCTTCGGCTTCTCGCTCGCCGAGAAGGTCGGTGCCTACGCCGATTACTTCGCGTTCGGCGAGCGCAGCGGCACCTGGCAGCGCCGTGAGTATGTGAACGGCGGCGTGACCTATCTGCTCTCCGACGCGCTGCAGCTCGATGCCCGCTACGGCGTGCGCACCGACGCGCCGAGTCGCGCGAACTTCGTGGGCATCGGACTCAGCCGTCGCTTCTGATCGAACGGGCTGTTCTTACCTCGTACGTACCGCACAACACCAACACCACTTCCCTACCTCACTCTACTTTTTCCTGCCGGAGCAGCACCATGCAGTGGACCCTTCGTCGAAAGTTGCTCGCCCTCACCGCCGTCGGCCTCTCGGGCACTCTGATCGTCGCGCTGGTCGGCGCGATCGGGCTCAAGAGCGGACGCCAGAGTGCGCGCGCCCTCGTCGCGACCACGTCGCTGCAACGACTGCAGATGGACGCCGACATGATGCACGACGCCGTGCGCGGTGACGTGCTCGCGGCGATCCTCGGTGCGAAAGAAGGGAAACGCGACGACGTCATCGACGCGCAGACCGCGCTCGGCGAGCACGGCGCACGCATCCGCAACAACGTGCGCACGCTGCGGGATTCCTCCACTGGCTCCGTCGCCGAGGCCGTCGCGGTCGTCGGGCCCGATCTCGAGGCGTATCTCACCACCGCGTCCGACGTCGTCGCACAAGCCGCGTTCGGCACCCCGGATCCGGTCTTGTTCGACGCCTTCCTCACGCGCTTCGAAGTGCTCGAAGGCGCGATGGAACAGATGGGCGATCGCATCGGCCACGCCGCCAGCGATACCGAGTCGTCCATGAACACGAGCTTCGCGCGCCTCGCCTGGCTCATGGCGATCGTGAGCCTCGGCATTCCCATCGTCGTGCTGTTGATCGAATCGCGCATGGCCAGTCGTATCACGAGCACCGTGCAGGACGTCGCCACGCGCGTCGACGCACTCGAGCGCGACGCCATCCGCCCGCTCGGCACCGCCATGGAGGCACTCGCACGCGGCGAGGTCGACTCGCACGTGCAGGTCACGCTGCGCACCGCCACCGTCACCGGCGACGACGAGATCGCCGCGATGGCGCGCAACGTGAACTCCATCATCGAACACACGCAGGCGACCGTGAGCGCGTACCAGAAGGCGCGTTCGGCCATCGCCGAGATCGTGAGCACCAGCACCGGCCTCGCTGCGGCCGCGCGCGATGGTGACCTCAAGCACCGTGGCGATGCGTCGCAGTTCCAGGGCGTGTACGCCGAGATGATCAGCACCATCAATGGCACGCTCGACGCGGTGGTCACGCCGGTGGCGCACGCGACCGAGACGCTCGAACGCATCGCGGCGAAGGATCTCACCGCGCGCGTGGACGCGCAGTACCATGGCGATCATCGCCGTGTGCAGGACGCGGTGAACGCCACCGCCGATGCACTCGCCGATGCACTCGCACAGGTGCGCGCCGCCACCGAGCAGGTCTCACTCGCCGCCGAACAGATCGCGGCCGGCAGTCAGTCGCTGGCCAACGCCGCGTCGGAGCAGGCCGCTGGTCTCGAGGAGATCTCGGCCGGTGTGTACGAGTCGTCGGCCACGGCGGGCACCATCGCCGAGGAGACGAAGACGGCGCGTGGCGCAGCGGAAGTGGCGCGTCAGGCGAGCGTCGACGGACACGTGGCGATGGAGCGCCTCGCCGTCGCGGTGAAGGAGATCGAGACCTCGTCGCTCGCGTCTGCGAAGATCGTGAAGACCATCGACGAGATCGCGTTCCAGACCAATCTGCTCGCGCTCAATGCGGCGGTGGAAGCCGCACGCGCCGGTGATGCGGGCCGCGGATTCGCGGTGGTGGCCGAGGAAGTGCGCGCACTCGCGCTGCGCGCGGCGGAGGCCGCCCGCCAGACCGCCGACATGATCGAGGGCAGCGTGCAGAAGGTGACCGTGGGCAGTGCGATCACCGCGGAGGCTGTGCAGCGCTTCGACGCGATCGGTCGCCAGGTGATGCAGCTCGACGCGACGGTCGCGCAGATCGCCTCGGCGAGTGCCGAGCAGGCGATCGGTATCCAGGGGCTGACGCAGGGTCTCGATCGATTGAATCAGACGACGCAGTCGGCGGCCGCACATGCGGAGGAGTCGGCCGCGGCGGCGGAGGAGCTGAGCAGTCAGTCGGAGGTGACGCGTGCGATGGTGGCGACGTTCCGGTTGCCGGGCGAGTCGCATGGGTCGCCGGCGGCCCAAGGTGCACGCGGCGGGCTGTTGTCGGCACCGATGGGAGTGAAGACGCAGTGTCGCGGCCCGAAAACCCGAACACACGCCGAATAAACATTGCATCCAGCTACCGTTCGGTCAGTCGCAGATTCGTGAGGTATCACCAAGTGATTTCGCTGATGGGACTTACGCGTTACCGGTGATTTGACGAATCGTCTAAGTGTTGATAAGTTCGTGTCAGAAAGCTGGACACGGAACAAAAGTGATATTTGTGATTCACCGATCCTCGAGCGCTCACGGATGAACGCCAAGATCCCACTCTCCCTCGTTTGCTCTGCCGCACTCGCGTTCGCGTGCGGTCCGCGCGCGCGCAATGATGCGTCGGCGCGCAACGAAGCGACGCGAGTGGTGCGTGCGGTGGATGCGAATGCGCCGTTGTCGCCGGCACTCGACGTGACGGTGGGTCGTGAGGTGACGTTCTCGTTCCAGGTGATGAACGCGGGCAAGAAGAAGTTGGAAGTCGCGTTCCCCGATGGACGCACGCACGACGTGGTGGTGCTCGACACGCTCGGCCGCGAGGTGTGGCGCTGGAGCGAGGGGCGCATGTTCACGCAGGCAATGCAGAACCGCGTGTTGCGCACGAGTGATCTGCTCATGTACGAAGAGGAGTGGGAGACGCCGGCGCCGGGCCACTATGTCGCGGTCGCGACGTTGGCGAGCCGGAACTATCCGGTGGAGCAGCGGGTGGAGTTCACGGTTCCACAGATGTGAGATGGGAGATGGGAGATGGGAGATCACCGCTGACCTCTCTCCTCCCCTTCTCCCTCAAAACCGCGAGTGCAGTGCCAGGGCGTCCTCTCTTGGGGTCGCCCTTTGTCGTTCCCTGAGCGTTATCTTTTCGGGCGCCGTAAGACTGGCGCGTGCGGGTGTGCCCCTGCCCTGCGCGGAGTGACTTCCTCAATCCTTGTGCCGTGACTCAGACTGACTCGCGCGATCTCGAACTGCTCGCCCAGTTGAAGACCGCCCGCGGCGAGATCGCCGCCCAGATCGGCCGTCGCATCGTCGGTCAGCACGTCGTCGTCGACACCCTCATCTCGGCCATCCTGGCCGGCGGCCATGTGCTGCTGGTGGGTGTGCCCGGTCTCGCGAAGACGCTGCTGATCCAGACCGTGGCCGAGGCGCTGGACATGGAGTTCTCGCGTATTCAGTTCACGCCGGATCTCATGCCCAGCGACATCACGGGCACCGAGCTGCTCGAGGAGGACCACGGCACGGGCAAGCGCGCGTTCACGTTCGCGCGCGGTCCGGTGTTCGGCAACATCGTGCTCTCGGACGAGATCAACCGCGCGCCGCCGAAGACGCAGGCCGCGCTGCTGCAGGCGATGCAGGAGAAGACGGTGACGGTGGCGGGCAAGACGTACACGTTGCCCAATCCGTTCTTCGTGCTCGCGACGCAGAACCCGATCGAGCAGGAAGGCACCTACCACCTCCCCGAGGCGCAGCTCGACCGCTTCATGTATGAGTTGCGGATCGGGTATCCGACGGTGGAGGAGGAAGAGGCGATCGTGTCGTCCACGACGGGTGTGCAGAACGACACGGTGAAGCCGGTGATGACGGCGGACACGTTGCGCGAGATGCAGAAGCTGGTGCGTCGTCTGCCCGCGCCGCCGTCGTTGGTGAGCTACGCCGTGGGCTTGGCGCGTGCGACGCGTCCGCAGGAGCCCGAGGCCTCGCCGATGGTGAAGAAGTACGTGAGCTTCGGCGCGGGCCCGCGTGCGGGGCAGAATCTGGTGCTGGGTGCGAAGTCGCGTGCGGCGATGGACGGCCGCAGCGTCCCGGACTTGGAGGACGTGGATGCGGTGGCGTTCAGCGTGCTGCGGCACCGTGTGGTGTTGAACTTTCAGGCGGAAGCCGAGGGGATGGGGATCGAGAAGATCCTGCAGCTGGGGGGGCGCGCGAAGGGGCGGTAGTCGACAAGCGTCGCATCGCGGTGCAGAATCTGGCGGGCCGGCCCTCCGAGTGTGGAAGGGTCGGCCCGTTTTCGCTCGGCGCGACCAGGACGTACGCTGGCGGTCGGGTTGGTGACGGTGCGATGACGACCAGCCCTGAGAATGAATGGGACCGCAACGCGAGGAACGGGTGGCGCAGATCGAGGTGCGCGGGTTAGGAGCGAACGAGATCCGGATCGGCCGCCGCCGCATCACCCCGGCGACGGAGGTGGTGTTCGCGTTGGCGTTCTACCTCTGCGTGCGCGCGGGGGAGCGCGTGACGCGGGATGAGGTGATGGAGGTGTTCTGGGGCACGGGTGACGTGACGAAGGGCCGTCACTCGTTGCGGCAGATGCTGTACAAGCTGCGGCAGCGTGGGTTCGCACTGGATGAGGACGGGGAGGAGTTGTATCTCGATCCGTCGCGTCTCAGGAGTGATGTGGCGGACGCGTTGCAGGACAGTTGGTCGGACGACGCGAGTGTCGCGTCACTTGAGGCGTCGTTGGACTTGGTGCCCGCGCTGACGAAGGGCGTGTCGTCGCGTTTCCATGAATGGCTCGACGGCATCCGCGCGCGTCTAGGCGCGCAGCATCGTCGGGCGGCGATCCGGCATCTGCATCAGGCGCGTCGGGAGGGGCGCTGGGCGGATCTTGATCGGATTGCGCTACTGATGCTGCGCACGGATCCGCTCAACGAGGAGGCGACGTTGGCGCGTGCGGAAAGCGCGGCGATGATCGGGTCGAAGGCGTTGGCGTTGGAGATTCTTGATCAGTATGTGGAGGAACTGGGGGATAAGGCGACGAGGATTGCGCTGCCGGCGACGGTGTTGCGGAGGAGGATCGGTGAACGAGGATCCTCGGAGCGCTTCTCACGTCATCGCGGCGATACTCGGCTCGTTGGGAGAGAGACGTTGATCGCAAGGATCACACCTCTAGTCGAGGCCGCAACCTCGCAGTGCGGCAACTCGATCCACTTGGTCGG
This sequence comes from Gemmatimonadaceae bacterium, assembly GCA_020853635.1. Classification (GTDB taxonomy): domain Bacteria; phylum Gemmatimonadota; class Gemmatimonadetes; order Gemmatimonadales; family Gemmatimonadaceae; genus Pseudogemmatithrix. Next base: position 11,131 of record JADYYN010000066.1, read on the forward strand.
GTCGCCAGGCATAGGGAAGAGCCGACTTGCGAGCGAAATCCTAAACTACGCCTCGCTTGTCGGATACCGAACACTGGCCCATCGAGCGCAAGGACTTTCGAGTGGACTCCCCTTCGCAACCATAGTGCAGCTTATTCGACAGGTATCTGAGCTGCCGGGAGCTGCCGCAGTATCTCCAGAGGCATGGGCACTCGCTTCAAGATTGCTAGTCGAAGGGGGCACACCGGATCCGGCCACCGGCTCGGACGGGATCCCCGTATCCCCCTCTCGACTAACGTGGCTACTGTCGTCGCTCGTCGAGTCCGTGACGCACGAATCGAAACTCGCCGTGTTGGTTGACGACTTGCACAACTGGGATTCGGTTTCGGAATCAATCCTGATGGATGTTCTTCGGCTGACGAGGGATTGTCGGTGTTTCTGGATGAGCACCGGTAGACGCCTACCACGAATTCATGACCGAGAAGCACTCGACGGCTTCTCCGGCACCATTTACCGCGTTCCACCGCTGACCGTCGGCGCGAGCAGAGAGCTAGCGGAAGTTCTCGCGTCAGCATCAGGATCAACCGACGCGACGGCACGGGCACACGGCGCGGCACATGCCAGCGGCGGTAACCCTCTGTTCATTAGGGAACTGCTCGCCGGCTCGGATCGGGTGACAACAAGCGCGGTGCCGATGAGCCTTTCGCGAATCATTGAAGAGCGCCTTTGCGCACTTCCAGCCGCGTCTCAGCGGCTCCTTCGCGTGGTTCGACTACTTGGGCCGTATGCATCTATCCCGGTGGTCGCGCGCGTCGTTCACAAAGAAGCATCCGTCCCGACCCCCGACATCGAACACCTAGAGCAGGAGGGCATCCTCACGATTGCGAGCGGAGGAGTGCTCTCAATTCACGAGTGTTGGCAGTCTCTCGTCGACTCACAGATGGCAAGCGCCACGAAAGCGGCACTCACGTATGAGTGCGCGGTCGCTTTGCGGACTCACGCGTCCGGAAGGACCACCGCATTCTCAGCGATGTACCTTGGTGAGCTGTTTCTTGCGAGCGGGAGCGACATGGAGGCGAGAGAGCACTTCCAATTCGCCGCAGAACAATTCAGCTCGCTCGGGCTCGCAACCCACTCAGCACGCGCGTACGAGAAGATCGTCGATACGTCCGGCCCGACGAACAACGACGCATCGCTACTCGCAAGATACGCGGCTGCAAGTCACTCGTGCGGGCGCTACAACAAGTGTCATGAGATTACAGAGCGGATCCTTTCCGCTCCGAATGCAGGAGCGATCGTCTCAGAAGACGAGAGAGTACACTTACTTGCGCTTCGAGTTGACTGTCTCTGGCGAGTCGGCGGCGATGCGACCCCCGCCATCGAAGAGCTCCTAGCCGCACTGAAACGCGAACAAGCGAGCGGAGCTGTTATCCAGGCCGCAGCTTTCTGGGGACTCCGATGCGTTCTTGTTCATTCAAGGACCGCAGCTGAAGATGCGTTCGTCGATGCCTCAGCCAAGGCAGCCAGGACTTCAGGGCAGACTATCTTCGGGGCTCTTGCGTCAGTGATGTACGCCGCAGATCGAGGAACACGAGAAGATATCCTCCGAGCCGCTGACTCAGTCGCAAACAAGACCACAAGCGGACTCTCCCCGCTCGAGAATGTCATGGCCACACGGCTCACGGCCACCGCACTGCGATTTGCCAACGAGCATCAGCGAGCTGAGCTTCTGCTCGAGATGGCTGTGCGAACTGCACTCGAGCACGACCTCGTAAACGAAGCGAAAGCTGCGGCCATCTCTGCAGCCTTCAGCGCCCTAGATACAAACCGCATCGAAGAGGCGAAGCGCTGGATTGACATGACCGACTCGTGGACCGACGAGTTCGACAGCCTGAACAGCAACATTTCACGAAATCACGCTCTCTCTAGGCTATTCGCGCAGCAAGGACGATTCCGCGATTCACTCGCCGTCTTCGAGGATCGCCTGCATGAGGTTGAGAATGACCGACTCAAGCTCCGAAGTTGTGCAGTGGCCTCGTGCCTGCACTGGGCAGCAGCAGAACACGGCGAAACGCAGACTGCACTCCGCCTACTGGAGCACACTCGTCAGGCTTCTCGGGACGAGCATCCCGCAATGCCGTTAGACTTCATCACCGAGTGCCGGATTCGAACTCTCAAAGCCCTTGGACGGCACGACGAAGCTTCGGCCGAAGCTACTGAGTACACAAATCGGATTGGCCGCAGATCTGCGTATCCGTTCGCGCCGTTTTATCGGGAACTTGAACAGCGCAGGACTGAGATGTCAGCCTCCGCCAACCTTCGGAGGAATAAGAAGCGCCTCGAGGCGTGAGTTCACCGGCGTTGGCCGATGAACAACAGGGTATTGTATCTTCGCGTTCTCCATCTCTTCGATGAGAAGGCTCCAGTTTCCTGGAGCCAGCACGGCGTCACACAACGAAGGGTCGAACTGCCGACCGCTTTCTGACATCAATTCGGCGCGTACCGTCGCGGCACTGAGCGCAGCCCGATAGGGCCTCGACGTACTCATTGCGTCGATCGTGTCTGCGAGCGCGATTATTCGCGCGCCAAGCGGCAACGCCTCTCCACGGATCTGCATCGGATAGCCAGTTCCATCCCAAGCTTCATGATGATGAAGGATTAGGGGAACGAGGTCTTCAAAGTGCGAAACCTTCGCGATTAAAGCCGCACCCTTCGCCGAGTGAGACTTCATTACCTCGAACTCCGCATCAGTCAACCGACCAGGCTTACGAAGAATCGGGAAGAACTCCTCATAGATCTTGCCGACGTCATGTAGCAGTGCGGCGGTTGCGATTCGCGAAGACTGCCTTGAGTTGACCCCAGCGAACTTTGCAATGAGCTTCGCATAGCGAGAAACTCGCTGCGAGTGACCCGAAGTGTAGGGGTCTTGCGCTTCAACGGTGGCGACCATGAGCTGCAAGAGCTCTTCGTTGATCTTCTGGAGCGCGTAGCTCTGCTTATACAACTGCCGGAGTCCGAGAAACGGCAGCGCCAGCACGGCCGACCACTCGATTCCGAGTAGCGCGTATGACTTTGCGTAAACGTAGATGAGCGGCGAAGCGAAGAGGTCATAAGTGGTCGACTCTCGCATGCTCTGCCACCACTGTCTACTCGTGCTGGTTCCGGTAGAAACACCGACAACCGTACTCACTGCGAGCCGGTTGATGGCGAAGAACACAGCCACCATCGCAATGAATGCTCCGAGTGCGGCATCCCCGTCGAGCATGGACCGTCCGCCCAGCAGAACGTACGTCCCTACCGCCATCGCCTCGGCGAGTACGTGCTGGGCCACATTAAAGACCGCCTTGATTCGGGCTCGCTTCGCGAGCAGTTCAGCCGTGAGGGCGCTGAAGAGTACGACTACGCAAGCAGCCCAGTTCGGCGAAACGAGCGCAACACTCAGGAACGGCAAGAATCCAATCGTCCCCGACGCACCACCGGCAGTCCTGTAGCCGAGTACAGAGGCCAGTGTTCCGAACGATGCAAAGAAGGCTACCGCCATCCACTGCTTCTGAGACGGACTCGGCCCAAGCACAAGAAGTGCCGTAGCAGCGACAGCTGCGCCGGACACCACCATAAGGACGATGCGCCGTACCCGTAGATCGTTCATCTAAAGAAAGTTGGAGGACCCCCCGTCCCCTTTTTCCAACAGCACTTCAACCCCAGATCAACGTGTCACCCAACACAAGCGCACAGATCGCGCTAATAAGCGACGTGATGATGGACATAGAGACTCACCTCCCTTCGTGAGATGGCCTGATCTCTCGACCAAGCATTCAGCAAAGTTCGGCTCCGCTCATGCGTCCTTATTGACGCTTCCGCTCTGTTCTCTCCGCTAGGAGAGAACGGGGGGTACCCTTTCCGCTTCCTCTCAGTTCAGGTCAACCTGCACCATCACTTAAACGCTTTCTCCAGAACAACTTGCCTGCTTTCGCGTACTGCACCGCCTCTTCACACTAACGCGGCGTAGGGATGACTCCCCACGCCGCGTCACGTCACATCCTGATACCGCCCGTGCCCTCACCGTTACCTGACGGCCTCACGGGTACTCCCACTACCCGCCCCTATCGACCCGGACCCCGGCGCTCGTCGCTCGCCGGATGATGACCGCCGCCGTTCGCCACCGCGGGCGCCATCCACCGGTTCGTCGCGTCCAGGACCGCCAGCACCGCCGCCGTCTCCGCGCTGTCACGCACCTCGCAACTGCCCGTCAACAGGATCTGCTCGCGCCCCTGACGCGCCATCACGGCCGCGAACACGAACTCACGCTCGAATGCCGTCATCACCTTGGCGCCCTCCAACGAGAACATCCCCGCCACCGGGCCCGCCATCGACAACGCCATCAACGCCGCTCGAGCCGCCGTCTCCACCCGCCCACGGTCGCTCTGCAGACCCTCCTCCGCCTCACCCGCGAAATGCTCCGCCCCGATCCGCAACGTGACCTTGCAGGTCACCCCGCGCGCACGGGACCCACGCACTTCGACGTCCTCGAAATACACGGGACGGCCGATCTTCCCCATCACCGCCCCCTCGTTCGGTGTCGCCACCACGCCCGGCGCCGGCGTCGGACGCTTGGACGTCGCCGCGATCGACACCTTCCGATGATCCACGCGCAGACCCAGCTGCGCCATCAAGGCGCTCTCGATGTTCCGCACCACCTGCTTGGGCGGCGTATCACCCGTCACCAACACATGGATCGCATCCACCGACCCGCTCTCGGTCGCGGTGATGCGCACCGACACCACGTCGGTCAACGACGCGATCAGCTCCTCAGCCCGCTGCAATGGCAGCACTGAGCCCGCGATCGGGGACACCGGTGTGACTGGTTGAGCCTGCGGCTGCGGATTCACGGCGCCCTGTGCAAAACGGTAAGTGCCCGACCCAGACGGATAACGTTCCAATTGTTCAGCCTCTGTCCCGGCGTGCGCTCCACCAGGTTCCTTCGGTCGATAAAGTTGCCAATCCATGTGAACGGCCGCAACGAGGGACTCGTACCACTATCATGACCTGCGACCGCTTCAGTTGTCGACGGCGCGCCACACTTCCGGACGGCACCGACGCAACTATTCATCAATCATCTACCTCGCCCGTCGCCTACTCGCCGAATCGGTCAGGGACCCCGTACTCCTTCAGCTTCCGGTACAAAGTCCGCTCGCCGATGTCCAGGATCTCGGACGCCTTACGACGATTCCCGCGAGTTTCCCGCAACGCCGCGAGGATCACCGCCGTCTCGATCTCGGCCATCGTCATGCCCGGCGCGATGGTCACGGTGTTCGGAACGACGGTCGGTCCCGGCGGCTCGATCCGCCCCGGCAGCGCTTCTACTGCACTGAGCGTGCCGCCCGCACCGGCGAGCGCCTGCATGGCCAGCGCCCGGTCGTCGTCCTGACGCCGACGGAGCTCCTCCAACTGCAGCTTCACCTCAACCAGGCTGCGCACGATGAACTCCAGCTCGCGCCCCTCGGCTCGACGCTCCTCGCGCACGACCGGACCGATATGCACCGGCAGCAACCGCTCGTTGGAGTTCCCATCACGGATCGCCCGCGGGATGTCGTCGATCCCGATCTCGCGACCGGTCGCCAGCACCACCATCGACTCGATGAGATTGCGCAGCTCACGCACGTTGCCCGGCCACGGGTAGTCCACCAACGCCTGCATGGCCTCAGCCGAGATGCCGTGGAAGGTGCGGTCGTGCTGCTCGGCGAACTCCTGCACGAAGCGGCGCACGAGCAACGGGATGTCGGTGCGCCGCTCCCGCAGTGGCGGCAGATAGATGCGCAACACGTTCAAGCGATAGAACAGATCGGCGCGGAACTGCCCACGCTCCACACTCTCGCGCAGCGGGCGATTGGTCGCCGCCACCACGCGCACATCCACAGGAATGCTCTGCGTGCCGCCCACGCGCGTGAGTTCGCGCTCCTCGAGCACACGCAGCAACTTCACCTGTGTGCTCGAAGGGATCTCACCGATCTCATCGAGGAACAGCGTGCCGCCGTCGGCCAACTCGAAGCGCCCGATGCGCCGTTCGGCCGCACCAGTGAACGACCCTTTCTCGTGACCGAACAACTCGCTCTCGAGCAGCGTCTCGGGCAACGCGCCCACGTTCACGGCGATGAACGCCTTGTTGCGACGCGGCGAAAGCCGCGCGATGGCACGCGCGACGAGTTCCTTGCCGGTGCCACTCTCACCTTCGATGAGCACGGTGCTGGTGACCGGCGCCATCTGCTTGATGGCCACGAGCACCTGCCGCACCGCTTCACTCTCACCCCAGAGTCCCGTCTCGCGCGTGATGCGCTGGCGATCGAGCAACTCGTTCACACTCGCCCGCAACGCATCGGCAGTGACGGGCTTGGTGAGCACCTCGGCGAAGCCCACCGACTTGAGCCGCGCCTCGAGGGCCGAGTCGCCGATATCGGCCAGCCCGATCACACTCGCTCCGCCCCACATCTGATCGCGCACGAGCCCCAACGTCTGCTGATCGAGCAACGCGCCGGTGAACACGATCACGTCGGGCTTGGCCCGGCGGATCTCGTTCGGCACGTCGTCCATCGGGGAGACGAGGTGGGTCTTCACGCCGTCGGCTTCCAGCAGTGCGTTGAGGCGCACGGCGGGTTCGACGTCGGTCAGGGTGATGAGGACGGACACTGGGGCTTCTTTAACGGCGATGGGAGTTATGAGTAGTGAGTGGTGAGTAACGGCGATGCGGGGGTACGTCTCACCGCTCTCGGCTAGCGCTTCACGGTGCCCTTCTTCCAGAAGGGGAATCCCGTGATCGTTCCGACCACGCGCTTGCCGCGGATCTCGACTTCCAGTGTGTTGCCTTCCTTCGCATGTGCGGTGGGCACATACGCGGTGCCGAGACCCACGCCGACGCTCGGGCTCATCACGCCGGACATCACCACGCCGCTCGGTTCGCCGTTCACGAACACCGGGTAGCCGTGACGCGGGATGGCTTTCTCCGTGAACGTGAATCCGACGAGCTTCTTGGGGATTCCCGCGGCCTTCTGCGCTTCGAGCGCCGCGCGGCCGACGAAGTCGCCCTTCTTCATCTTCACGAGCCAGCCGAGTCCGGCTTCGAGCGGCGTCACGGTGTCGTCGATGTCATTGCCGTAGAGCGCCATGCCCATCTCGAGGCGCAGCGAATCGCGGCAGCCGAGCGCGGTGGGCGTGATGCGGCCCGTGTCCATGAGCGCCTTCCAGAGCTGCGCCGAGTGCTTGGCGTCGTGGTAGAGCTCGAAGCCGTCCTCGCCCGTGTAGCCCGTGCGCGAGAGCGTCATCGGGATGCCGGCGACGG
>JADYYN010000067.1 GCA_020853635.1 Gemmatimonadaceae bacterium
AGCCGCTGCAGCGCCACATCGAGATGCCGTTCACCGAGCCCTTCGATGATGGTCTCGTGGGTCTCCGGCTCGAAGTGCGTCTGGATGGTCGGGTCCTCGTCGTGCAAGCGATGCAGCCCGAGCTGCAGCTTCTCCTCGTCAGCGCGCGCCGTCGCGGAGATCGCGAAGCGCACCAGGGGCTCCGGGAACGGGATGGCGGGCATGCGCACCGGATGCTCCTTGGTGCTCAGCGAATCGTTGGTGTGCGTGCCTTTGAGTTTCGCGACGCAGCCGATGTCGCCGGGGTACAAGTTGGCCACCTCCAGGCGCTCCTTCCCCTGCGGCACGGCGAGATGCGTCACCTTCTCCGGCACACCGCGGGTCGCATTGAACACCTCGCTGCCATTGCTGAGCGTGCCGCTGAACGTGCGGAAGTACGAGACCTCGCCCACGTGCGACTCGCTCGTGGTCTTGAACACCAGCGCGGTGAACGGTGCGTCCTCCCTGGGATGGATCTCCACGACCCGATCGCCCTCGGCGCCGCGCAACGCGTGGACCTCTTCCATCTCGTACGCGCTCGGCATGAGTTGCACCAAGAGGTCGAGCAGCGTGCGCACGCCCCACGTGAGCTGCGACGAGCACGCGAGGAGTGGGAAGAGTTCGGCGCGCTTCATCGCCTCCTTCATGGCGCGCATCTCGTCGTCGCCGGGGATCTCCTCGCCAGCGAAGAAGCGTTCGAGCAGCGCGTCGTCCGTGGAGGCGACGGCCTCGACGAGTTCGGCGTGGTACCGCTCGAACCTCGCCCGCTCCGACTCGGGGATCGGCGCCTCCTCGTATTCGCCGATCTTCGTGCCCGGCTTGAACAGGTGCGCCTTCTTGGTGAAGAGATTGATCACGCCTCGGAACGACGCACCCGCGCCGATCGGGATCTCCACCGGCACCACCTTCGTGGTGAGCTTCGCCTTGATCGCCGCGTACGCCGCATCGAAGTCCGCGTGCTCCTTGTCCATCATCGCGACGACGAAGAGCACCGGGTCCTGCCGTCTGACCGCTTCGCGGAACATCCGCTCGGTCCCGACCTCGACGCCACCCGTCGCGCCGACGGTGACCAGCGCGCCGTCGGCCGCGACGAGTCCGGCGATCGCATCACCGGCGAAATCCGCGTAACCCGGGGTGTCGAGCAGGTTGAGCTTGGTGTCCCGCCACTCAGCGTGCGCGACGCCGAGCGAGATGGAATAGCCGTGGGCGGTCTCTTCGGGCGACGTATCGGTGAGTGTCGTCCCGTCCTTTATCGAGCCATGGCGTCGAGACGCCCCAGAAACGAAAGCGAGCGCGTCGACCAGTGTGGTCTTCCCGCTCGCTCCATGGCCCACCACCGCGATGTTGCGGATCGCCTCGCTCTTGTACTCCCGCATGGGACACACTCCTCCGGCCTCCGGCCGACGTTGCTGGGGAGTACAGGTTGTCGCCGGGACCGGCGGGCAACAAGAAGGGGGAAGCCGCAACATGTGTGCGGTCTTCCCCCTCTTGGGTCCGCGCCAGTGCGCGAACAGCGTTCACACGCCCAGGCGTGCTCCCGCAGTACTACTCGCCATACTACTCGTCGTCGAAGTTGCCCGCGTCGGCCTCGCGCACAGCGGCCAACATATCGGAGCCGCGCTGCGGACCGGCGACCGCGAGTTGGAAGCTCAGCGCTCGGCGCGTGCCCTCGGGCCACTCCGGCATCAGCAATCCGGCGAGCAGACGACGGATCGCCTGTCCACCTTCGCCGAGCAGGTCGGCAGCGGTTTCCTTGAGTACCGTCAGCGGGATCACGAGATCCTCGCGGATGAGCTCACCAGTCTTCCGATCGGTCCACGCCGCATCGCCGACTGCGCCCGTTGCCTCGGTGATGTGCAGCTCGCGGAGCGCGTCAGGACGATGTTCAGCGCGGCGGGATTCGACGGCCGCGGCCAACGCCAGCGCCAAAGACTCCGGCGTCGGGGTACCGTAGAGGGTGACGACATCGCGTGACGGCGACTCGAGCGTCTCTGGCGACGCGACCGAGCTCACGCGTGCGATCGACGGGGAAGTGCCCGCCTGCTCCCATTCCACCATCACGTCCATCATCGTCCACTCCATCCTTCGGCTCAGAGAGTCCTGCGCTACCTGTGGTTGACCGTGCTACCTCATGATACCCGACAGTGTCACAACAGTTGGCGGCGAGCAGCAGGTCGTCGGCAAGTGTTTCACCTTCGTGACGACGGGTGATGGTACGTACACCCATCCGACGACCTGCCCTCACCATAGACGCGCACCCGAGCGACCGTTCCCGCCCGGACTTGGATTCCGATGTTCCGACCCTTCTCCTTAACCTTTCCCTGATGCGCTCGTCGTCTTGGCATATGCGCCCTCGACTCCCGCACCACGTCATGGCCCTGCTGCTGCTCGCGGCCTGCAGCACCACGCCTTCGCCGGACTCCACTCCACAGGCGATGTCGATGCCTGCGAGTATCGGCAGCATTGCGCCGCGCGAGCAGACGGCCGACGAACAAGTCGCGCATGTGCTGAGCCGCCTCACCTTCGGCGCGCGTCCCGGGGACGTCGCTCGCATACGGGCCATGGGCGTGGATGCCTTCATCGCCCAGCAACTGCACCCCGAGCGGATCTCCGATGCGCGCCTCGATGCCTGGCTCAGCCAGTTCGAGACCCTCGACCTCTCGTTCAACGAGTTGCAAAAGTTGTACCCACGCCCGGCTGACGCCCTGCAAAGACTCAACCCGGCGAACCGTAACTCGTTGAGCCCCAAGGACTCCGCCGAGCTCCGGAAGACCGCCGAAGGGTTTCGCAAAGTCACCACAGAGGTGATGGCTGCGCGCATCGGGCGTGCACTCCTCACGGAGCGTCAGCTCGACGAAGTGATGACGGATTTCTGGCTGAACCACTTCTCGGTGTTCTCGGGCAAAGCCGTCCCCATGCGGTACACCCTCGCCGAGTACGAGAACGAGACCATCCGTCCGCGCGCGCTCGGGAAGTTCCGCGATCTGCTCGGCGCCGTCGCCAAGAGTCCGGCGATGTTGTTCTATCTCGACAACTGGCAGAGCGCCGCCGACAGCGGACGCCCGCGCACGCAGCAGCCGCGCCTCGCCAACCAGCGGAACCGCGGCCTCAATGAGAACTACGGTCGCGAACTGCTCGAGCTGCACACACTCGGTGTGGATGGCGGCTATTCGCAGCAGGACGTGATCAACGTGGCGCGCGCACTCACCGGGTGGACGTTCCTGCCCCAGGCACCGACACCGCAGCAGATCCAGCAGTTGGCGGGTGGAGCAGGAGCCGGCCGTGCTGGTCGCCTGAACGGTCGCGCGCAACAGCGTGCGGGCCAGGCTCTCGCCGCGCGCATCCCTGAACCGGGCGTCTTCTATTTCAATCCCGCGGTGCATGACGCGGGCGAGAAGACCGTGCTCGGCACCACGCTCCGCGCCGGTCGCGGCATCGAGGACGGCGAGCAGGTGCTCGACATCGTCGCGCGGCATCCCGCGACCGCCCGCCACATCGCGTTCAAGCTGGCGCGTCGCTTCGTGAGCGATGAACCGCCGGAGGATCTCGTCGAACGCGCGGCGGAGGTGTTCACGCGCACCGATGGTGACATCCGCGAGGTGCTGCGCAGCATCATCACGAGCCCCGAGTTCTTCTCGTCGAAGTCGTTCCGCGCAAAGCTCAAGACACCGTTCGAGGTCGTGGTGAGCGCGCTACGCGCGCTCGACGCCGCGCCCGATCCGTCGCAACGCACCGCGCAGTTCGTCACGCAGCTCGGGCAGCCCATCTATGGAAGACAGACCCCGGATGGCTGGCCCGACGTCGCCGGCGAGTGGATGGGCGCCGGCGCGATCCTCAATCGCATCAACTTCGGACTCGCGGTCGGCGCCAACCGGTTGCCTGGCGCCCGCGCGACCGCGTTCCCCGGTGCCGAGCCACTGCGCACCGCCAGCCGTGACGCCCAAGTCGACGGCGTGATCGCCGTCTTCCTCGGCGGTCGCGTCTCACCGGAGACCCGCGAGATCCTCCTCACCGGCCGCAACCCGCTGCAGAGCGGCAACGCGACCGACGGCGAACGCGAGATCCCACCGTTGCAGGGATTGGCACAACTGGTCGGACTCGCGATCGGGTCGCCGGAGTTCCAGCGGAGATGAAGGAACTACAGACGGAAGAGGGGAGATGGGAGATGGGAGGAATGGCAACCGCACCAACCTCCCGCATCGCCCTGTTCTCACCCCTCACTTCTCACATCTCACCTCTCACTACACATGTCTAGCCGCCGCACATTCATCCGCTCGGGCGCGCTCGCGCTGGTGACGATGGGCCTCTCGCCCTCGTTCCTGCGCCGCGCGGTGTACGGGCTCGAGTTGCCGAAGGCTGCGAAGGGCAAGGTGTTGATCTGCCTCTTCCAACGTGGCGCAGCGGATGCACTGAACGTGTTGGTGCCGCACGGCGACGCCGAGTACTATCGGTTGCGTCCGAACATCGGCATCGCGCGACCGGCGCGTGCGGCGGGCAGTGCCGGCGCGATAGATCTCGATGGATTCTTCGGGCTCCATCCCGCGCTGTCGCCGCTCAAGCCGCTGTGGGACCGCGGCATGCTCGCGCCCATCCATGCGGTCGGCAGTCCGAGCGCGACGCGATCGCATTTCGATGCGCAGGACTACATGGAGAGCGGGACGCCTGACAACAAGGGCACGCGCGACGGATGGCTCAATCGGTATCTCGCCACCTGCGGCACCTGCGAGGCCGGTGCCGCGACAACACCACGCGGGCAGGTCGAGGGCGATGCGACGAAGGCCACGCCGTTCCGCGCCGTCTCGATGACCGCGCAGACCCCGCGCATCCTGCAGGGCCCGGCGCCGGCCGTCGCGATGACGTCCATCGATGCGTTCACCGTGCGGAGCGCCGGTGGCGTGAGCGATCGACTCGAAGCGCTGTACCGCACCGGCTCCGCGGATCTCGTGCACGCCACCGGCGCCGAGACGTTCGATGCCGTGAAGCGACTGCGCGAAGCCAACCCGCAGCGCTACGCGCCCGCCAACGGTGCGGAGTATCCGCGCAGTGAGTTCGGACAACGCCTCAAGCAGATCGCGCAGCTCGTGAAGTCCGACGTCGGCATGGAGATCGCCTTCGCCGACGTGGGCGGCTGGGACACTCACATCAATCAGGGTGCCGCCACGGGGCAACTGGCCAATCGCCTCACGGACTTCGGCGCCAGCATCGCCGCGCTGGTCACCGACCTCGGCGACAAGATGGACGATGTCGTGATCCTCACCATGTCGGAGTTCGGCCGCATGGCGCGGCAGAACGGGAACGGTGGCACCGACCACGGGCACGCGGGCTCGATGTTCGTGATCGGTGGGAACGTGCAGGGCAACCGTGTCCACGGGCGTTGGCCCGGGCTTGCGCGCGAACAACTGTACGAGGGCCGCGATCTCGCGCTCACGACCGACTTCCGCACCGTGTTCCACGAGGTCGCCACCTCGCACCTCGGCGCGCGCGATGCGCGCGCGCTGTTCCCCGGGTTCGAAGCCACGTCGTCACTCGGTGTGCTGCGATAGTCGCGTGGGGGTTCGACGCGCGATTATCGTTCGCGCATGTCGTCCCCCCTCATTCGTACGTCCGTCGCCCTCGCGATCGCACTGACCGCGTCCGGGCCGTCCGCGCTCGCACAAACTGCAGCTCCTCTGGTGCGGTCACCGAACACCGCGGGTGCCGCCGCGAAGCCGGGCGCGCCCAACAAGCTCGGCGTGATCCCGGTGCTCGAGTATCACTTGATCGGCGAACGCGAGAGCCGCTGGTCGCGGAACTGGCAGCGCTTCGCGAAGGACCTCGAACTCCTGCACGCCCGCGGCTTTCGGCCGATCACCGTGCGACAGCTGGTCACCAAGCAGGTGGACGTCGGACCGGGACTCACGCCGGTCGTGATCACCTTCGATGACGCCTCGCCCGGTCAGTTCCGGTATATCGAGAGGGGGGACTCGCTGATCGTCGACCCGACGTCGGCGCTGGGCGTCTGGGAGGCGTTCGCAAAGAAGCACCCGGAATGGCGCGGGCGCGGTGTCTTCTGCGTGTTGCCGGGCGCGGATCAGGGCCACGCGTTCTTCGGCGACAAGGGAATCCAGGGTCAGAAGACGGCATGGCGGCACCGGAAGATCGCGCATCTGGTGAAGACCGGACACGAGGTCTGCAACCACACCCTGTGGCACGCCAACCTGTCGAAGATGAGCGACGCTGTGGTTCAGGAGCAGATTGCGCGCGCGCAACTCGCCGTCGACTCGGCCGTGGCGGGGTACGCGCTGCGGACCATGGCACTGCCCCTAGGCATGTGGCCGAAGAACCGTGGTCTGCTCTCGTCGGGTCGGTGGACTGACGCCAAGACCGGCAAACAGCATCGATACAATATTGATGCTGTCCTAATGGTGGCAGGCGGACCGTCGAAGAGTCCGTTCGACCCGACCTTCGACAAAATGAAGATCCCACGAATCCAGGTGTTCGGAGATGAGCTGGAGCGGATTTTGGACCAACTCGATCGAAGGGGCTTGCGGTTTTTCGGAGATGGCACAAGTTCTGCCAAGTAATGGTCGCAATACTGTTAGCTTGTGACGCGATAAGTTGTCGTGTGCGTTCGTGCTGACGAGCCTTGAAGTAACCGAGGATACCAGAATGCCCATTCGTCGTCCGCGTGGTCCGAAGCCTGTGCTTCGTCATCTCCCGTTCCTGGAGCTCATGGCGGGAGCGCATGAGGGTGAGCCGCTCTACGTTGGATCACAGGCGTCGCTGCTCTCACTCCGCCTGCTCGACCACTGGATCGCACTAGGCGCCGAGCTGGCCGACGTCGCCGCGACCGCGCATCGTGCGGCGCGCGAGTCGGTGCACGCGATGACGACCGATGTCGAGTGGCGCACGTCATTGTCCTCGATCATCGACGCGATCGAAGCGATCCAGGAACCCGATGCGCAGCCGGTGCTGCCTCGCGTGTACGCGTTGGCGATGTTGCTCGAGCAACGCGGTCTGCTCGCGGCCGCCGGCGATGTGTACGCAACCGTAGCTAAGTACGTCGATTCAGCCGCGCATCTCGATCTCGCCTACGACGCACACATGCGTCACGGCTACTGCCTGCGTCACGCGGGCGAGTTCGATTGGGCGGATCAGGCGTACGCGAACGCTGGCATGTTGGCGGCGCGTGACCGCGATCGCGTGCGTGTCGTGTTGTCGCGACTCGGCCGCGCGAAGGTCGTGTGGGACCGCGGCGATCTGCCGGCGGCGGACGCGGCGATCATGGAACTACTCGACGAAGCCGAGTCACTCGATTCGGCCGCAACGAAGGCGTTGATCCTTCACGACCGCTCCGGTCTCGCGTGGGTGCGCAACGACTACGACAACGCCATTCGTTGGGTGTTCGAGGCGTTCAAGATCTCGCCCGACGAGTATGACCGCGAACGTATGCTCGGCGACCTTGCCGGTTTTCTCGGGGCGTACGGCGCGCACGGTCCGGCGCGCACGGCGCTGCGAATCCTTGAACAGAGTGCGCGGACACAGGGCGGGCGCTGGAGCGCGCGGATCAATCTGATGGAGCTCGGCGCACGGACCGGGAGCGCGATGGTGTTCGAGCAGCATCGCCGGGAACTCGCGAACGAGCCGCTGCCGGCGGCGATGCGCGTGAACTACCTCATCGAGGTCGGACGTGGCCAGATGGCGTTCGGCGCCTACGCCGAAGCGCGAGCCACACTCCTCGAGGGAATGCAGCTCGCGACTTCGAGCGGGTTCAATCGCGCGTCGTTCGTGGCGGAGTCCCTCTTGAAGGAGCTCGACGTGGCCGAGCGCCGTCAGGTCCGAGCCGAGGAAGTCACCGCTGTGGAAGCTCCGGCCGATATCAGCGCGGAGCTCGATCGCCTGCTGTTGGAGGTCTCGGGATCGGCCGCGTAGTGGCGGTCGAGGCACGAGACCACGGCATCAGATCTTGGAGCCCTGGGTGTCCTGGGACTGCGTCGGGCCGGTCGGGTTGGTGCAGGCAGCGGTCGACAGGGCGGCGGCGGTCAGAAGGAGGACGACAGCGAGGCGGATGTTGCGCATGGTTGGGCTCCGAAGTGGGTTGGCGTTGGTGGTGCGATGAAGGTACGGGATGTACGAGAAGCAATAAGTCCGAATTTGCGTCGATAAATTCCGCTTTTGTGACAGACAAGAGCCTTTCTTTCTTCCGAGTCGCCTCATGATCGTTGCCGCTTGCGTCGAACCCCAGAAACTGACGCGCCTACGTGGCGCGGTCGGGGAATCGCATCGCCTCCACGTCGCACTCGACTGGCAACACGCGGACTCCATCATCCGGCGGCAGCCGGTTGACGTGATGGTCGTCGATCCGCAGTTCGGGTCCAACGAGCCGCGCACGGACGCGATCCGCGCCCTGCGTTCCCAGTTTCGGTCGGTGCCGTTCGTTGTTTACTCCGTCCTCGCCGCCCAGACCCTCAAACCGCTGGTCGAGCTCGGGCGCGATGGGTTGGAACAGCTCGTCCTCTACGGAGTGGACGACGATCCGCGTCAGCTCCGGCGGATGCTCGAGCGTCAGCCGGGCGTGGCGCTCGCCGAGAAGCTCATCGCGCGGTTGCGGGTGCGCCTGCGTGGTCTGCCGGCCGACGTGTCGCGTGCGATCGAGCGCGTGATCCACACGCCGGCGGCGTTCAAGGGCGTGCCGGACCTGGCGGCGGCCGCGAACGTCTCGCGTCGCACCATCTACCGCGAGTGCGAGCGCGCGAACCTCGCGTCACCGCGCGAACTCATCGCCGGTGCGCGCGTGCTTCGCGCCTATGCCTTCCTCCGCGAGTCCGACTACTCCATCGAGGACGTCGCCGAGCATCTGCGGTTCTCGAGTCCGCATCATCTCACCAAGACGATGCGCTGGGCCTGCGGCATGACCACCGCGCGTGCGCGCGACCGGATCGCACCCGAGGAGTTCGTCTCGCTGTTGTGCGAGCGGCTGCTCCCGATGCCGAATGCGAAGCCTCACGCCCTCGATGCCGAACTCTGACGCGGCCCGACCGCGGATTCTGCTCCTCGACGACGACGCCGCGGTCGCGAAAGCGCTCGCGGCGGTCTTGTCGCGGGCGGGATACGCGGTCACCGTCGCCGGACATGCGCGCGAGGCGGAAGCCCTGCTCGAAGAGCGCTTCGACGCCCTGATCCTCGACCTGCGTATGCCGGGGATGCGCGGTGATACGTTCTACTTCCTCGCCAGTGTGCGTCAGCCGTGGTTGGCCGATCGCGCGCTGTTCATCACCGGGGACATCACGCCGCAGGCTGAAGAGATCGTCGCCGCGACCGGCTGCCGATTGCTCCACAAGCCGTTCAAGGGCGAGGATCTCGTCCTCGCGCTGTTGCCGATCGCGCCACTCGCGCCGCGGATCGATCGCACCGGCTGAGCCTCAGCTCAGACCTGCCACTTCCGGAGCGTGCCGAGCGCGCTCGCGAGCGCCGAGCGCTCGTCGGACGTCGTGGCGGTGGCCAACAACATCTCGTAGGTGCCCATCGCCAGCTTGAGCGCCACCGGATCGTTCTCGGCGCTGGCGACGCTGGTCGCGTTGTCGGCGAGTGCGGCGTGCGCGAGTTTGTCGTCAGGGAAGCGCATGGTCACCTGCTGCCAGCGCGACATGCGACCGCGCGGCGATGATTCGGTGAGCGCCCAGAGATGCCACGCCGCGCGATTGGCGGGGTCCGCCGCCAGGGCGCGGGATGCGATCTCCCCCACAACGTCGGGTCCGCGACCCGTGAGCCAGTAGGCGTTGGCGAGGGCGACGAGTGCGGCCGCGTTGTCGGGATCGCGCTCGACGATGCGTTCGTACACAGGGCCGGCGACCTCGTGCATCTCGCGGAACGGCTCGACGGCCGCGATGAGCTCGGCGGCGCCGTCGCTGGTCGCTGGCGTCTCGGCGCACACGGCGTCGAGTCGAGCGAGTAGTTTGGGAATGTCGGCGTCAGACCGATACTCCTTCACGATGGCCGCCACAGCGGCCCGCGCATCTCGTGCGGATCGAACCATGGCAGTAAGCTATCGGGTCTCCCCGACCCGTGGCACCGGAGGTTTCTTGGAAACACCCCCCGAGAAGAAGGGGTTGCAACACAGCTTGAACAACCCGCTCGCGGCACTCCTCGCCGAGCTGCAGTTGCTGGAGATGGAGCAGCTCACGCCGGACCACCGTGAGTCCGTGGAACGCGCGATCGGGCTCACGCGCCGGCTGATCCAGATCGTGCGCGAGCGCGTGCCGCCCGGCCAGTACTGAGCGCACCAATCGCGCGTCTCTGCGCCCGTTTGCGGCGGTAGGGTTGCGCCTGCGCCCGGGTTCGCCCATACTGTTAGCACCACGTCGCGGTGTGGCCTGAGCCCACCGGACGCCCGCACCCTCAGACGCTCCCCCGCCGCGCAATGCGCGGCGCCCCCCGGTCCCGCTGGACCGGCTTGGCTGGAATCTCCGGGCGCACGCTACACATCGCTGGAATGCGGTTCTCGCATCCGCCACGACCCTTGTGGTCCTACACCCGTTTGCATGACTGAACGTCGCCGTCCGCCCCGCCGTGGGCGTGGTACGCGTGCTCGTGCCGAAAGCGCACCTGACGCCACCCAAGAAGCCGATCCGTATCTCGACAGTTCCGCACCGTCTGCTTCCGAAGCAGCCGCTGAACCGCCAGCACCGCCTCCGCCAATGGCCGATTCTGCGCCAACCGGTGGCGAGAGCGGGAGCGACGCCGGTGACGCGGGTAGCAGTGCGCCAGCCAACACCGGGGCACCGCGCGAGATCCAGAACGGCAATCGTCCTTGGCAGGACCGTGGTGAGCGTCCTGAGCGCGGAGGACGCGGACGTCGAGGCCGTCGCCAGCGTGGCCGTGGGCGTGGTGGCAACGAGCGAGGAGAGCGCCCCGAGCGCCCGGATCGCGGCGAACGCCCACACAACAATCACGATCGTCATGAACCGCGCGATGCCGGCCCGCCGGTCATTCTCGTGGTCGATGGCGAGACGACCGGATGGTTCGATCCCGCGCGTGATGCCGGTTTCATCCGTCGGCCCGAGTACAGCTACCTCAATGAACCCGGCGATGCCTGGGTCCCGCCGCACCTCACGCGGCAGTTCGGTCTGCGCCGCGGCGACTTGATCAGTGCGCGCACCGGTCATGACAACCGCGGTCGCATGTCGGTGGCCGAGATCGTGTCGATCAACGGCAATCCGCCCGAAGCCGAGCTGCGTCGGCCCGACTTCCAGACGCTCACGGCGTCGTATCCCGAGCGTCGCCTGACGCTCGAGACCGGCAAGCCGGCGAAGGGCGGACCAGAACTCACACGCCGCGCGATCGACCTCATCTCGCCCATCGGCTTCGGCCAGCGTGCGCTCATCGTCGCACCGGCGCGCGCCGGCAAGACGATGCTCATGCAGGCGATCACGGAAGGCATCGCGATCAACCACCCCACCGCGACGCTGCTCATCCTGCTCGTGGACGAGCGCCCGGAAGAAGTCAGCGAAGCGATCTCATGGGGCGTGGGTGAAGTCATCGCGTCCAGCTTCGACCAGCCCGCGAAGCGCCATGTCGAAGTCGTGGAGATGGTGATCGAGCGGTCGCGTCGTCTTGTCGAGCAGGGCCAAGACGTCGTCATCGTGCTCGACTCGCTCACGCGCATGGCGCGTGCGTTCAACACGGCCGAACGCGGCACGGGCCGCACACTCTCCGGCGGTCTCGACACGTCGGCGATGGCCAAGCCCAAGGCCTTCTTCGGTTCGGCCCGCAACATCCTGCCGCAGCACGGCGGCGGCTCGCTCACGATCATCGCGACGGCGCTCGTCGAGACCGGCTCGCGCATGGACGACGTGATCTTCGAGGAGTTCAAGGGCACGGGCAACTGCGAGATCAAGCTCG
>JADYYN010000068.1 GCA_020853635.1 Gemmatimonadaceae bacterium
GAGGTCGTGCACCGGGCGCGCGACGAGGCGAAGTGCCCGAAGGTCGTTCGCGAGCGCGTCCTCGCCACGCTGCGCACCGAGGGGCTCGGCGCGTGACCGTCCCTGACGGGACGCAGGCACACCGCGCGGACGCGAGGCGGTTCACCGTGCTGCGCGCCGCCGTGCTCACGGTGAGCGATTCGCGAACCCTGGAGACGGACGAGTCGGGCCGGTACTTGCGCGAGGCACTCTCCGCGGCGGGTCACGCGGTCGTGGGGTCCGACCTGCTGCCGAACGATGAGCCTCGGGTGCTCGCGCGCCTCATCGAATGGCTCGGCCGAGACGACCTCGACCTGATCATCGTGACCGGCGGGACCGGTCTCGGCTCGCGCGACCGCACGATCGAGGTCGTGCGCCCCTTGTTCGACAAGGAGATGCCCGGCTTCGGCGAGCTGTTCCGGATGCTGAGCTTCCAGGAGCAGGTGGGCGCCGCCGCGATCCTGAGTCGTGCGACGGCAGGGAGTGCGCGCGGAAAGCTGCTCGTGTCGCTTCCCGGGTCGAAGGCCGCCTGCCAGCTGGCGATGGAGCGGATCATCATGGCAGAAGGCGCGCACGCGTTGCGCGAACTGAGGCGCTGAGGCAGAGGGCAGAAGGCCGAAGGAAGAAGGTAGAACGCAAAGCGAGCCCGGCGAGAGATCGCCGGGCCCGCTTCACCATCCCTTCATCCTTCAGCCTACATCCTTATCAGCACCCCGGACCCGCGAGTGCCGGATTACCCGAGCGGGCGCGGACGAGGCACTCGGCCTGCGGCACCGGCATCACACGCGCGCGGAAGTGGTACGTGTCGCCAGAGACAGCGGGGTTGTCGACCAGGTCCAGCGGCAGCTGATCGAGCCTTCCGAGACGGATATGATCGAACCAGCGATGCCCTTCGGAGAAGAGCGAGAACCGACGCTCATACAATAGCGCGTCGATGAACTGCGCATCGGTCGACCCGGCCGTCGCGGCGCTGGCGCCGATGGCCCCACCACCGGAGGTCGAGCGCACGAGGTTGAGGTCATTGATCGCGTTCGTCTTGTCGCCGGTGAACCAGCGAGCCTCGGCGCGAAGCAGCAGCAACTCCTCGTTGCGGATGACCGGAACGGGGGTGTTGTTCGCCGTGAAACGATTCACGAGGATGCTCGACGCGATACCGAGGGACTGCGGCGCGTTCCGCGACGGCCCCGCGACCCACTTCGACGCGCGCAGGTCGCCCGCGGCGACATCGGTCGCATACGACGGATGCGCGTAGTAGTCCGCGTTCTGCCCGACGCCGTTCGTGCCATCGCCGGTCGCCGTCGAATAGACATGGTAGACGCCGGTGGCGAAAGCCGCGGTGGTCGCCGTCGTGCTGATGAACGAGGTGCCGAGTGCCGTGAGTGCCTCAGCGTAGCGCGTGTTGCCGCCGCCGCGCGTCGCGTGATACACCGATGCACGCGCGCGGATGGCGCGGTTCACCTGCCGGAAGGTCGTCGGCGTGTTGAACCCGGCGAACCCCGCGTGCAGGGTGAACGGGAATGCCGCGCCGCCCGCCGCGAGCTCCGCATCGGCTTGGTCGAGGGTCCCGATGATCCAGCGGTAGACCGAGTCACGCGAGACGAACGGCGCGAGATCCGACGCATTCAGATTGATATCGATCACTGCGCCGAGCGAGTCACGCGTCGAGATCACGTAGAGCATCTCGAGCGCCTCGATGGTCTTGGCCCATCCCGTCGCGGCACTTTTCTGGGCGACCGAGAGCGTGGGATTCCCCGAGACGACATTCTTGAAGTTGAAGATGTCGCGACGGTTGCCGTACTGCCCTCCCCAGACGCCCGTCGCGAAGCCCGACGGGTCAAGCTTGTTCTGCCCGAGCAGACCGACGAGGTAGTGCGAGGTGTTGCGTCCCTCGTTCGGCGTGTAGATGTAGCCCTCGCGGCCGAAGCGCGCGACGGCCGTGATGTACCCACCGAGTCCGCCGCGGAGCTGGCGGGAGATGCCGGTGGCCTGCAGCTGGATCAATCCCGGGTCAGCCGACGCCCCCGCCACGGTCGGCGAGTTCGGGTTGGGGATCGAGAGTGGATCGGCACTGCAGGCGGCGGCGAGCATCGCCACGCCGGTCAGGCCGAGGATGAGTCCCTTCTTCATTGGATTCCTCATTGGAAGTCGAAGTCGTCAGTGTGTTGGTCGCGTCGCTCAGTAGCCGAGATCGACGCTGAAGAAGAACTGACGGCTCGTCGGGAAGGGCGCGAGGTCGATGAACCGATTGAAGTTCGTGTTGCCGAAGTTGTTGAACTCGGGATCGTACGACCAGTAATCGGTCTTGACCCAGAGGTTGCGGCCGCTGAGCGAGACGCGGAGGTCCTTCGCGCCCTTCAGCCACTTGTTCACGAACGCGTTCGGCGCCTGGTACGAGACCGTGATCTCGCGGAGCTTGAGGAACGTACCCGGCTGGATGTAGATGCGGCTGTCGCCAGACCCGAACGTCTGGTTGTACCGGTAGTCGCCGAGGGTCGTCGAGCCGAACGGCTTGTCGAAGTCGCGCGAGTTGCCGCCCTCGTCCCACAGGTTGTTCGTCATGTTCGACACGAGACCGCCGTTGCGCCAGTCGAACAGCGTCGACATGGTCCAGCGA
>JADYYN010000069.1 GCA_020853635.1 Gemmatimonadaceae bacterium
AAGTTCACCGTGACCGTTGCAGGAGAGTTCTCGGCGTAGGCGGCTGAGACCTGGAGTGTCGCGGTATAGGTGCCGGGAATCAGCCCTGCTGGATCGGCCGTCCAAGCCACCGTTCCGGCATTCACTCCGCTCGCCGGGAGCGCAGTGAGCCATCCCGCGGAAGACGCCACCGTCCAAGCGAGCGTACTTCCACCGCCGTTACTGATGGCCAGCTCCCCCTGAGCCGCGGTCCGCGTCGTCAGGTCCACAGTCGACTGCGAAAGCGTGATGAGCGGACGCGCTGCGACGACCACCTGCACAGGCACCGTCGCATTGCCGCCGTTGGAAGTCACCGAGAGAGTCGCGCTCGAAGTCCCAGGGGGCCATGCAGCCGTACTCGTCTGCAGCAGGATCCGATCGCTGAGGACAGTCACCGTGATGCGCGGGTCCGAGCTACTCGCCTGGACCACAAGCGCCCGGTCGCCGCTGTTCGTGAACGGCAGCGTCGCAGTCGCTGTCTCCCCGAATCCGCCCGAGAGCGACACTGTCGAGGCCAAGCCGCCGATCGCGGCAGGACGCGGGATGTAGATGGGTACGATCAGGACGTTGTTGTTCTCGTTCGTCTCCCCGATGAGCCCCGGAAGGCCAAGACATACTCCGCTGTCCCAGTCACCGTCCACGTGGAACATCAGGAACGACTCCCCGACGGTGTATGCCGCCGCCGGGAGTTGATCGGTCTCGAACTCGAGCTTTGTCCCGCCCGCGGCTATGGCCGTCGTGCGATTCAAGACGTTTCCTCTCAGGTTGTTCGAGTTCCGGCAGATCTCCGCCGGGTCACGCGATGTTCCCCAGTAGACCGTCGTCCGCCCGTAAGTGGTCGCGTTGGCGGCGAGGCTGTTGGTCCCGATGTTCTTGACGTTCCAGTAGTAGCGGATACTCGCCGCTGGCGAAGCGCCCTCGACCCGCGGATCGTGGTACGCATAGTCGACGTAGGCGTTCTCGACCACGAGGTCGATACCCGAGGAGCTGCCGTCGCGCACGTCGAAGGTGACCGGAACGAGGAGAGGCATGTTGCTGGTCTGGGGGGACCTGATCTCGACCGTCCCCGTGTATGTACCCTCTCCCGCGGTGCGTGCCGGATTCGCGCGAACCTGAATCGGCAGCGTGCTCTGATTCCCGCACGAGGATGGGAACTCCAGGAAATTCCCTGTGCCGGCGGGAACGACGCCCACCACGCACCAGGTGAACGACGTGACGCCGTCCAGTCGAAGCGTCAGGTCGGCTGACACCGTTCCACCACCGACCAGGCCTGTGAGAGTGAGCGCGGACGGCGCAGCCGACATTCCCGTCGGAGGGGCCGGCACTGCAGTCACCGAGACCTCGTTCGAGCGCAGGCTGTTATTCGCGCGCACTCTGTAGTACAGGGTGACGGGATTGCTTCCACTCAGAGGGATCGCATCCGTCCTGCTAGTCCCCGCTACGATGTAGGGAGCCAAGTCCGTATAGGAGCGATCGCGGCTACGTTCAAGTGTGTAGCTCGTGGCCGCGGGCACCTCGGTCCAGCTCAGCGTGAAGGGAACGCCTGCATCCACTGATGCCGCCGATGCGCTGAGCACCGGCGCGCCTTGCTGAGGCACCGTCAAGATGACCGGCACTTGGACCGACGCTGCTCTGGTAGCCGAAAGCTCGACCACTGCACGGTACTCTCCGGGGGAGAGACCGGTAGGATTCACGACGACTCGCAGGTTCGCTTGGACGGCGGATCCCGAGGGCGCCGCATCGACGGCCAGCGTCGTCAGCCAGTCGCCCCCACCAGCGCTGATGCGTGCGCTCAAGCCAATGAAAGGGAGCGCGAACGCACCCGAGTTGGCGATGCCGACGCTCGCATCGAGCAGATTAGGAGCGGAGAGCCGAACTTCGGACACGGCTGGCGCGATGCGAGGCGCCTGATCTTGAAGAACCAGTTGGTAGATGAGCTGCAGGAGGGCATTGCCGCCGGAGGCATCATAGGGCGCTCGATTGGCGTAGTCGAGCCCAATCTGCGAATGGTCGTAGCCGAAGTAGCTCGAAGCGCCCGGGATTCGCAGTCTGTTGGGATTGCTGCCCGAACGCGCGGGCAGGTCGTACGCGCTATTCGTCGGCACGACGCAATCATCACCGCCTGGAGCGGCATATACCGGAAGTCCCCAGACTGGACATGCGTAACCTTCTCCGACTTCACCGCCCACCAGGTACGTCATCGCATCGTCCGCGGACGTACGCGCAGCAAGCAGTTGCTCAAGGAAACTGCCTGGTCCGCCTCCCGGGATCACTTGGGCAACTGAGCCTGATCCAACGAAACCCAGTAGCGCCCCGAAGTTCGTGCCTCGGTGTGGGCTACTCAAGGTCACGACACGCTTCACAACGTCGCGCAACCCGCTGCCTTGGCTCAACGCGCTCAGCGACACCACGCCACCCATCGAGTGGCCGACTAGGACTACGTTTGTCGACATCTGGCCGTTCGCGACTAGCGAGCGTACGCGAATACGGAGATCGATGGCGGCCTCACTCATCGTGAACTGCGTCTGCCACTTGTGCACCCACACGCGCACTCCATTCATCAGCAGACTCTCGACCAGCGAGTTCATCTGCCCGACCTCCCCGATTCCCCAGTAGTCGCTTGCATCACGGGAGATCGACGACAAGCACCCGGGCACGCCAAGCGCCAGCGGATTATTGTCGCTGGGAACGAACCCGTGCACGAGCACTACGTCGTAACCCGCCAAAGGACTCGTGGGCGTTCCAACGGCCGACAGGCCGGTGGACACCGCGCAGAGCGGGTCAATCTGGGCGTCTGCGCCGCGCGGACTGAGGCTGACTGACAGAGTCGCGGCGAGCAGAACGCGCGGCAGCACGCCTCGCAGGGAGACAGCAACGGAGTAGCCGACACTCCTGCCTCTGGCGGCATTCGTGGACGACCTATCTGATGTCGACATGCAATGTCCCGGAGATGCGAAAGGGGAGGGGCTGAGCGAAACGGACGCGTAAGTTCGAGGCCGGATGTCTTCTGCCCACGTGGAGGACCGTGGTCGAAGGTTCATTACCGTCGTCGGAAGCGCGTCAGAGCGCCGTTCCACGGGCGCGACAGCCTCCGTGTATTGCGGCTCGTCCGCCCATGGCCGACCGTCTCACCGGGCTGCAGCGAAGCACGCTCGGTTTCTCCCGCTCCGACCAGATATGACTCAACACGCCCTGTTTACAAATCACGCAGTGCTCCGCGCGCGCACAGGCGGCATATCAGCTCGTGCTGGCCGAACGCAAAACGCCGCAGCCTCAGTGTGTCAGACCGATTGCTCTGACGCCCCTCTGACGCTCCCCCCACATTTCGAGGGCATGCCGTCAGAACCCCCGCTCCACCTCCGCCTCCTCGGCACCCTCGAAGCCGAGTGCCGCTTCGAATCCGGCGAGCGCAAGCTCAGTAAGGGAAAGCCCGCCGCCCTCCTCGCCTACCTCTCCCTCGCCCCAGGCCGCCGCGCGTCCCGCGAACGCCTCGCCTCACTCCTCTGGTCCGACGGGAGCAGCGAAGCCGCCCGCCAGAACCTCCGACAGACCCTCTGGTACCTGAAGCGCCGACTCGGTGAGGTGATCCTCGCCGACGACGATTCCGTAGGACTCCCCGCCGGCACCACCTCGGACGTTGAAGCGTTTCTGGCCGCCTCGAGCAACGAGCGGTACGCAGAGGCGCTCGTGGCGTATCGCGGCGACTTCATCCCCGATTTCGCCGCCCCCGGCGCGGCCGCGTTCGAGGAGTGGAGCGACCTAGAGCGGCGGCGCCTGCGCGCGATCCTCGTGGGATGCGCCGAGGCCGCTGCGCGAGTGATGCTCGGCGGCGGTCACCCGGCCGAAGCGCTCAAGATCGCGCGGCGCGCCCGGGAGCTCGCGCCCGCTGACGCGGCCACCTGGCGACTCCTGCTCGAGTGCCTCATCGCCGGCCGCGACGCGCTGGGCCTCTCCGCTTCGCTCGCCCCGTTGGAAGGCGAGATCGAACGCGGGGACATCGACCCCGACCCCGCCATCCGCGCCCTCATGCGCACCGCTCGCAAGGCGGCCGGGACCGGCGACTCAGAGCTCGACAGCGCGGAGCCGGGCCCTCAGACCCTTGTGCCTGACCTCATCGGACGCGAAGCGGAGTTCCGCACGCTCGTCGATGCATGGGAGGGCGCCCGCCGCGGCCGCGGCCGCGCCCTCATGCTCACCGGCGCCGCCGGACTCGGAAAGACGCGGCTCCTCACCGACTTCGCCGCGCGCGTCTCCAGCACTCGCGGACGCACCGTCATCGTGCGCGCGCACCAAGGCAACCGCGCGATCGCCGGGAGCCTCGCGGCACACATCGCCGAGGCGCTCGCCGCGCTCCCGGGCGCCGCCGCGATCTCCCCGGGAAGCGCATCGGTCCTCGTCGCACTCTCGCCGCTCCTCGCATCGGCCTTCCCCGGCGCCGCGCCCGATCAGGCGACCGGCGAGGACGCCATCCGCCGCCGCGCGTCGGCCATCGGTGATCTGCTCGGCGTCCTCTGCGAGACGGCGGCGCTGGCGCTCCTGCTCGACGACTCGCACTGGGCCGACGCCGAGTCGATGCGCATCGTCGGGGCGCTGCGCGCGCGGGTCGAAGGCACGCGCGCGTTGCTCGTGGTGGCCAGTCGCATCCCTGACGTCCTGCGGCAGCACATCGGCAGCACCGAGGAGATCGCGCTCGAACCCCTCGACGTCGCCGGCGTGGCGGAGTTCGTTGGACGGCTGGCCAACCTGCCGACCGAACCGTGGTCGCACGGACTGGTGCCGCGATTGCACGAGGCCTCCCACGGCATCCCGCTGCTGCTCATCGAGACGCTCCAAGGGTTGGTGGAGCGTGGCGCGCTCCAGCGCCGCAACGGACAGTGGATCGCCGAGTCCGCCGACGCCTTGCAATCGGCGATGCCGCCCGGTGGGGCACTGCGCGCGCGGCTCGCCTCCCTGGATGCGGTGGAGCGCACGGCGCTGGTGCGCCTGGCCACGCTCGCGCGTCCTCTAGAAGCGGCGGAGCTGGAGCCCGACGAGCAGGTGACGGACTGGCACGGGGTGTTGGCGGTGCTCGAGAAGCGGAGCTTCGTGACACGTTCCGAGGACCGCGTCACCGTCTGGCACGACGAGATCGGCCGCGGGGTCCTCGACCTCGCGAGCCCGGATGAACGCTTGGCAGCCCACGGGTGGTCATCCGGCTTTCTGACCACGCGCGCACGCACGCTCCGCGAGCACGCGCTGGCCACGCAGCATGCGTCACTCTCCGCCGATGAACGCCGGTTTCGCACCGCCTGGGTCACCGCGGTACGCTTCGCTCGAGTGTCACTCGAACGCCGGAGCCTCGCGCTCGTCGCTCGTGAACTGCTCGGCCCTGATGCGTCCGAGGAACAGGTCCAACGCGCCATCCGATCCACGCCGTGGGAGCTGCGCTTCGGTACTCGCGTGCGGGAGGCGACGCTCGTCGCATTCCTGCTGGTGGTGATGGTCGGCGGAATGGCATGGGTGAACAGACCACCGGCCCCAGTGGTCACCATCCACGCGCGCTACGAGGCGGACACCACCCGCGTCGCGGTGTTCGAATTGCCCGCTCCCTCCACCTGGCAGGGCGACGCGCCGTTCATCGGTAGACTCGTACGCCGCGACAGGAGCCCGGTCACGCTGGACGGCAATACGCGCGGACTTCGTGCCCTTCCCAGGCGCGAAGGATGGGTCGGAGTTCGCACCTATCCCGACTCCGGCGGCGACGAGTGGGTGCGCGTGCGCCGCAACGGCGTCGTCGAACGGCTCAGCACCGTGGTCGGCGACGACGGGTTCATCTTTCCATTACCCGACGGCAGCGGCTTCAGCGCCAGCACTCGGCGCTACGGTCCGGTATTCCATCAATCCGAGATCGTCATGCTCGATACGGCGGGGCGCGTCCTGCGCCGCGTCGCCAGCAGCGAGGAGGAGGAGGGCGGCCCGCTTTCGAGTCCTGACGGCACGCGCGTGGCGTTCGTGCGTTCCTTCACGACGGAGATCCTCCCCAGCCGGCTCTGCATCGTGCACTTCGACGGGAATGAAGAGTCGTGCATGCCTGCAGACAGCACCATCGCGAAGCCGGAAGTGCTCGGCTGGAGCGACGCGCGAACGGTGCTAATTCAGGACGCGCACGATCAGGAGCTCTTCGGCGTCGACGTCTCCGAGGGGCGCGTGAGCAGGATCGGCGCCTCCTCGTGCTCCTACGCGGCATGGAACGCGAGCGGCGTCCTGTTTGCGAACTGCATCGACCCGCAGTCCAAGGAGGATTGGGCGGGCATCGCGACGGTCCACGCTCCGCTTGCCGTGCACCCGTTCGTCGTCGATGGGCAGCGCTTCTCCCCCGCCGGCGACATGGGGACGTTGGACATCGCGGTCGATGATCGCGCGTATCTCGACCGCGTGACGCTCACGCTCGCCGACTCGGTCCTCTCGCTTGGCGCGGAGGGCTTCGCGCGGCTCATCGGCGCGGATGCGAACGGTGCCGCGATGGAGGTGCGAGCGGTCCGGTACACCAGTCGCGACACCAGCGTCGTGCGCGTGCGCCGCGATGGGACGCTCGAGGCCCGCCGCACGGGATTCACCTGGATCGTTGGAACGGCCGGGGGATGGCGAACCGACTCCGCGCGCGTGATGGTGCGGGCCTTCACCCCGCGTACGGTGCTGCGCGAGGACTGGACAGGCGGCACCGACGGGCAGTGGCGGACTTTCGGGGACCCGGCGCCGTCGGTCGGCCGGATCGCCGGCGCTCCCGCGTTCCTCCCGAATGGCGATGGGACGTGGGAGAGCGGCGCCATCACGCGTGACTCCTGGCCAGGATCGCGGGGAGTCGGACTCGACGCCTCGGTGTGGCTCCCTATCTCGCTACCGAAGTTTCAGCGCCTCACACTCGACATCGCCGGTGCACCGACCGAGTCGGACATCGAACGATGGCAACGAGTCCGTCCCTTCGGGAACGTGAAGATCCAGACCCTCTGCGCGGTGTCGTTCCCTGGCGACGAAGGGGCGCAGGCGGCCGACATCATCTATGTGTACGCAGGCTCGATGAAGAACGCCTTCACGCATCGCCTGCCGAATCGTGCAACGTTCTACTCGGCGCGCTGGCACCGCGTGCGCCTGCAACTCATGCCCGATGGCCGTTGCGCCCTCTGGCTCGACGAACAGTACATCGGCAGCACCCCCGAGGCCCGCGCATTGCCAGCGCAGGCGCGGGTGCTGATCATCGGGGCGTCGGTCCGCACGACCATCGGCGTGCGGGACGTCGAGGTGTGGGAAGGCGTGAGACGATAGCTCGACGCCGAGCTCCCGCAAACTCAGCCCCCCGCCCCTTCCTCCCTCCCCCACACATCGAAGTGCCCTGCCGAATCCCGCTCCTCGCACCCCTCCCGATCGCGCTCCAACGCATCGGCGAGGTCATGCTGCCCGACCGCCCGCAGCGTCTCCACCCGGATCGCATCATCCCGCGCATTCCACGCATCGTTGAGCGCATCCCACTCCGGCGGCCCCTCGCCCAAGCGCCAGTCCTCGTCTTCTTCCAGCCCGTACTCCTGCCGTAGCTCGTCCATCGCCTGCTCGATCAGTACCATCTCGGGGTCACGCCCCATCGAGGCCAGCGTGACGCACTCGAGGAAGATCTCCACGAAGTAGTAGACCGCATTCTCCGTGGTGACGCCCTCCGCCGCCAGCGTCCGCGCCGCCGCGATCCACGGCCCCGGCTCACGCGTCTCGTCCAGCTCCCGCCGGATGTGGTTCATCATGCGGCCCTTCCGCTCGCGATCCGGCTCCTCGAGGAGCGAGCGTAGGCGGGCGACCGGCGGACGTTTGTCATCGGTCCTGGGCACCGCGCGGCGACGACTCATCGCTCTCCCCTCGCCATCCAGTTCGAATACAGCATCACCCGCGCCCGCCCCTTCTCCATCTCCCGCACGAACAGGAACCGCTGCCCGTCCGCCGACACGTCCCACGTCGGCTCGTACCGCAGCAGTTGGTACGCCCCCGTGAACAGCA
>JADYYN010000070.1 GCA_020853635.1 Gemmatimonadaceae bacterium
CGAAGAGGAGAACGAGGTGCAGACCGTCGAGCGCGCCTTCATCGGCAAGCAGACCGACGGCGGCGAGTGGTGGCGCATGAAGACCATCGTGAAGCACAATGACGGCGCCGACACGGTGAACCTCGAAGCGTTGTTCAAGTCGGAAGGCGATGAATACACGCAGCGTCTCGTGCGCATGCGCGCCAAGCTGCCGGGCAACAGCGAAGCGCAGGAGATGCTCGTGCCCGAGCAGTGGACCATGTGGAACATGAAGGGTTCGTTCACCGGACGGCCCACCAAGGAATCACTCGAAGGCGCGACCATCGGGACGGAGAGTGTGACGACGCCCGCCGGCACGTTCACCGCGCGTCATGTGCGCTTCGGTCAGGGCGGCGGCAGCATCGACTGGTGGCTCGACGAATCGAGCACCGGCGGCTGGGTCAAGTTCATCGCGACCGACGATGAGAAGAAGCCGCGCTACGTGATGGAACTCGTGGCGAAGGGGACCGGGGCGAAGTCGGAGCTCGGCGTGGTGATGAAGTAGGGCAGATGTGAGAGGTGAGATGTGAGAAGGCCGCCCGTTCGGGCGGCCTTTCTCGTTTCACGCTTCATCGACCACCCTCTATCTACCATCCACGCTAGGGCGTCTCGGCGCCGGGCTTATACCGCCGCTCCGTATGCGCCTCCAGCTGATTCTCATAAAAGTAGACGGGGCGTAGCGCACCTTTCGCGTACCGCTCGGCCTGGTCGTTGAAGTGCTTGTTCTTCGGATCGCTGTTGAGGCCGCCGGCGGTCACCGCCATCGCGCGCACCGAGTCACCGAACTCCACCACGGCGACGAAGCTGTTGCCGCTCGTGCCGTAGATGCGCTTGGTGCCGGGGTATGAACGCGCGCCGAACGCGGCCAGGCTGCCCCAGCGTGAGGACGTGAAGCCGATCGGCGTACTCACGCCGCTGTCGTTGAAGGGCTGTTCGATGTCTCCCGTGAGACGCTGGAACCGATTGATCTGGCCCCACTGCACCTTCCACTCGGTCCAGTCGCGGATGAGCCAGGCCACCGCGGTGTCGAGCGCGGCCAAACGATGTTCGCGCGCCTCGGGGCTGCGCATGCGGGCGTCGAGCGAGAGGCCCTCGCCCTCCGGGTCGGCGCGCAGAGTCTGCCAGAGGGTCTCGCCCCAGAACACCGCGAGCGAGGTCTCGGTGGAGTTCACACCGGACCGGCGGTCCCAGTCACGCAGATGCGCCACCGGTTCGGCGAGCGCGGCCTTGCGCGGATCACGCGCCGGGAGCGCTTCGTGGTCGGCGACCAGCGCCGGGATCAGTTCATCGAATGCCGTGAGATGCGGGTCGTACGCCGCGCTGATCAGCGATTCCAGCGTGAACGCGGTCTCGCGTGAGAGCACTTCCATGGCGTGCACGCCGCGTGCGTTCTCGCCCGACTCGTCGAAGTAGCGCGCGAACTTCGATTGCACCGGGCTGTACCGCCCCGCGGCCGAGAATGGCCAGTTGTTCGTGTTCTGGATCCAGCCCGTCGGCGGATTGAGCAGGTCCGGGCTCTCCTCGAGCGTGTGGATCCCTTTCCACTCCGTCGCGGGGTTGCTGCCGTCGACCGGCTTCGACCAATCGAACGCCGCGTCACGCCGCGCGACGTGATTGGCATGGAAGTACGCGATGTTCCCGCTCGCGTCGGCGAAGATGGTGTTGTTGGACGAGTTGGTGTGCAACCGCATCGTCTCGCTGAAGCTCGCGTGATCGCTGGCCTTCGTGCGCAGATACGATTGGGTAAGTGCCTTCACCGGGTCGTTCATGAGACGCACGGTGATCCACTTGCCGTCTTCTTCGCGGATCACCGGGCCGTGGTGCGAGTGGTAGGTGGTGAACGCGCGATCGGCGAGCTGTCCGTCGGCGCCGCGCACCCGCAGCGTCACGCGTGCGGTGCGGAAGGGACGGGTCTCGCGGCCGTGGAGGTAGAAACGTCCGCTGTCCTGTGCCACCAGCGTCTCGGCGTATTCATCGATCACATCGGCGCCGCTCGAGGTGTGCATCCACCCGGCGCGCGCGTTGAAGCCCTGATAGACGAAGAACTGTCCCCACGTCACCGCGCCGTAGGCATTCAGCCCCTCGCCGCTCTTCACATGCAGCTCCTCGCGGAAGAAGAACGACGTGTGCGGGTTGATCAGCAGCAGGGCCTTGCCCGACTTGGAGCGCGAGGGAGCGATCGCGAATCCATTGGAACCCGATGGTTCACGCAGGCGGTACGGCTCCGCGGCGGCCAGCTTGCGCGTCTCGCCGTAGAACGCCTCGAGGCCGCTCAGTGACACGGCTTCGATATCGCCACCGATACTGCCCTCGCTGAACGTCAGCGCCATCCACGGTTCGAACCGCGTGAGCACCTTCGGCTTCACCTCTGGGTGCACGTGCAGGTAGTAGTTGAGCCCGTCGGCCCATGCGTCCATCAGGGCGCGCAGCCACTCAGGACTCGCCGCGTACTTGGCGCGGATCGAATCGTGGTCGATGAACAAGCGCATCCGCAGGTCGCTCCACAGCGCGGACTCGCCCTCCGCCTCGGCGCGGCGTCCCATCGCGGTGAGATAATTCATCTCGATGCGATTGAAGTCGTCCTCGGCCTGCGCGTACATCATCCCGAACACGGCGTCGGCGTCCGTGGTCCCTACGATGTGCGGGATGCCCCAGTCGTCGCGAGTGATGGTGACCGCGTCGGCGCGGAGCTTCCACCGGTCGAGATCGGGGTCGGCAGCGCCGCCGTTGCAGGCGAGCGTCGCGATGGACAGGAGGAGGACGGCGGCAAAGCGCATGGTGCGTACCGAGGAAGAAGGGGACTCGGGGATACTACTTCTTACGCGTCGGATACGCACGGCTGGTTGACCGCCTCGCGACCAACCCCCAGCGTTCTGCACATGACGGATGTCCGACCCGCCCACGCGATGTCAGCCCCACACCTGCCACGGCGCCGCCCGATCCTGCGCGCCGCGCCTCTGTGGGCCGTACTCCTCGCCGTCAGCAGCGCGTGCGTGAGTGAGTCGCGAGTGATCGAGCCGCCCGTGCCCGACCCCGTCGCACCCGCGGACTCCAACCCCGATTGGACCACGCTGACGCACGGCACCGCCTCGCCGGACTACGCCGTCGTCTTCCCCGACGATCAAGTCCCGCGACTCGACTTGGCCATGACGCGCGAGCAGTGGGCGGGGATCCAGGCCGACGTGAGCGCGCTGTTCGGCTTCCCCTTCGGAGGCGGGGGCGCTCCCACGCAGACGTTCCCCACCGAAGATCCCGACTACGTGAACGTCGCGCTCCGTTTCGGTGGCAAGCGGTGGGACCACGTCGGATTCCGACTCAAGGGCAACTCGTCGCTCGCCGCCGCGTGGCGCGGTGGCAAGTTCAAGCTGCCCTTCCGGCTCAAGCTCGATGAGTTCGCGGATGACTTCCCGCGGATCCGCGGGCAGCGATTCTACGGGTTCCGGGAGCTCTCATTCTCGCCGGCGGTCGCCGATGCGTCCCTCATCCGCGAGCGCCTGGCGAGCGAACTGCTTCGGGCAAGCGGAGTCGGTGCAGCGCGCACGGCGTTCTATCGGGTGTGGATCGACTTCGGTGGTGGCAGCCGATACGTGGGGCTCTACGCCGCCGTCGAGGTGATCGACGACACGTACCCCCTGAGCGCCTTCGGCGAAGGCGACGGCAACCTCTACAAGCCCACGTCCACCCTCGCGACGTTCCGCACGGACGAGTTCGAGAAGAAGAGCAACAAGTCGGCCGCCGACTTCTCAGACGTGCAAGCCTTCGTCGCCGCGCTCAACGACACGCGCCGGACCACACAACCGGCAGCCTGGCGTGCGGCCCTCGAAGCGACGTTCGACGTCGATCACTTCCTGCGATGGCTCGCCGTCAACACGACCATGGTGAACTGGGACAGCTACGGCACCATGGCGCAGAACTACTATCTGTATCGCCACCGCACGCGCGGGCTCGTCTGGATCCCGTGGGACCACAACGAGTCGTTCACCAACAATCCCCCCATCGTCGGCGTCCAGCCCACCTTCAACGGGCTCTCGTACACGCTCAACGAAGTGGGCGCGCAGTGGCCGCTCATCCGGTTCCTCATCGACGACCCCGTGTACGGAGCCCGCTATCGCGACCTTTTGCGTGAACTCCGCGCGACGGTATTCACCGAGGCCGTGATGCATCCGCTCATCGACCGGCTGCACGCGCAGGTCGCGCCGTGGGCCGTGGGCGAGACGGGCGAGTACCCCACGGCCACGTTCCTGCCGAACGCGCCGGCGTTCACCGATGCCCGCGCCGGGCTACGTGCCCACGTGTCGGTGCGACGCGCCCTGAGTGCGACCTTCGCGCCGTGAGGGCGCCGTGACACTGTAGCGAGGGCACCCGGCGTACCGCATACTTCGTGAGACTGACGGCGACCCTGCGGGCGCCGTCGCCCCCCTCTTCTCCCGGTCGCCATGCGTCGCCTGTTCGTCTCTCTCAGCATCCTCGGTTGCCTCGCCTGCGGTACGGACTCCGGCTCGTCGCCGAACGGCGGCACCGTCGTCATCGGGACGCTGGCGGACGCCGACGCGCTGCTGGTCCCGCTCGTCGACGGTGTGCAGGGCCGCACGGTCTCCGACCTCCTGTTCGATCGCCTCGCCGAGATGGGCCCGTCGCTCAATACCGTCGGTGATGTGGACTTCCAGCCGCGCTTGGCGCGCAGCTGGCGCTGGAGCAGCGACTCGCTCGCGATCGTCTTCAGCCTGCACCCCGATGCCCGTTGGCACGACGGTCGCCCCGTCGTCGCGCGCGACGTCGTGCTCGGCTTCGATGTCATCCGTGACTCGGCCAATGCGTCGTCACTGAGCGCGTCCACGGCGATCGTCACGTCGGTGAGCGCCCTCGACTCGCTCTCGGTGGAGATGCGGTTCGCGTCGCGTTCTCCCGAACAGTTCTTCGCCGCCACGCAGATCGCCCCGCTGCCCGAGCACGTGTACGGATCCATCGCGAGTGGGGCGCTGCGCACCAGCGAGGCCGCCCGCGCGCCGGTCGGCAGCGGTCGCTTCAAGTTCGTGCGTTGGGAGCCCGGCGCGCGGATCGAGCTCGCGGCTGTCGACGGACACTACCGCGGACGCCCGAAGCTCGATCGTGTGCTGTTCAGCGTCACGCCCGAGCTACCGACCGGCATCGCCCGTCTCAAGGCAGCGGAGACCGACGTGTTCGACCCCGTGCCGCCCAACGAGGTCGCGGACCTTGCCGCGCAGCCGCACCTCAACGTGTTCAACTCGCCGAGCTTCGACTACGCGTTC
This sequence comes from Gemmatimonadaceae bacterium, assembly GCA_020853635.1. GTDB lineage: Bacteria > Gemmatimonadota > Gemmatimonadetes > Gemmatimonadales > Gemmatimonadaceae > Pseudogemmatithrix. The sequence continues at coordinate 5,289 of JADYYN010000070.1, forward strand.
GTGGCGTTCAACTTCCGTGACCCCAAGGCGCCTGCGCGTCCGCATCCGCTGTTCGGGGAGCGCGCGCTGCGTCGCGCACTCACGCTCGCGGTCGACCGCGCGACGATCGTGACTGCGGTGTTCGACACGCTCGCGCTGCGCGCCCTCGGTCCCATGGTGCGCGCGCAGGCCACGGCCGACAGCACCATCGTGCAGATCCCGTTCGACCGCACCGCGGCCGAATCGCTGCTCGATTCGCTCGGCTGGACGACCCGTGCAGCCGATGGGACCCGCATGCGCAACGGTCGTCGGCTCGCGTTCACGGTGCCGTTCCCGTCCACGAGCCGCGCACGCGAGCGCGCGGCCACGCTCATCCAGGAACAGCTGCGAAGCGTGGGGGTCAGCATGACGCTCACGCCGATGGACTTCCCGACGTTCCTCAAGGCGCAGACCACCGGGAATTTCGACGCGATCGTCGCCGGGACGCGCACCATCCCCAGTCCCTCCGGTCTGCGCGGCTCGTGGGCCAGTGCCGCGATTCCAGGCGGCGGCGTGCAGAACGCGTGGCACTACGAGAGCGCGGTGTTCGACTCTGCGGTGCACGCGGGGCTCACCGCACTCGATCCGGTGCAGAGCAAGGCGCATCTGCGCCGTGCATACCAGCAGATCGTCGACGACGCGGCGGCCATCTGGTTGTACGAGGTGCGCAACGTGTCGGCGGTGCACAAACGCTTCGTGCTGCCCGCGTGGCGGCCCGACGCGTGGTGGCTCACGCTAGGGGATTGGTCGGTGGATCCCGCGCAGCGACTCCCGCGCGATGCGGCCCCCGCGGCACCTGCGGCGCCCTGAGCGGGCGCTGAGGTGAGACGCATCCTGCTCGCGCGCCTCGCACAGGGCGCGTCGGTCGTCGCGCTCGTCCTCACACTGGGCTTCGTCCTCGTTCGCCTCGCGCCCGGCGACCCGTTCGCGGCATCGGTCGAGCATGAAAGCGTTTCGCCCGAACTGCGTGCGCGTCTGCGCGCGCTGCACGGATTCGACCGGCCCATCGTCGAGCAGTTCGGCTTGTATCTGCGCAATCTCTCGCGCGGGGAACTGGGATGGTCGTTCTCACGCGGGCAGCCGGTCGCGCAGGCGCTGCGTGACGCGGTCCCGCCGACGATGTTGCTCATGGGCACGGCACTGCTGCTCGGCATCGTCGGTGGCGTATTGATCGGTTCATGGCAGGGATGGCGCGGCGACACGCGCGCCTCTCGCGGCGTGGGGCATCTCACACTGGTGATGCTGAGCGTGCCCGAGTTCGTGCTCGCCCTGCTGTTCGTGATGGGGCCGGCGCTCGCGTGGGGGCTCTTCCCGGTGACGGGCATGCGCAGTGACTTCGCGCCCGATGGTGTGCGCGGACTGTTCGATCTGCTGCACCATCTCGCGCTCCCCGCCTCCACGCTCGCGGTGATCATCGCTGCGGTGGTCGCGCGACATCAGCGCCGCGCGATGCTCGCGGTGGTCGAGACCGAGTTCGTACGTGCGGCCCGCGCGAAAGGTCTCGGCGAGTCGCGTGTGCTGTGGCGCCATGCGCTGCGCAATGCGCTCACGCCGGTGCTCACGCTCACGGGGGTGTTGTTCCCTGCGCTCATCGGCGGGGCGGTGCTCGTCGAGCGGGTGTTCGCCTGGCCGGGGATGGGACGCGCGGTCGTCGACGCCGTCTCGCGGCGCGACTATCCGTTGGTGAGTGCCGCCGTGCTGGTGAGTGCGCTGGCGGTCGTACTCGGGACCGTGGTGGCCGACCTCGCCGTGGCCTGGGCCGACCCGCGGCAGCGGCGGACGGAATGACCGTGCGCGCGACCTCGCCGGTGCCGTCACTCGCGCTGACCGCGTTGGTGCTGCTCGCTGTCGTCGGTCCGTGGCTCGCGCCGTACGATCCGCTCGCGCAGCCGGACCCGATCGCACTCGCCTCGCAGGCACCGTCCTGGGCACATCCGTTCGGGACCGATCCACTCTCGCGCGATGTGCTGAGTCGCATGCTCGCCGGTGCGCGTGTGTCACTCGGGATCGCGGCGCTCGCGGTCGTCGTCGCGGTCGCACTTGGGTCGCTGGTGGGGAGCAGCGCCGCGCTTGCGGGGCGCTGGGTCGACACCGTGCTCATGCGGGTCACGGATGCGGCCATGGCGTTGCCGCGCCTGCTCGTGCTCCTCACGGCGGTCGCGGCGTTCGGTCGCGTGTCGCCGCTGGCGCTGGCCTTGCTGCTCGGCGCGACCGGCTGGATGACCACCGCCCGCCTCGTGCGCCAGGAGACGGGGCGATTGTTGGCCAGCGAGAACCTGCGCGGGGCGCGTGCGCTCGGCGTGCCGTCACTGCGCTTGCTCCGCGGGCATCTGTTGCCCGCGTTGGCCCCCACGATCGCCGTGGCGGCGACCGTGGCCTTCGGTGCCGCGGTGCCGCTGGAGGCGGGGCTCTCGTTCCTCGGCCTCGGCGTCGCGCCGCCGGACCCGAGTTGGGGCAACATCATCCTCGAGGCCGAGGGGCGGCTGGTGGCGCGCTGGTGGCTGGTGCTGTTCCCGACGGGGGCGATCGTCGGCGCGGTGCTGCTGGCGAACCTGGTCGCTGAGCGGTTGGGCGGCTCAAAGTGATATGCAGTTGGAACGTTTTGTTATAGCAGCCGGATACGCTAGATTATCGTAACTCGTTGTTTTTAATGGAGTTGCGAAAGTTCACCTGTTTGGTGTCGGACTTGCTTGAGGAGAGGGTGCGAGGCCTCGCACACCCTGATCGCTCTTCTTCCCCAAGCCCACACGACCAATGCGTATCAACCTGATTGCTCCGATCGCGCTCTTCGCAGCGCTCACCGTCTCGGCCTGCGCCGACACTCCCCTGTCGCCGCTCGGGCAGGACATGACCGCCGCCGCGGCCAAGGGGTCCGGTTCCTCCGGCACGACCAGCTCGTCGACCGCTCGCATCCGTGTCTACGCCCAGCTGTCTGCGCCGGCCGGCGCGCCCTACGCCAACGCGAAGGGTGAAGCGAAGTGGGATTCGCGCAACAGCAACAGCAAGCGTGAGTTCGAGATCGAAGTCGAGCACCTTCCGGCTGGCATGGCGGTCGAGTTCTTCCTCGCCGGCACCAGCCTCGGGACCGCGACGACGAATTCGTTCGGCAAGGCGCAGTTGAACTTCAGCACGGAACTTCGTCAGTCGGTGCCGACCTCGGTGTCGGGCGCCACGGCCGAAGTGAAGACGGCAGCGGGTGTCGTGATCGTCACGGGCGCATTCGCGTCCAACTGATGGACCCGCAGGTGTAGGGCACGACCTGCTCGCGCAGGGCGTCCTCATGTCGAGGCGCCCTGCGCTCGCGGCTTCTTTGAGGAGATCCGTACATGCGTCACCCCCGAATCGTCCTGGCTGCTGTCGTCTTGATCGTGAGCATCGTCGCGGCGTGCACCGAGGTGCCCGTCGAGCCGAACACGCCGCTCGCGCCGACGCCGAACGACACCAGCTTGCAGGTGAACTCCCTGGCGCCGGCCTCCGACGCTCCGGTGATCGCGAACCCGGTCGTCTCGTTCTACGCGGTGGCCGGCGACAGTCGTCAGGCGTTCATGTACTACCGCTCGAGACCGGGACGGACGGACTCCACGGTCTTCATCCGCTTCCGGGTGTCCAACGGTTCCTTGCTCGCGCGTCCCGATGGCTCGCCGTTCGCGGACGGCGACTCCATCCTGATCACGATGACGCTGATCGATCCTGAGAAGCTCATCGTGCGATTTGCGCCGTCGGGCCTCCAGTTCGATCCGCTCGATCCGGCCGACATCAAGTTCAACTTCCTCGAGACCGACGACGATCTCGACGACGACGGCGCGATCACGCCGGCCGACTCGACGTTCACGTCGATGCTCGCGATCTGGAAGCGCGAGAACGCCAACGAACCGTGGTTCAAGCAGGCGAGCATCCTCTCCACCGAACTGCACGAGATCGAAGCCGACGTCACGGGCTTCACCGAATACATCATTGCGTGGTGATGTGATGAGCGGTCCCTCGGCGGGCGCGGGCGGGGCGAAGGTCGACGCGGGGCTGGCTGCCAAGCCAGCCACGCTTGTGGTGTGCGCCATGAGCGAGTCGTTCGGCGATCTCTGGCCCGCCCTTGCCGCTGAAGTGGGGCTCGCGCTCGAGCGCACGGCCACCGTGCCCAAGGGCGTCGATCCCACGCGCACGGTGGTGCTGCTCGCCGCAGGCGGTGAGGAGGCCGCGCTCGCGCGCGCCGCGCGCGAACTCCGCGCCGACGGTGAGGTGATGTTCGCGGCGATCGCGGGTGAGGCCGGGCATCGCTTGGCCGCCGCGGTCATCCGCGCCGGCGCGGATCAGCTGTTTGTGATCCCCGAGGACCTCGATCTGCTGCGCACATGGATGAAAGAAGCCGCTGGGCGCATCCTCTCGCAGGAGTCGCGTCGGGCCTTCGCCGCCACCGAGACGCAGAAGTACACGTTCGACGGCATCCTCGGCGCGAGCGGCTCGCTCGCCTCCGCGCTCGAACGCGTCGCGCGGGTGATCCCGCACAGCAACGTCACGGTGCTGATCACAGGCGAGACGGGCACCGGCAAGGAGCTCATCGCCCGCGCGATCCACTACAACGGACCGCGTCGTGAGTCGCCGTTCGTCGACATCAACTGCGCGGCGCTCCCCGAGCATCTGCTCGAGAGCGACCTGTTCGGACACGAGAAGGGTGCATTCACCGACGCATCCTCCACCAAGCCGGGCCTCTTCGAGATGGCGCAGGGCGGGTCGATCTTCCTCGACGAGATCGGCCACCTCGCGCTGCCGCTGCAGGGCAAGCTGTTGCGTGCGCTGCAAGAGCGCAGCATCCGCCGCGTGGGCGGGGTGCGCACCATCGCCATCGATGTGCGCGTGATCGCGGCGACGCACGTGAACCTCGAGGCCGCGGTGCGCGCCGGTGAATTCCGCGAGGACCGCTACTCCCGATTGAACGTCCTCCAGGTCGCGCTGCCGCCGCTGCGCAATCGGCACGAGGACATCGTGCCGCTCGCGAAGCACTTCCTCAGCAAATTCGCGACCGAGTACGGCGTCAAGCGTCCCGAGCTCAGCGCGCGTGCCGAACGTGCGCTGCGCGAGCGCAGTTGGCCCGGCAACATCCGCGAGCTGCGCAACGTCATCGAGCGCAGCATCCTGCTCGCGTCCAAGCCGGTGCTCGAGGTCGAGGACTTCGAGTTCGAGACCGCGCGCGGCGACGGGCAGACCGCTGATGCCGCGGCACCGGTCGCGCTCGCGGACATCATCAAGCAAGCGGTGCAGGAGACGCTCGATCGCTGCGGCGGCAACAAGAGTGAGGCCGCGCGTCGACTCGGGATCTCGCGACCGCGCCTGGTTCGTCTCCTCGAAGGAGGCGACGATGAATGAGCGCACACCGGTGATCCGTGAGGTGGGCCAGCGCGCACAGCGTATGGCCGACGCAGGGGCGTGGTCCGACGCGGGCGCGCTGCTGCTCAGCCACGAGGACGGCGTGCGCGGTTCGCCCTCGGCTGCGGCGCTGCTGGCCGAGTCGCTGGTGCGCACGGGTCGTGCGCGCGAAGCGCGCGAGTGGCTCGCCAGCGTGATGCCTGCCATCGAAGTGAGCGACGACCGCGCGAGTCTGCGGCGCGCCACGGTGCTCAACGGAGCCGCGCACTTCGTGCTCGGCGAGCTCGATCGCGCGCGTGCGGGCTTCGCCGAGGCCCTCGAACTCGCGCGCACCGACGGCGACGACGCCCTCGTGGCGCGCGCCATGAACAACTTGGGCGCCATCGCCAACATCGAGGGCGACCGCACGGGCGCACTCGCGCTCTACAACCTCGCCATCTCGGCGCATCAGCGCACGGGCAACACCCGAGGACTCGCGGAGTGTTTCCACAACATGGCGATCACGTATCGCGACCTCGGGCGCTTGCGTGAGGCCGACGAGTTGGAGCAGCGCAGTATCGAGTTCGGTCGCGATGCGGCGGTGCCGTTGATCGTTTCCATCGCGCGACTCGGTCGCGCGGAGATCGCGCTACGGCGCGGAGACCCGACGTTCGCGGAAGCCACAGCGCGTCGTGCGGCGTTGGAGTTCGCAGCCGCAGGTGAGTCGGTGCTTGAGGCCTGTGCGCATCGCCTGGCGGGTGTCGCGTGCACGATCTCGGGGAACTACGCCGAGGCGCACACGCTCCTCGACTTCGCGGTGGAGCGCACGGAGTTCCACGGGGCGGTGCTGCACCAGGCAGAGTCACTGCGCGCGCGCGCGGAGCTCGGCGCGGCGGTCGACGATCCCACGGCGGCGCTGCGCGATGCGCGGCGGGCGCTGGTGCTGTTCGAGCAGTTGCGCGCGGCGGACGAGTGCGAGGCGCTGCGTCGCTGGATCGCGGGGCTCGAGCCGAGCTCACGGGCGCTCGACTAAGCAGTCGGGTCGCGGTCGGTGCGCGGTCGGTGCGCGGTCGGCGCGAGCGGAGTCCGCTTCGCGAAGCCACGCGCGCTTGACGCTGCGAGCCCGGCGGCAAAAGGCGCCGCCGGTCTCTTGCTACGCGCGAGGCTTCGCTCTCGCGGTCTCCGCTCGCGCCTCCCATCTCGGATTCGCCCGGGGCCGAAGGGCCAGCGCACGCTGGCCGTGGCGCGGCCGCGATCTCACGCTTGTGTTCCAGCGCCCCTTCGTCGAAGCAAGGCGGGTGGGGTCCTCCCGAAGCGTCTCCCCGCGCGTAGCAAGAGACCGCGGCGCAGTTGCCGCGGGCTCGCAGCGTCAAGCGCGCGAGGAGACGCGCAGGGAGGTCCCCACCCGCCGTCGCCGCACGCCAAAGCGTACGGCGACAACGGATCAGCGCCGCGCAGCGGGCTTGGGCGTGAGCTTGATCGCCCCCTGCGCTTCACGCACGCGCAACACCGCGAGCACATCCTTGAGCGGTAGCGGTGTGAACTCGCCGGAGAGGAAGTCGCGCAGTTCGCCCACCGTCAAGCCGCCCTTGCGCAGCAACAATGCGAACTCGGCATTGAACTCGTCGGGCAGTGTGGGCCCCGTCGCGGCACCTGCGGGCTGTGCCCCGCGCGGGCCGGGTGCCGCAGCCGACGCGCCCGCGACAAGTTCGATCTGCAGGTCCGCGATCGCCTTGTCCTCGGCCGACATCACCGGCTCTGCGGCCGGCACGCCACGCTGCGCGGCCTGCAACTGGTACGCGGCCTTGGTCTCGGCGAGCAGCGCCGTGGCGCGGCCGTCGATCAGCGGTGCGAAAGCCGCCGTGCGCTTGGTGCCCTCGGCGGTGTTCGTCCACAACACACTCGCCGACTTCACGACCTCCTTCTCGATCCGCGCCTGGTGCAGGATCGCCACGCGCGCTTCGCGGTACGCGTTGGTCAGCGCCGACGCGTTGGTGGCGTCCGCCATGTAGCCGAGGCCCTTGGTGTGCGACTCGCCCATGCGCGAGAGTCCGCGGCCGAGGTTCTCGGCGACCACGCGGGCGGCCATCGCGTCCGTGCCTTCGGCGAGTACGGCGAGCGAGCCGAGTCCCACGGCGGCTGCGCGCTTGTACTGCGTGGGGTCCTGCTTGTTCGGCGTGTCCTCCGACGAGTGGTACCACATGTCGGGCCACGTGATGAACATGACGGCCGGGATGCCGTGCTGCATGTAGGTCACGTGGTCTGAGCTACCGTAGTGCTTGTCGATCTTGATGTAGAACGCGTCCTTGCTCCCGTGCACCGACTCCACCGGCTGCGTGGGCGCGTAGCCGGAGAGCGAACGGCGGAATCGCACGCGCTCGCGCGAGATGTCGGCGATGTATTCCATCATCGACTGCGCGATGTCATTCAGGTACGACGGGAACGTGTCCGGTGTGCGCTGCAGCACCCAGAAGCTGCGGCTCATCGCAATGCGGATGCCTTCCATGTCGAAGTTCAGCGTCCCGATGATGTTCTTCTTCTTGTCGGGATACTTGTTGAGATACGCGTTGGTCCCAGCGATCTCGGGCACCCACTGGAAGTTGATCGTGCGCTTGGGCTTCGGGAGCTTGCCTTCGTTGATGAGCTTGATGTAGGCGCGACCGATCTCGAGTGTGAGCGCGACGCCGGAGTTGTCGTCGTTCGCACCCTGTTTGATCACACCCTCGTACAGGTGGCCGCTGATCGCGACTTCCTGCGTGGTGCTGCCGTCGCCGGGGATCTCGGCGTGTACGTACTCCGACTTGATCGGCACCTGCGTGCTCTTCACGACGGAGCGGATGGTGATCTTCTCGCGCAGGAGCAGCGCGGCGAGGTTATGCCGCACTTCCGGCGTGACGGACCACGCGACGGTGCCCGGCTGCGCGTTCACCGTGCTGTTGACGATCTGCGTGGGGAAGTCCGCCGCGCGCTGCGGCGAGATGGCACTGATGCCGAGCACGCCGAGTGCACCGCGCTGGATCGCTGCAGCGTACACCGTGCCGGTCGCGCCACTGGTGAGCACGAACTTGCCCTTCACGTCCTTGCCTTCGAAATCCTGTGCGCGCCCCGGGCCCACGTCGATCAAGTCACCCGAGAGATCGCCGTTGGCGTTGAGGGCCGGCAGCGCGAGTGGGATGTCGTGGATGTCGAACAGCTTCACGTTCTTGGGCGTGGTCATCCAGAGTTCGCCCTGCGTGGGTTGCCACGCCGTGCCGCCGGTCTGGTAGACCTCGATGGACACGTTCGTGTAGCCGTAGGACTTCGCCATCGCGGCGAGCACGGAACTCTCGCGGAACGGACCGTCGTATTCGGAGGGCGGACGCACACGCTGGTAGGGGACCAGCTCGAGCAAGTGGTTCATCGCGCGGTCGCCGGAGACCTCGTTGATGATCGCGGTCATCTGCTGCTGCGTGAGCAGCGTGCGATCCTCGCGCTCTTGTGCGGCGAGTGAGGTGGTGCTGAACAGGAGCGCGAACGATAGCGAGACGGCAGCGGCGAACATGGGAGACCGCGACATCGTGTCCTCGGGTGGTGGGAGTGGCGCTGGAGAACATACGGCGCCCGTCTTGGCATCGCTGGGCGTTTCGAGCGTTGCGCGCGGTCGGCGCGAGCGGAGTCCGCTTCGCGAAGCCACGCGCGCTTGACGCTGCGAGCCCGCGGCAACCGCGCCGCGGTCTCTTGCTACGCGCGGGGAGACGCTTCGGGAGGACCCCGCCCGACGGAGCCGCACCCGACGGCAGCTAGAGCGGCCGCCCCTCGCGACGCCACAGGATGTAGTCCGTCGCCGGCGGCGCGACGCGGAACTGTCGGAGGCGCAGGGCCAACTGTCCGCGATGGTACGTCGCGTGATTCACCGCGTGCCGCACGAGCTCGGGCAGCGGATCGCGATTCTCGCGCCCCGCGAGCGTGCGATACGACACGTCCGTCGCCAGCGCCCGCGCGCCCATACCCTCGAGCAGGCCGCGACGCTGCACCTCGATCGTGCGAAGCCGCGCGGCGAGTTCATCGAAGTCGTCGAGTAAGACCCAGTCAGGCGCGCCACCCGGACTGTCGCCGCGCCAGCGCTCGAGCCAGATCCACTGCGCACCGACCAGATGCGCGAAGGTGCCGTGCACCGAGCCGAAGCTCGAGCCGTCCGGCTCCCGTCGCTGCCCATCATCCAGCGCGGCCAAGGCCGTCACGATCCGCGTCGACGCCCACTCATCGTAGGTGATGAGATTGATCAGATCGCCGAGCGCGCGGCTGATGTCGGCGCTCATCGGGTGGTGCGGCGCTCGACGACGATCCCCGACCATAACTGTGCGACCGGGATGATCACCCACGCGTTGTCGATCGTCGCGGCAGGGATCAGCAAGATGAACCCCGTGCCTGCCACCGCGATCGCATCGCGCCAGTAACTTCCGCGCCGACCGTTGGCCATGTGGATGCCGAGCGCCATGCCCAGCGATTCACCGATCGCGCCGAACAGGAGGGCATTGCCGAGATCGTTCCAGCTGTCGCCGCCGCCCACATCGTTGCTGCTCAGCCCACCGCCGCTGAGATTCGCGCCGAACACGCCGCCGAGGTACAACCCGGCTGCACCGCCGATCAGTCCCCCGACGACCATCTTCGCCGGATGGGCCCGCACCACGGAGTCGCGTGGCGCGGACCGCGCGCGCCGCTCCGCCAACGCGAGGTCTGCGACGTCCAGCGCCGCCAAGTCCGACGCGGGGAGCGCCGTCGCCGCCGCCGGCAGCGGCACGAACCGCCGTGCGGGCACCTGCTGTGCCCGCACCTCGCTGGCCAGCACGCCAACGAGCAAGACCACTCCAAGTCCTATTCTCATCCGCCAAAGTTGCCGAGCGGTCACGGACCCGGGAAGACCGGTCGAGACTATCACAGTGTGTGATGCTCCACCGCTGCACCGTTCCTGCGTCTCCCATAGCTCGTCCCATCTATATGATGACCTTCCGTACGCCACTCCTCCGCTCAGCGGTCACGCTCACGATGGGCGCGTTGGTCCTCGGTTGCGACGCGCCGACGGCGTCGACCGATTCGACGGCGCCCACGGCGGCGCTCACCAGTCCGGCTGCTGCCACCGAAGGGCTCACTGGTGCGCTGACGCTCACCGCCACGGCCAACGACTCGGCCGGCATCGCCACCGTCGATTTCGCGATTGACGGCACGATCGTCGGCTCGGATGCCTCCGCGCCCTACGAAGCCAACATCACCTCGACTGCCGCGTACGCGTCGGGGACGCATACCATCTCGGTGCGCGCCACCGACGTGAACGGCAACCGGTCGTCCTGGGTCTCCACGTACGTCACGTTCGGTGGGAGCGTCGCGCGTCCCTCGACCTTCTCGCAGGCCACGCTCGTCTCGGGGTTCGGCAGCCAGCTCACCGCCATCGCCGTCGCGCCGGACGGCCGACTGTTCGTCACTGAGAAGGACGGGGCGATCCGCGTGGTGCGTGATGGCCTGCTCAATCCGGTCGCGTTCGCCACCGTCACTGTCGCGACTGGCAGTGAGCGCGGGCTCCTCGGGATCGCGCTCTCGCCGGACTTCGGCACCACCGGCCTGGTGTACGTCTACTACACGACGGCGCAGGGCGGCGTACACAATCGCATCAGCGTCTTCCAGGCGCTCGGTGATGTGGCGTCGTCGGTGGACCAAGTGCTCGTGGATCTGCCGGCGCTGTCGAGCGCGGAGAATCACAACGGTGGCGCGATGGCGTTCGGCGCTGACGGCAAGTTGTACGTCGCCGTCGGGGACAACGCCAACGGCTCACTCGCGCCGGCGCTCACCTCGGTGTTCGGGAAGATCCTGCGCTACAATGCCGACGGCAGCATCCCCACGGACAATCCGTTCTCCGGCACGGCGACCGGCGGCAACCGCGCCATCTGGGCGCGCGGGCTGCGCAATCCGTACACGTTCGCGTTCCAGCAGAGCACCGGCCGCCTGCACATCAACGATGTGGGCGAGGGCTCGTGGGAGGAGATCAACCTCGGGCGCGCCGGCGCCGACTATGGTTGGCCTTCGACCGAAGGCCCCACGTCCGCCTCCGGCGTGGACGCACCGATCTTCGCGTACGGGCACACCAACAGCCCCACGCTGTTCGAAGGCGCGGCGATCATCGGAGCCGCATTCTACGAACCGCTCAACAACCGATTCGGCTCGGGCTACACGGGCGACTATTTCTTCAGCGATTTCGACAGCGGCATGCTGTACCGCATGGACGTCGCGACCGGCGCGGTCGGTGCGTTCGCCTCGGTGGGCAGTGGTCCGACGAACCTCGCGGTCTCGCTCGATGGCACGTTGCTGGTGACCATCGGGACGCGGATCGAACGGATCACCCGCTGAGTGGGTGCCCGTGTGGCGCGTCGCGTGCCTGGGGGTGTGATGCCGACGCGCTCGCGCTCAGCGCAACGCGGCGAGGTTCGACGGCATGGAGAGCTCGAGCCGCACCGGTACCCGGTGCCGGCGCACGATCCGGCACTCGGTGTCGCCGAGCGGTCGCGCGTTGATGATCTCACGCTCGAGATCCGCCGCCTCGTCGTCGCACGCCTGCTCAGCATGCCGCGCATAGATGCCGGCGAGCCGCGCGACCACGGTGATCCGCAGCGCGCCGGTGGCGTCTTTGGAGAACTGCACATCTTCGTAGACCGCACCATCGACCAGCGCGGCGCGGAACGACCAGCGCGGCGAGCGCAGTCCGGTCGGGAGCGACGCGGGGATGGCGAACCGGAACTGCTGCGAGAGCTCCTCGAGGGTCGCGTTGGGGCTCAGGGGGCAGCGGAAGGCGAGCTCGACCTCGGTCGGACCGTCGGCCATGCGCAACGAGACGTACCCGTTGCTGGCGGCGTCGGTACACGACGGCGTCCAGAACGGGCGGTAAACCGCATCGGTGGCGCGCAGTGCGACCGTCCAGCCGGCGGGGTGCTCGCGGACCCAGGACTCGGCGACCGCCACGGCCCGGTCCCGGTCATTCCCGAACCCGAACGCGTCGCCACCGCACCCGAACATGGTGAGGCAGAGCACAGTCGAGGCGAGGCTGCGGAGTCGAGATTGCATCAGTCGACAGTACCCCTCAAGACGCGAAAGTGTCACCCGGACCGTCACCGAATGCTGTCACGTCGCGTCTGACGATAGTTGACCCGTACGGTACCACTCCGTAAATCTGCATCTATTATCGGCCGCTCGGCGCCGTCCAGCTGCCCCCACTCCGACCCACGGCTTCCTCCATGCGTCACACGACGTTCACTCGCGGTCTGCTGGTCGCGGCTTCGTTCCTCGCGATCGTGGGGGCTTGTTCGTCCCCCTCGGAGCCGGCCGAACCCGCGGCGATCACGCTGTCCACCACCACCGTGGCGCTCGACGCCCTCGGGGCGACGCAGCAGGTGACGGCGACCGTGCTCGACGATGAGAACCGGCAGATCGATGGCGAGGAGGTGACGTGGTCGTCGAGTGCGACGTCCGTCGTGACCGTGTCGCCCGCCGGGTTGATCACGGCGGTGACGAACGGACCGGCGACGGTGACGGCCACGGCGGGCGGCGCCACCGCGCAGGTCGCGGTGACGGTCGAGCAGCTGCCGGTCGCCCCTGAGGTCGTGCAGGGCAACAACCAGACAGCGACGGTGGGCACCCAGGTCGCGACGCCCGTGCGCGTGCGAGTCGTCGATCGGCTCGGTGGCGCGCTGGCCGGGCGTCAGGTGACGTTCGCCGTCGCGTCCGGCGGCGGCTCCGTCGGCACGCCGACCGCAACGTCGGGCGTCGATGGCACGGCGCAGACGACCTGGACGCTCGGACCCCTCACCTCGACCCTGCAGCGCGTGCTGGTCTCCGTGCAGGGCACACTCTCCACGAGCACCATCGCGGCCACCGCGACCGCCGGCCCCGCGGCCAATATGCTCGCGGCGCCGGGATTCTCGGGGCAGGGGCAGTCCGCGAACGCGGGCAGCGCCGTCGCGCAGCGCCCGTCGGTGAAGGTGCAGGATGCGGGCGGGAACGGGATCGCCGGGGTCACCGTGAGCTTCGCGGTGCAGTCCGGTGGCGGCTCCGTGACCGGTGCGTCGGTCGTCTCCGACGCGAACGGCATCGCGACGGTCGGCTCCTGGACCCTCGGCGGGACGTTCGGCGCCAACAGCGTGCGCGCGACGGCCACCGGGCTGCCGCCCGTGGACTTCACCGCCAATGCGGTGGCGGATGTGTGCGCGAAGGAAGCAGCGGCGCCCATCGCAGTCGGGCAGACGATCAACGGTACGCTCTCGCTCAACGACTGCGTGCGGCCGGCGCCCGATCTCCGGAACTTCGACCTCTACAAACTCACGCTCGGCGCGAGCACGCAGCTCGTCATCGATCTCGATGCGACAGGGTTCGACGCGTATCTCTACATCTTCAATTTCGTCAACGACACGCTGATCGCTGAGCATGATGACATCGTGCTCGGAACCAACACGGACTCCCGCATCAACATCACGCTGCCGGCCGGCGAGTACTTGATCCGCGCGACGTCGTTCGACTCGCTGCAGACGGGCACGTACGCGCTCTCGGTCGCGCAGAGCACCACGGGCGGTGCCGCGTCCGTCGCACTCAATGGCGGCAACGGTCAGGTCGCAGCGCCCGGGGCGGCCGTGTCGATCAATCCGTCGGTCATCGTCCGCGATGGCAGCGGCAATCCGGTGCAGGGCGTCACGGTGACGTTCGCCGGAGTGCCGGGCGTCGGGGCGATCACGGGCGCCACGGCGGTGTCGAATGCGAGCGGCATCGCGACGCTCGGCAGTTGGACGCTCGCGGCGGGTTCGAACGTGCTCGAGGCCACCGCTGCTGGGGTGCCGGGCACGGGCGTGGTGTTCAATGCAAAGGGCAAGGCGTCGTCCGCCGGCTTCGACATCAATCTGCGGTTCGTTGCGCTGCCCACGGTCTCGCAGCTCAGCACGTTCAACGCGGCGGTCACGCGTTGGGAGACCATCATCACCTCTGACTTGACCAACATCCCGTTCACGGTCGGCGCGGGCACATGCAACTCGCCGGTGCCGATCAACGAGACGATCGACGACCTCATGATCGTCGTGCGGCTCGAACCGATCGACGGCGCGGGGAGCGTGCTGGGATCCGCCGGCCCCTGCTTCTCACGTACCGGCGCGCAGCCACTGCTCGGGACCATGCGTTTCGACACGGCCGACCTTGCGAACCTCGAGGCCGGCGGGAACTTCGGCAACGTGATCCTGCACGAGATGGGACACGTGCTCGGCATCGGCACGCTGTGGCAGTCGCGCGGATTGTTGCTCAACCCCTCGCTGCCGAGTTCGCCGGGCGCGGACACCCACTTCACGGGCGCGCAGGCGCTGATCGGGTTCAACAACATCGGCGGCAGCACGTGGACCGGTGGCTCGAAGACGCCGGTGGAGAACACGCAGGGTGGTCAGGGCACCCGTGACTCACACTGGCGCGAGGGCGTGCTGGCGAACGAGCTCATGACCGGCTTCCTGAACGGTGGTGCGAATCCGTTGAGTCAGCTCACCGTGCGGTCGCTCGTCGACCTCGGCTACACGGTCGACTTGAACCAGGCGGATGCGTTCAACGTCACGCTGTTCCTTCGGGCGGCCGGCAGCCCCGAGCCCACCGGTATCGAGATGAAGGACGACGTGCTCGGCATCCCGGTGGTCGAGGTCGACGCGCAGGGGCGCTACGCGGGTCAGCCGGCGGCGGTGCAGGTGAAGAAGCCGCGGCCGAAGCTCAAGCACTAGCGCGCCCACGGCTGTCGGCATGCGCGAACGCGGCGGGGACGATGTCCCCGCCGCGTTCGGCGTTTCCGGACCTCGCGTGTGCTACATCTTCTTGGTGACGATGTCGCCCTGCATGGGTCCGAGCACGCTGAGCAGCACCTTCTTGTCGGCCTCAGCGACCTTGTACTTGTCGAGCGCGCCGACGAGGTCTTCCACGAGTGCGGTGAAGTCCGCGCCGCTCACGTTCATGCCGGCGTGTGCCGACTTCATGTCCTTGCCCATGTACTTGCACGGGCCGCCGGACGCTTCGCAGATCTGATCGACGAGCTTCATCTTGAACCCGGCGAGGCGCTTCGGGTCCGCCGCGGTCGCCGCGAAGAAATGATTGATGCGTGTGTCGGCGGCGACGCGCGCGACGAACTCGTCCACGACGGCCGTGATCGCCGGTTTGCCTCCGAGTCGGTCGTAGAGGGACTTCTCCTTCATGGCCTGCGCATCGACGGCGCTGGCACCGAGGGAGAGGGCGAGGAGGGCGGGTAGGAACAGACGACGCATGGGTGACGCTCCGAGTGGAAGTGAGGGTGTGCACTCGGAGTACGACCGCTCGTCCGCGGGCGGATTGTGTCGTGCGCGCCGCGCTGGTGAGGTGCGCGTGCGCCGCGCCGGGCTCTAGAGTACGATCTTGAGACCCGAGTCGGATTGCCCCCTTGGTCGCGTCGGTATCGGTGCTTGTGTGGCGCCGCCGAGTCCCCCACCATTGTACGACCTGTCAGCTCGTCACACGTCCCGCGTTCGCTCCTCTCCACCCGCGTCTGTGTCTCCTCTCGTCGCACTCGATCGCACATCCGACGACGACGCTCGGCTCGTACAGCTGATGCGGCTGGGCGACGAGCGTGCGCTGGCGGCGCTCTACGATCGGTATGCGCCGTCGCTGCTCGGGCTCATCCAGCGTATCGTCCGCGAGCGCGCCGATGCGGAGTCCGTGCTCATGGCGACGTTCTTGCAAGCGTGGCGAACGGCCGCATCATTCGATGCCGCGCGCGGGTCACTGTTGTCGTGGTTGGCGACCATCGCGCGCAGTCGGGCGGTCGATTCAGCACGGAGCGGCGCACGACGCGAGCGGCGCGAGCAGTTGGTGACCGAGCAGGATGCTCCGATCGCCGAGGCCGAGGCGCCGGGGAGCACCGATCCGCTCGACGGGATCACGCAACAGGAACGACGGACGGCGATCGAGGCGGCACTCACGTCGCTCTCGGCGCCGCAACGGACCGTGATCGAGCTCGCGTTCTTCGAAGGACTCACGCACGTCGAGATCGCCGAACGTCTCGCTGAACCGCTCGGTACCATCAAGACGCGTATTCGCCAAGGACTGATCAAGTTGCGAGGCCTGCTGGCGCCGCTCGCGCAGGAGCGTGTGGCATGACCCGATATTCCCGTGACGAGCTCCGCGAGCTCGCGCCGTTGCATGCGCTCGGTGCGACCACGCCGGACGAAGCCGCGGCAATGGAGGCGGCGATGGCGACCGATCCGGAGTTGGCGGCAGAGGTCGCGTCGTTCCGTGACGTCCCGGCGATGCTCGCGACCGCACAACCCGTGACGCCGAGTGCGGCGCTGCGCGGGCAACTGCTTGCGGCCGCGTCGGCGTTGCCGCAGGATGCCGGACCGTCCGTCGCATCGGCCGGAACGGTATCCGGTCCGCGTCGTGTCTCCGCTGCGCCGTCTGCCGCACGGCGGTGGGCGCCGATGCTCGCGGCTGCGTCGTTGGTCATCGCCACGCTGGTGGGGGCGGACGGGCTGCGCTCCCGACGCGAGCTCGACCGGTTGCGAAACACCAACGTGGCACTCGCCGAGCAGCTCCAGCGACGCGAACGGACGCTCGACGCGATGTTCATGGGCGAGCGCGATCTGTATCTCGTCCAGGTGGGTGCGAAGGAGGAGGCGACGGGGCCGGGCATCCAGTTCTTCTGGAACGCCAAGCAAGGTCGAGGCGTCGCGCATGTGTTCCGACTCGCGCGCGCACCCGAAGGACGCGACTATCAGATCTGGGCGTTGGTGAACGGCAAGCCGGTGTCGTTGGTGGTGTTCAACTCGGACGCCGAGGGTCACGCCATCGTCGAGGTCGATGGACTCGCGACGTCGGTGAATGGCGTCACGGATGTGCTCGTGTCGCTCGAGCCCAAGGGCGGATCACCGCAGCCGACGACCGCGCCGTTCATCGGAGGCACGTTCCCGGGCGTGTGATCGGTTCGTGCGCTGCATCACACATCCAAC
>JADYYN010000071.1 GCA_020853635.1 Gemmatimonadaceae bacterium
CCAGCCGTTCTCGAGCAGCAGCTTGGCACCGTCGTGGTCGAGGAACGAGAGCGTGGTGGGCAAGTCGATCTTCGCCATGCCGCCATCCAGCTCGATGAGCCCCGAGCGTCGAATCAGTTTGGCGAGGAACTCGGCCTTGGCGACGGAGTCGGCGCGCTGGGTAGAATCAAGCCTCTCCACTGCCTGTGCGGCGGCGGCCATGACCGATGAATCCGGCGGGGGCTCCGGACGCGTCGCTTGTTTCTGCGCCGCGAGCACTCCTGGGGCGGCCGTCGTGAAGGCAAAGAGTGCAGTGAGCAGGCGGACGGACGGGCGCATCGAGGTCTCCAAGGCGGTGAGGGAGGGCGCGGGGCCCCAGAAGAAACGCACCGCCTCGGGAGTCGTCACGCCGGGATGCCGTAGCGACCGCCGCCGAGCGTGGCCCCGCGCGGGCGATCAGCTCCCGCCGCGGTTGATCCGCGCGCCTTTCGGGTACGCTCGGCCGTCGATGGTGGCCGCGCGCGAGAGGCGGCAGCTGCGCAGGCGTCCGGTCGCGTCGAGGGTGACATGTGTGCTGCCGCGTAACTCGCGAAGGAAGCTGCCGCCAAGGCACGGCACGCTGTCGATCTCCGCGTCTCGAGAGAGGAAACAGAGGGCGAGGTGGCCGTCGGCATGGAAGCGTACTGACCATCCTTTATATCCTGTGCCTTTGCAGGGCAGGCCCTGCAACTCGACGTCGCGGGGCAACCACGCCGCCGTCAGCATCGCGTCGGGATTGAGCTGGATCCAGGTGCCGCGCGGCAACGCGTGCCCGTCGATCACCGTGTCGCGAGCGAGTGGGCATTCATCGACGATGCCGTTGGGATGGATGACCGCGTACGCCTTGCCGGTCGGTGCGCAGTGCACGGCACCCACGACGCTGTCTCGCGTGAGCTTGATGCGCGTGCTGGCGGGCTCCTGCGCTGGCATCGCGGCGGGCAGCGTCATGATCAGCGCGAAGCTCAGCGCGGTAACTGGTACTGACAGTGACAGGCGACGCATCAGGCAGAGCTCCTCGGGTCGAAGGGGCGAGCGCGATCACCGACCACGCTCTTTACGAGATGTCCCTCTGCCGAGTTGCGCGCAGTCGGGGATTCTCCCGACCGCCGTCCGACGATTCACGGACGCTTGAGGATGCGCACGCCGACGCGTTGCGTCGGTCCTTTCGCGAGGATGTTGCGGATCGCGACGCCACCGCGTTCCGCGACTCGGCAGTTGATCGTGTGCTCGTCGAACTGCGCGCGGAAGCACTTCGTGCCTTCGCCTTCGAGTTCGGTGGCGGCTCGACTGAACGTCGCATCGAGGCCGCGGACCCAGATCTCGTAGCTGCCGCGCCCAAGTGTCCACGAGCGGAACTCGCCAGGGGTGAGTGCCAACGAGTCATCGGCGACGATCTCGGTCACGGCGACATAAATCGGCAGCAGTTTGCCGCCGACGTTCACCGAGAGCTGCGTATTGCCCGCACGGAGCCCGACCAGCGAATCGCCGTCGAGTCGTGCGACGGTGGTGTCGGAGATGTACACGGAGATCGGGTCGACGCGTTCGCTGCTGTCATCGCTGAACCGCGCACGGATCTCGAAGGGTTTCGGCGCGCGCCCGACAACGAGATCATGGAAGAAAAGTGTCTCGAAGCGTGCCGTCGGTCGGCAGTGCACGGTGAGTCGTGCCGACTGTCCATCGACGTCTGCTATCACGTCAGTGCGGCCCGCGCGGCGGCAGCGGACGTATGCACCGTCGTTCCACAGGACTCCGGTATCTGCGACCTGCAGTGTCGCGTCCCACCTCGGTGGCTCAGCCCCCTCACGGTCACGGACGATGAGCGGGAGTCTGAAGCGCTCCGTGCTGTACGCGACAACCGTGTCACGTTCCGCGCTGACGCTCGCCGCGCGCGCATTCCCACAGCCGCTGGCGCAGAGGCTCGTGACGACGAGCGCTGCTGCGACGCGCCCGATGTGCTTCGTCAGGGCCACGTCGTTGGTGTGTACTCTCGCGTGGGGTTCTGATCGGGCTCGGACCACCCTGCGCGATAGAGCGTGAACGCGAGCACGACCCGTTCACCTTCAATCACGGTCACCGTGCGCCGGAGCGAGGGCGAGGAGCTGAACGTGGCGGTCGGAATCACGAGCACTTCGTACGTCCCGGAGTCCCGGAGGCGGACGCTCACATGCCCGTTAGTGTTCGTGCCGGTGTCCACGCGCCGCGTCGCGTCCGGTGCGTCGACGCGACGGATGATGACCTCGTTCCGGCCGGCGGATCGCCCGATGTCATCGCGTACCTGCACGTTGATCACCGCGGTGTCGAGGTCCGTCGGCGCGGTGCACGCAGCCGCGGCGAGGCAGAGTAGGGGGGCGACGAGGCGGAGGCGCATACATGGGAACTACCACGCCGCCGCGTCGCGCGCAAGCACTGACGCACGGACGGCCCGCGCGAAGCTGCTCGCGCGGGCCGTCCGCATTCCCTTCACCGATGCACTATCAGGGACAGCGCGCCAACGCCACCGGACAGGCCTCCGGCGCCGGTGCAGCCGACGAGCCCACGCCCGCACCACCGAACGTGTAGTTGGGCTGCTGCAGCGTGGCGAGTTCTGCACCCGGGATCGGGAAGTGCACCATGGTGCCCTCCGGCAACGTACCCCAGCCACGCGCATCGAAGAACGCCGTCACACCGGAAACGCCCATGCCTTCGATGTTCTTCTCGTAGCGCAGCGCGTCCCAGAGACTGCCGCAGGCGCCGCTGAGTTTGCGCGGCACGCAGCCGGGGACGTCGGGCGGACCGTCCACCGTGACGTTCGGCAGCTGACCGTTGGCGGTGCGCGTCGCATTGATCAGCGGCAGCGCCAGCGTCGCCTGATTGGTCCGGATATACGCCTCGGCGCGCAGCAGATTCATCTCGCTCACCAGCATCGCTGGCATCGGGCTGTCCTGCCATGACGTGCCCAGGCCGTAGCGGCGGAAGAAGTACCATGAGTAGCGGTACGTGCCGCGGCTCGCCGCGAAGATGTTGTTGAGATTGTAGCCCGCATAGAGCCCGGGCGACGCGGGGCCGGTGGTACCCTGGATGCGGCGATCCTGCGTGCGAAGCTGGAACGCGACCCGGTTCTGCAGCGGCGTGGCCACCCAGTTCACGAAACCGTTGGTCGAGTCCGCAGGACCCACCAGCCAATAGCTCGGCCGGCCGAAGTCCGAGGGGCGACTTGCGGTACGCACGCGTGCCGTGAGGCGCTTCCAGTCATCCCAGAGCACGTCGACCTGTCCGACCGGCGCGAAGTCGGTCTGAATGCCGGCGGTGGTCCGCGTGATCACGGCGGCCCAGTCCACCGCCGCACGCTCGGCGGGGGTGCGGGCACGGTACACGAGCAAGCGCGCGACGAAGGAGTTGGCGAGCCGCACGAACTCGTCGCGCGTCATCGCCGTGTAGAACCATCCGTCCGCCGGCAGAGTGAAGTTTGCCCGTCCCGCGACGGCGATCGCACTGTCGAGCATCTCGATCGCTTCGTCCACGACCTCGTTGTACGGCCGTGTGGTCGGCGTCGTCACGGTGTCGAGGTCGAGGAACTCGTCGCTCACGTAGGCCTTGTCGAAGTACAGGCCGAGGTACCCGTGCGAGACGCCTTGGACGAACTTCGCAAAGGCCTTCGCGCGGATCGTGCGCGCGGTGTCTCCGATGATCAGGCCTTCGTCGATCGCCTTGATCGCGTCGGTGACGGCGGAGTTGGTGCGATAGAGTTCGAACCACGGGATGCGGTTCACCCCGCTTCGGGTATTCGCCGGGCTGTTGTTCCACACCGAGCGCGGCTCGGCGGACGTCTCGAGCTGTCCGAAGTCGGCGAAGCCGGAGGTGAACTCGCGCGCCATCGTGGAGAGCGCCCACGCCGGGTAGTCGTCGTGGCCGGCCACCGGCCACCACGTACGGAACGAGCTGGCCACGAAGGTTTCCGTGGAGAACGGGTCCGCGGTGGCGCGGACGCGATTCGGGAGATTGGGATTGGTGACGTCCAGATCGAGACAGGCGGTCGTCGCGAACGCGAGGACCAATGACAACTTGCGCATAGTGGCCTCGCTCAGAAGTTGAGGGTGACGCTGCCGGTGAACGTGCGGTACCGCGGATAGTCGAAGCTGTCGAGCCGTGTGAGCGTCCCGCCGACTTCGGGGTCGTAGCCCTTGTAGTCGGACCACGTGAACAGGTTGCGGCCGATCAACGACACGGTCGCATCGCGCACGCCGACGCCGCGCATCATGCCGAGCACGCGCCCCGGGACACGATAGCGCACGGACAGTTCGCGCAACTTCACGAACCCATTGTTCTCCACGAAGTAGTCCGACGGGCTCGTCGCGTTGTACAGGGCGACGTAGTACTCGATCGGCTTCTTGCGGCCCTGCGGCTTGCCCGCCTGGTCCACGTCGCCGGAGCGCGCCCACTGGTACATACGCTGATTGGTGGCGTTGTAGGCGTTGCCACCCACCTGCACGTCGAACAGCGCGAAGAAGTCGAACTGCTTCCACGTGACGTTGTGGTTCATGCCGTAGCGGAAGCGCGGATTGCCGTCGCCGATCTTCACGAGGGCGTTGCTGCCCGTCTCGTCGAGCAGCGCGATCGGCAGGCCCCACCCGTACGTGCGCGTGCCGATGGTGGTGGTCGTGCCCCAACCGGTGGCATCCTCACCGTCTTCGTAGGTCTTGCCGGAGCCGACCCACACGAGCAGGCCTTCGTCGTTCACGTCGAACTGATCCGCGATCGCCTGCGCGTCGGCCGGGAGTTCGTTCGGCCCGCGGATCCAACGGAACCCGTACATCTCGGTGAGCCGCGCGCCGGCGCAGCGGTAGCCGATGGTATTGGTGACGAAGCACGACCGATCGAACCCCGTCACGCGGCTGCGTGTGCGATCGAACACCAGCCCCGCGCTCCAACTCAGGTCGCTGGTGCGCATCAGCTGGGCTTCGAGGGTCGCTTCCCACGTGTTGCCCTTCACCGTGCCGGCGTTCTGCCACTGGGAGGAGAAGCCGAAGAAGCCGGCCAGCGGGATCTGCACGAGTTGGTCCTCCACCACCGAGTGCGCGTAACTCAACTGCAGCGAGTAGCGCTCACGGAAGATCATGTCGAGGCCCACCTCGCGCTCGGTGGCCAACTCCGGCTTGAGCGCCGCGTTGCCGAGGTTCTGCTTCTCGACGCCGCCGGCCGACGTGAACGCGAAGGTCTCGTACTGGTCGTTGAAGCTCGGGCGCCCGCCCGCGGTCCCCTGCGAGATGCGCAGCTTGAACTCGTTCACCTGCGGGAACATCCACCAGTCTTCTTCCGACACACGCCACGCGCCGGACACGCGGTAGTACGAGTTCCAGCGTTCCTCCGGGCCGAACAGCGAGCTGCCGTCGCGCCGCAACAAGAGGTCGCCGATGTACTTGCCCTTGTAGTCCGCGCCGCCGGTGATGAAGAAACCCGACGCTTCGATCTGCTCACGGGTGGACGACACGAACCGCGTGCGGGCATTGTCGAGACTGCGGACGCCCGGCACCGCGAAGTCCACGCCCTCGGCGTCCGTGATCTGATTGTCTTCACGCTCAAGCAGCCAGCGCGCGGTGGAGCGCACGGTGAAGTCGCCGAACTGCCGCAGCGCGTTCGCGCTCGCCGAGGCGTTGACGGCCGTGGTCGTGCCGGTGAGCTGGCTGATCTCGCCGATGCCGCCGGTGGGGAAGGCTTCGGTCTTCACGCCGCGATCGAGGAAGAAGTTGTTGCGGCGGTCCGAGCGGTCGTAGCTCAGGTTGGCGTCGAGCGTGAGCCAACCGTAGGGCGTGTAGCGGCCCTCCACCGAGCCCTGCGTGCGCGCGCGGCGACGGCGGTTGTCCTCGGTGGCCAGCACGTAGAGCGGGTTCTCTTCGCGGCCTTCGGGGTCGCCTTGGAACAGATACTTCGTTCCGTCGGGGTCCGGCGTGAGGAGGTCCACATCCGGCGCCTGATTGATGAGGTCGAAGAACGTGTCGCCGTACAGTTCACGACGATCGGAGATGCTGTGGTAGCCGCTCACCGCGAACGAGAAGCGCTCGTTGGGACGGTGGTCGAGGTTGATGCGCATGTCGCGCTGGCCGTAGGCGCCGCTGTTGAGGACGACGCCGTCTTCTTTCGTGTCCACCACCGAGAAGAACCAGTTCGTCTTGTCGCCGTTCTGTGCGATGGACAGCGAGTTCTTGGTGAACGACCCGGGATCGAAGAACCGGTCGACCTGGTCATAGACAGGGTCGCGGTAGGTCTCGTCCTGGAAGCGCGAGAACACCGGCTTGGCCACGCGCGCCGTCCGCGGCACGACGGTGGTGCCGGCCAGGTCCGTGTACTCGCCGTTGGCGTTCACATTATAGAAGTGGTTCTTGGCCCAGTTGAGCTTGCCGTTGAGCGAGTTGCTGCCGAACTCACTGCGCACCTGGAACTGCGTGACGCCCTGCACGAGCGCGGAGCCGCGCTTGGTGCGGATCTGGATCACACCGGCCTGTGCACGTGAGCCCCACAGCGACGCCGCGGCGGCGCCCTTCACGACCTCGATGCTCTCGATGTCGAGCGCTTCGATGTCCGCGCTCGCTGCACCGAACGCGGAGCTCTGGATCACGCCATCGACGACGATGAGCGGGCTGTTGCTCTTGTTGATCGACGTCGGCGTGCGGAGCTGGATGCTGGTGCCGCTGCCGGGCTGGCCCGGCGGCACGATGGTCACACCGGCCATCTTGCCCTGGAGCGACTCGAGGGCGTTGGTCGCCGGCACCGGGAGGTTCGCGGCTTCCACGCGGCCCACCGTGAACGGCACGCGCGTGCCGCTGGTGGGATCGACCACGCCGGTCGAGACGACCGCTTCGAGATTGAGTACCGCCGGCTTCATCTTGATGTCGACGGTCACGGTCTGCCCATCGGTCACGACGACGTTGCGCACCACCTGCGGTTGATAGCCGATCCGACGCACATCCACCGCCTGCGTGCCGACCGGGACTCCGCTGATCATGTAGCGGCCTGCCTGGTCGGTCACACCACCGAGTCGCGTGCCGGGGATCGACACCCGGACGTCGACAATGGGCCGACCACTCGGCTCATCGGTCACGATGCCGGTCACGCGACCCACGGCCTGTGCGGCCAGCGGGGCCGCGAGCGCGGACGCAAGGAGCATCGTCAGGGCGGAGGCCCGGGCGACGCGAAGGGTTGACAACATGGAGCTGCCTCCGGACAGGAGAGAGAAGGACGACTACGCGAACGACCATCACCGCGGTACCTGCGGGCACTACACTCTCTCTGCACTCGAGCGCCTGAGCGCCGACACGCGTGGGGGGCAGACGCGGTCTACGAGCCGTGTATGTGCCAATACTGCGGACTCAGGGAGAGTCGCACAAGATGGAAGCCGAGCGCCGCGCGCCAGAG
>JADYYN010000072.1 GCA_020853635.1 Gemmatimonadaceae bacterium
CCGCGTCCCCCGATGAACGTGCCGGGCTCGATCGCCAGCGCGTCGCCGGCATTGAGCGTAAACGGGGCGCTGACCTCACCGGTCCGGATCTTCGGACCGCTCAGGTCCTGCATGATCGCCACCGGCCGGCTCTCGGCGGCCGAGGCTTCGCGAATGGCGCGATACATCGCGGCCTGCGATTCGTGTGTGCCGTGCGAGAAGTTGAGTCGAAACGCGTCGGCCCCGGAGCGGATCAGGTCGCGCAGGACCGGAAGCGGCGTGGACGGACCAGCGGTAGCGAGAATGCGTGTGCGTCTCATACGGGCCGCAGTGAGCGTACAATTCCCAGCAGCCAGCAGCAAGCACAGAAGAGCGCGTGCGCCGTGACGACGCTCGATGACGTTGAGGAGTAGTGATGACCGGATGGAAGCAATGGGCCGTGATGGCGGTGACTGCCGTCGCCGCCGCGGGATGCGCGTCGAAGAGCGAGGTCGACGCGCTGCGCCAGGAAGTGGAGGCCCTCAAGGTCACACAGGCGCAGCTCGTGAAACGCATGAGCGGCAACGCCAACGCGCCGCAAGAGAAGCCCCTCCCGGCGAGCATTGATCTTTCAAACGGGCCATTCAAAGGCGCCGCGACCGCCAAGGTCGTCCTGGTGGAGTTCTCCGACTACGAGTGTCCGTTCTGCATTCGACACTTCACACAGGTGATGCCCGAGGTCGAAGCGAACTACATTCAAACCGGCAAGATCCAGTACGCCTTCCGTGACTTCCCGATCGACCAGTTGCATCCCGAAGCGATTCGCGCGCACATCGCGTCACACTGCGCGGCCGAGCAGGGGAAATTCTGGGAGATGCACGCGCGACTGTTCAGCAAGGCGGGCACGCACACACCGCAAGACCTCGTCGCGCGCGCGAAGGAATCGGGCCTGAACATCAACGCATTCTCGTCCTGCGTCGCCGACGACAAGTACTCGGCGGCCATCCGTCAGTCCACGTCGGTTGCCATCTCACTCGGCGCGTCCGGAACGCCGTTCTTCATGGTCGGCACCATGGATCCGGGCACCAAGCAGTTCAAACCCCTCACCAAACTGCCGGGCGCACTACCCTACGCGCAGTTTCAACAGGCCATCGAGGCGGCGCTCGCCCAGAAGTAGCGCCGCGAACCTGCTATCGCCACGGATCCACGAGCGCCTTCGGAATCGCCATGGACGCGGCGACCGCGAGGGCCTCGTTGATCTGAGTGAGACCATAGGTCTTGGCGCCAATCAGATGCCACGGCACTTCGTCGCGATAGCGCTCGAGCACTTGTAGCGCGCGCAGAAAGTGTCCCACCTCGCTGCCCCAGCAACCGCGAATGTCGAGGTGCTTACGATTGATGTGCTCGTGCGCGTTGATCGTGCTGTCGCCGGTGTTGGTGTAGTGACCGGCGATCACGTACGCGCCGCCGTTGCGCGCCATGCGCACACCTTCCTCGAACGCCCGCGGTGAGCCCGCGGCTTCGATCACCACGTCGGCGCCGATGCCGCCGGTCAGGTCCATCACCCGCGCCAGGCGCTCGTCGGGCGTCGTGGTGTCGATGTTGATCACCACGTCGGCGCCCATCGTGATCGACAAGTCGAGCCGCGACTGCGGCGCACCGATCACGATCACCTGCCCCGCGCCGGCCTTGCGCGCGAGCGCCGCAGCGCTCATGCCCACCGCGCCCGCGCCCTGCACGACCACCGTGTCGCCGAGGACGATCTTCGAGCGCTCGATGATGTGCACCGACGTCAGCAACCCGCAGCCGCCACCGATGTAGTCCTCGAACGTCACGCGATCGGGCAGCTTCGCCACCACCACACCAGGCTCGAGGTACACCTTCTGCGCCCAGCCGCCAAAGAGCCCTTCGGTCGCCGAATCCGTGATGCCGTAGACCCGGCGCGAGGGACACCGCGTGGGTGTGCGGTGCGCGGTGCACGCGAGACACTTGCCGCAGGTGCGATGCACGTCGAAGAACGCGAGCCGATCGCCCTCTTCGAGCACCCGGCCCTGCACGTCTCTCAGCGTCCCGCGAGCCTTGTCAAGCGTGCCGGTGGTCACATGCCCGGGAATGATCGGATACGGCACGCCGGACAATCGACCATGCCAGAGATGCACGTCGGTGCCGCATACCTCCGACAAGGCCGTGCGCAGCAGCGCCCCGCCCATCGGTAGATCGGGTTCCGCAAACTCTCGAAGCTCCACCGGCACATGAGGAGCAGGCATCACCGCTGCAATCACTGAGGACATGGCCGGATATTATGTCCTGAGCATGACTGCTACCGAGCGAGTCGACGCGGCCCTCAACGCCATTGCCACCCACAACGCGCGCACCAACGCGTTCATCGTCATTGACGCCGACGGCGCGCGCGCGCAGGCCCGAGCGGCAGACGCTGAAACGGCGAGTGGCGTGAACCGCGGGCCGCTGCACGGCGTCCCCGTGTCGGTCAAAGACCTGATCGACATCGCCGGCCAGGTCACCACCGCGGGCTCGCAAGTGCTCGCCGACAACGTCGCCGCCGCAGACGCCCCCGTCATCACGCGCCTCCGCGAAGCCGGCGCCGTGATCGTGGGCAAGGCAAATCTCCACGAGTTCGCCCTCGGCACCACGTGCGAAGACTCAGGCTTTGGTCCCGTGCGCCACCCGCTCGATCCCAGCCGATCACCCGGCGGCTCGAGCGGCGGATCGGCGGTGTCTGTCGCCACAGGCATGAGCGACATGTCCGTGGGCTCCGACACCGGGGGCTCGATTCGCATTCCCGCGTCGATCTGCGGTCTGGTCGGGCTCAAACCATCGATCAACGATGTGCCGACCGCGGGACCGATTCCCCTCAGCACGACGTTCGATCACATCGGCCCCATCACGCGCTCGGTTGCCGACGCGGCGGCCTTGTGGCGCGTGCTCGCCGATCGTCCACAGGACATCGTCGCGGCCCCGGCCGCGCGC
>JADYYN010000073.1 GCA_020853635.1 Gemmatimonadaceae bacterium
CGAGCAGGCCGCCGTACTCACGCGCGAACGGCACACCCTGCGCCACGCACTGGTCGATGATGTCCACCGACACCTGCGCGAGACGGTACACATTGGCCTCGCGAGCGCGGAAGTCACCGCCCTTGATGGTGTCGTAGAACAGCCGCTGCACGGAGTCGCCGTCGTTGCGGTAGTTCTTGGCCGCATTGATGCCGCCCTGCGCCGCGATGGAGTGCGCGCGGCGCGGCGAGTCCTGGAAGCAGAAGCAGCTGACGTTGTAGCCGAGCTCCGAGAGCGTGGCCGCCGAGGAGGCGCCAGCGAGCCCGGAACCCACGACGATCACCGAATATTTCCGCTTGTTCGCCGGATTCACCAGCTTCATCTCGAAGCGGTGCTTGTCCCACTTCTCGGCCAGGGGGCCGGACGGGATCTTGGCGTCGAGTTTGAGTGTCATGAGTGCGCTCCGCGCCTAGTTTAGGATGCCGAGCAGGACGGCCACGGGAATGACCGTGAACCCTGCCCAGACGAGGAGAGCGACACCGAGCGCGAGCGAGCGCTGCAGCGGTGTCGGGGACTGCTTCTGCAGGCCCAGCGTGCGGAAGCCCGCCCACGCGCCGTGGAACAGGTGCAAGCCGAGCGAAGCCATCGCGAGCACGTAGAACGCCACCACCCACGGCGACTGGAAGCCGATGATCACGTTGCCGTACACCCCGGTGTGACTGAACGCCGGATGGAACGAGCCCACCGTGAAGTGCCCGATGTGGTAGATGATGAACGCGGCGAGGATGATCCCGCCCACGCGCATGGTGCGCGACGCGAACGTGCTCACCTGCGGCTCACGCTTGGCGTAGGCCGTGGGCCGCGCCGCGCGGTTGATCATCGTCAGTTGCACCGCGGAGATGATGTGCAGCACCGCGGCCACGAACAATCCGGCGCGTGCCACCCACAACAGCTCACCCGTGCTCTTCAGGAATGCCGCGTACTTGTTCATCGCGTCGGCACCGAGGAACATCTGCAGGTTGCCGAGCATGTGCGCGATCACGAACCCGACCAGCAGGATCCCCGTCACGGCCATGACGACCTTCTTGCCGACGGTGGAATCCCAGAACTTCAGCAGCCAACTCATCGACGTCCTCTTTGGGGGGAGACAAGAGCGGCGCCCCGGATGGGACGCCGCTCCAGAGAACCGCTAGAGCTTCACCACCGACATCGGCTCGCGCACCGCCTGTGCGCTGGCCTCGAGCGCGGTGCGTTCGTCGGCCGTGAGCGTCACCTCGATCACCTTCTCGAGGCCCTTGCGTCCGAGCTTCACCGGCACGCCGAGGAACAGCCCCTTCATGCCGTATTCGCCTTCGAGCCAAGCCGAGCACGGCAGGATGCGCTTCTGGTCGTTCACGATCGCTTCGACCATCTGGATCGCACCCGATGACGGCGCGTAGTAGGCCGAGCCGGTCTTGAGGTGCTTCACGATCTCCGCGCCGCCGTTGCGCGTGCGGGTCACGATCGCATCAAGCGTGGCCGCGTCCATGAGCTGCGTGATCGGGATGCCGCTCACGGTGGTGTAGCTGATCAACGGGACCATCGTGTCGCCGTGGCCGCCGAGCACCATCGCCTGGATGTCGCGCACCGAGACGTCGAGCGCGGTGGCGAGGAAGGCGCGGTAACGCGCCGTGTCGAGCACACCCGCCATGCCGATCACGCGCTCACGCGGGAACCCGGTGGCTTCCTTCGCCACCCAGCACATCACGTCGAGCGGGTTCGACACCACAATCACGATCGCGTTGGGCGAGGACTTCTTGATGTTCTCGCCGACCGACTTCACGATGCCGGCGTTGGTGTTGAGCAGGTCGTCACGCGACATGCCCGGCTTGCGGGCGATGCCGGCCGTGATCACGACGATGTCCGAGCCTTCAGTCTCGTCGTACCCGTTGGTGCCGATCACGCGCGAGTCGAAGCCTTCGATCGGCGCCGACTGCCACTGGTCGAGACCCTTGCCCTGCGGGATCCCTTCGGCGACGTCCACCATCACGACGGTACGGGCGAGTTCCTTCTCAGCGATACGCTGGGCCGCGGTCGCGCCGACATTGCCGGCGCCGACGACCGTGATCTTGTTCACCATTGGGGGGTCTCTGCGGTGTATAGGGTTGGTGTCGCTGAATTTAGTCGCGTGGAGGGGACAGGTAAACGGGTTGCTGGCCTGAACAGTGCGAACTGCTGGTCACCACAGAGGGCACAGAGGGCACAGAGAACTGCGGAGGACTGCCTTCAACACAGGGACACAGGGGACACAGGGGTCACGGGGGGACAGACGCGCTCGAACGAGTATCGGCGCCCAAGCACAAAAACACTTGAGGGGAACGACAGCCCGCCGCCGCGAGCGCAGTTCCCCCAAAAAGAAGACTCAAAGGCACACCAAATTCCGCCGAGCCACCACGAGCCCCCTGCGTTCCCCTGTGCCCCCTGAGCCCCTGTGGTAAACGCCGTTGCGTTCCCTCTGTGCCCTCTGTGCCCTCTGTGGTGAAAGCAGTTAGCCAAATCAGCCCCTACCCACCAACCTGGGACAGCGCCCTCAACCCCCCAACCTTCATCTGAATGAGGTTGTGCTCCAACGGCTTCTCCGACAGCGCCCGCACGAACAACGGCTCCAGGGGCTCTCCCCTCCGAAGCGGATCACGAAGATTCACCTCATGGTCACCGTACAAGCAGGTCCGAAGCCGTCCATCGGCCGTGAGCCGGACACGATTGCAGCTGCCGCAGTACGTGTGTGTCATTGGCGTGATCACGCCCACCGTGCCCGCCGCACCCGCGATGCGATGGTACTTCGCTGGACCGTTCCCTCGCGCAGGACCATCCGCCGGAGACAGTGCACCCAGCGTCGCAACGCGCGCCAGCACCTCCTCACTCGGCACAATGTGCTCGTCCGTGAGATGCGCCATCTCGCCCACCGGCATCAACTCGATGAACCGCACGTGCAGCGGCATGGTGAGCGTGAGCCGCGCGAAGTCCACCACTTCGTCGTCGTTCACGCCGCGCATCACCACCACATTCAGCTTGACCGGGTCCAGACCCGCCGCGATCGCCGCCTCGGCGGCCTCCACCGGACGGAAGCCCAGGTCGCGCCGCGCAATCGCGGCGACGCGCGCCGCCTGCAGCGAGTCGGCCGAGAGATTCACGCGGTCCAGACCGGCCGCCTTGAGCGCCGTGGCCATGGTCGGGAGCTTCACGCCGTTGGTCGAGAGCGCGATGTCCTCGATACCCGGCACCGCCTTGAGCTTGGCGATGAGTGTGTCGAGGTCCGGACGGATGGTGGGCTCACCACCGGTGATGCGGAGCCGACGGAGACCCAGCGGCGCCAACTGCTCCACCACACCCACGATCTCCTCGTACGAGAGGATGTCAGCCTTTGGCAACCAATCGAGCCCCGCCTCCGGCATGCAGTACACGCAGCGGAAGTTGCAGCGATCGGTGACCGAGATGCGCAGATACTCGATCGAGCGCCCATGCTGGTCGCGCAACGCGGGTGCGTGACCGCCGGCCCCGACACTCCCGTGCGCGCTCATACCGCGGCCTCGCTCGCCGTGGGGTCCACCCATTCGCGCGTGCCGTCGGCGTAATGCTCGCGCTTCCACACCGGCACGCGCTTCTTGATCTCCTCGATCAAATAGCGCTCGGCGTCCATGGCCGGAGCGCGCCGCGCGTGCGAGACCGCGATGACGATGCTCGCCTCGCCCAGCCCGAGTGTGCCCACGCGATGCTCCACGACGATGCGCGTGGTGCCGAAGCGATCGGCGGCCTCACGCACCACCGTGTCGAGCTCGCGTTCGGCCATGGGCCCGTAGGCGCTGTAGTCGATGCCGGTGACCGGGCGCCCCGCGTTGACCTCTCGGACCGTGCCCACGAACAGCGTGCTCGCACCGGATGCCGTCGACGCGACCTCGGCCAAGAGAGCCGTGGGATCGAGCGGGTGGTCGACGATGGCGCTACGCACCTCAACCCCCCGCCACTGGCGGGATGAGCGCGACTTCGTCGCCGGCGCGGACCGGGGTATTAGGCCGGGCGTAGCGGTGGTTCACCGCGATCATGGGCTTGGGCAGCGGTCGGCCCCCTGCGTGGGCCACCGCGGCGTCGAGCACGGCACCCGCGGTGGTCTCGGCCGGAAGGTCGAGCGAGAGGGCCGGGCCGAACGCGTCGGCCCACTACGCGAACAGGAGGACGGTGTGCGCCATGCAAGGCAATCTAAGTCGTGGCGGCACAACACCAAGAGGCGGGGCCGACC
>JADYYN010000074.1 GCA_020853635.1 Gemmatimonadaceae bacterium
CCGGTGTCGACGGCATCCCTTGGCCTCGTCATCGGCGCGTGGGACAGGCAGTCATGGCATCGTTCTCGCATTGAGATGGCCGAAGGGCAAGTGATTTCAGACCATATAGATACGAGTTCGATCATTCCCCCCGTGCGCACCGTTTTCCGCAGCAGGAACATCCCGTTGGTATCGGCGCCCGCCATTGCGCGGGGGCTGCGATGACACGCGGACGTGGGCTGCTGCTGGGGCTGATCGTCGTCGGGGTCTCGTCGGTGATCGGACTCGCGGTGATGGAGGGGCTGGTCCGTTGGAAGTTCCCGCAACCGACGGGGCTCTCCCATCAGGATCGTTACGGGCTCGCGACGCACTGGCCGGGCATCACGCGGTATCTCCCGCAGTTCGGACACGAGGTCTCGTTCAACTCGTTCGGCATGCGCGACCGGGAGCACGAGATCGCCAAGGCGCCGGGTGTGTTCCGGGTGCTCGTGCTCGGGGATTCGTTCATGGAGGCGTATCAGGTCCCGTTCGATTCGTCCATGCCGGCGATGCTCGAGCAGGCGCTCGCGGCGCGTACCGGCAAGCGGATCGAGGTGGTGAACGCTGGCGTCAGCGGGTGGGGGACTGACGACGAGCTCCGATACTACACGGAGTACGGGCGGGCGATGAAGCCCGACCTCGTGGTGGTGGCGATGACGTTGCACAACGACGTCAGTGACAACCTCCGTCAGGTCTGGCACACGGAGCGTGAGGGTCGTCTCGTCGCGACTGAGCGCGCGCCGATCCCCACGATGGAATACCGGAAGATCCAACTGAAGGGCTACATCGCGACGCGGTTCCAGCTGTACCAGTTGTGGCGCAAGGTCCGGCACTCGGGGACCATGCGTCAGGCGGCATCACAACTCCGGTCGCATGTGCAGACCTTGTTCGACGACCCGCTCCAAGAACCGACCGCCACCGGCATGCGGCTGACGGAGCAGATGCTCGGCCGACTGGACTCGTTGGTGACCAGTGACGGCGGAGAGATGGCGGTGGTGATGTTGCCGTTGATGTTCCAGCTCAAGGACAGTGTGTGGACCCAGTTCGCGCAGACCTTCCCCGACAGCGGCCGGACGGTCTCGCGGGATCGTCCGCAGGCCGTGGTGCAGGGGATCACCGCTCGACTGGGGATCCCGACGATCGACCTGCTGCCGGAGTTCAGACAGTGGGTCGGCGCTGGCAAGCCGTCACTCTACATCGAGTGGGACGGTCATTGGAACGTGCAGGGCCATCGGCTCGCGACGCAGGTCGCCACCGATGGGTTGGTCGGATCGGGGCTCGTCCGATGACCTATGGTCGCTCGGAGCGCGCACGATCCCGTCGTTGTGGTACCCGTGATTTTCCGCACCTAGTGGTGCACACCTCTCGCTCGACCGACATCGTCATGGTTTCATCGCAGAACGAACCGAACCCAGGGGCCGCCGCGTGACCAAGCCCGTCAACATCCTCGGCATCTCGGCCTTCTATCACGACAGTGCCGCGTGCCTCATCCGCGACGGCGAGATCATCGCCGCGTCGTCGGAAGACCGCTTCACGCGCAAGAAGGCGGACTCGTCCTTCCCGATCAAGGCCGTGGAGTTCTGCCTGCGTCAGGGCGGGATCTCCTTTGCCGATCTCGACTATGTCGGGTTCTACGACAAGCCGTTGATCAAGTTCGAGCGCATCCTTGAGACGTATCTCGGGGTCGCGCCCAAGGGCTTCAAGTCCTTCATGATGGCTGGGCCGCTCTGGATCAAGGAGAAGCTCTACCAGGACCGCGAGATCACCAGCCATCTCGAAGGCTTCAAGGGCGAGCTGCTCTTCTCGGAGCATCATGAGGCGCACGCGGCCAGTGCGTTCTATCCGTCCCCGTTCGAGAAGGCGGCGATCCTCACCATCGACGGCGTCGGTGAGTGGGCGACGACCACGATGGGCGTCGGACACGGACACAAGATCGAGCTGAACGCGGAGATGCGCTGGCCGGATTCGCTCGGTCTGCTCTACTCGGCCTTCACGTACTACACCGGCTTCAAGGTGAACTCGGGTGAGTACAAGGTCATGGGCCTCGCGCCGTACGGCGAGCCGAAGTTCGTCGATCTCATCTACAAGGAGCTGATGGACCTCAAGCCCGACGGGTCCTTCCGCCTCAATCAGAAGTACTTCAACTACCTCTCCGGTCTCACGATGACCAGCGAGGCCTTCAACGAGCTCTTCGGCGCACCGCCGCGGCAGCCGGAAGGCAAGCTCACGCAGCGCGAGATGGACCTCGCGCGCTCGGTGCAGGTGGTGTGCGAAGAAGTCATGCTGCGTCTCGCGCGCACGGCGCACGAGCGCACCGGCATGGAGAACCTCGTGATGGCCGGTGGTGTGGCGCTCAACTGCGTCGGCAACGGTCGTGTCCTGCGCGAGGGGCCGTTCAAGAACATCTTCATCCAGCCGGCGGCGGGTGACGCCGGCGGAGCACTCGGCGTCGCGCAGCTCATCTGGCATCGGTACTTGGACAAGCCGCGCACGGTCACGCCGGGTCGTGACACGATGAAGGGCTCGTACCTCGGCCCCGAGTACTCGGAGCAGGAGATCGAGACCTACCTGAAGGAGAACAAGATCCCGTACGAGAAGCTCGATCGCCCGACGATGACCAAGCGGGCCGCGCAGCTCCTCGCCGAGGGCAACATCTTCGGGTGGCTCGACGGCCGCATGGAGTTCGGCCCGCGGTCCCTCGGGGCGCGCAGCATCCTCGGCGACCCGCGCAACCAGAAGATGCAGTCGGACATGAACCTGAAGATCAAGTTCCGCGAGAGCTTCCGGCCGTTCGCGCCTAGCGTGTTGCGCGAGCGGGTGAGTGACTACTTCGAGCTCGACTCGGACAGTCCGTACATGCTCCTCGTCGCTCCGGTGAAGAAGAGCCGCCAGGTCCCGATGACCGCCGAGCAGAAGAAGCTCTGGGGCATCGATCAGCTCAACGTGCCGCGCTCGGACCTGCCGTCGATCACCCACATCGACTACTCGGCGCGTGTGCAGACGGTCGATGGGGTTGCGAACCCCAACTACCATGCGCTGCTCACCGAGTTCGAGCGGCTCACGGGCTGTGCCGTGCTGGTGAACACCTCATTCAACGTGCGTGGCGAACCGATCGTGTGTACGCCAGCCGATGCGTACCGCTGCTTCATGCGCACGCACATCGACTACCTTGTGCTCGGGACGTTCCTTCTCGACAAGCGCAATCAACCGAAGTCGCAGGAGGGTGACGAATGGAAGCAAGAGTTCCAGCTGGATTGAGCGCGTCCGAGGGACGCAAGTTCGGGCTGCTCGTCGGTGGCGCGTTCCTGGCGATCGCCGGGATATTCTACTGGCGCGCGAAGATGGGACCGGTGCCGTACGTCGGCGGCCTCGGTGGCCTGCTCGTCGTGGGTGGGCTGGTCGCGCCCACGGCGCTCGGACCCATCTACAAGGCGTGGATGGGGCTCGCGTTGGTGCTCTCGAAGGTCACCACCCCGATCTTCATGGGCGTGATTTACTTCGTCGTCATCACGCCGATGGGCTTGATCATGAAGCTGATCGGCCGTCGCGCCCTCGAGCATCAGCCGACGAACAACAGCTATTGGATCCAACGGACCGGACCGCAGCCGACCGCGGACCAGATGAAGCGGCAATTCTGACCATTACGGGAGCAACGATGGCAAGCGGTGGATTGATCAGTGAGCTGTGGGCCTTCATGAAGGCCCGGAAGAAGCTATGGATGTTGCCGATCATCGTGATCATGGTGCTCGTGGGCGCGCTGTTGGTGTTCGCCCAGGGCTCGGTGCTGGCGCCGTTCATCTACACGATCTTCTAGTCGTGGTGCGGCAGCGGCGGGTGCGCAGCGCGCACACGCCGCTGCCGCGGAGCGAGTGACCGTGACGCTTCCGTTCCCCGGAGGCC
>JADYYN010000075.1 GCA_020853635.1 Gemmatimonadaceae bacterium
ACGAGCGGGAGCGCGCCGAGCACGGCGGCGAAGTTCGTCATCAGGATCGGACGCAACCGCAACTGCGCCGCCAGGTAGATGGCATCGCGGGGCGAGAGGTCGTCGCGCCGTTCAGCGGCGATGGCGAAGTCGATCATCAGAATCGCATTCTTCATCACGATGCCGATGAGCAGGAAGAGGCCGAGCAGCGCGATCAGCGTGAATTCCGTGCCCGTCAGCCGCAGCGCCAGCAGCGCCCCGAGTCCGGCCGACGGCAGGGTCGAGAGGATCGTGAGCGGATGCACGAGACTCTCGTACAGGACGCCGAGCACAAGGTACACCGCCAGCAGCACCCCGAGGATCAGCAGCGGCTGCGCCTGCAGGCTGCGCTGCGAGGTCTGCGCCCCGCCGCCGTAGTTCACCATGATCTCCTTGGGCAGCATGATCCGGGCGAGCGCCTGGTCGATCGCCAGCTGGGCCTCCTCGAGCGTCATCTCGGGAGCCAGCCCGAACCCGATGTTGGCCGCGGCAAACTGTGAACGGTGACGCACCCGGTCATCGATCAAGTCGTACTCGTAGCGCATGAACGCGGACAACGGCACGCGCTGGCCGTTGGCGCCGATCACGTGCAGTTGCTCGAGCACCGACGGATCCTCCGTGTATTGCGGCTCGAGTTCCATCACGACGCGGTACTGGTTCAGGCGTTCGTAGAGGGTCGCGACCTGACGCTGGCTGAACGAGCTGTTCAGGGTCTGCGTGATCGTCTGCATGTCCACGCCCAGGCGGCGCGCCGCCTCGCGGTCGATCTTGAGCGTGACCCGCTTCGTGCCGCCGTCCGAGATGGTCTCGACGTCGGTCAGTTCCGGCAGCTCCTGCAGGGCCGCCGAAACCTTCGGTGCCCACTTGCGCAGGAGGTCGAGATCGTCGGCGAGGAGGTTGAGATCGGAGGAGCCCGAGCTCCCGCTGCGAGGCATGTCGAGGTCTTGCGAAACGCCGATGTAGAGCGCACCGCCCGCGATCGGGGGGGCATCCTGGCGGAGGCGGGTCACGACGTCGTTGGCCGAGATCTTGCGCTCCGCGAGCGGCTTCAGCCGGATCATGATGCGGGCGTTGCTGGTCCCGGAACTGCCGCCGGCGGTGCCGATGATGTCCTGGACCGCGGGATCAGCCATGACGAAGCGCCGGTACGCCTCGATTTTCGGCTCCATCAGTTTGTAGGAGAAGCCGTCGTCGCCGCGCACGATGCCGGAAATCTGGCCGGTATCCTGGGTGGGCAGGAATCCCTTCGGAATCCGGATATAGAGCGAGACGTTGAGCGCGATCGTCCCGAGCAACACGAGGAGAGTCATGCCGGGGTGCCGAAGGATCAGCGCCAGCGAGCGAGCATACCAGGCCTGGACGCCGGCGTAGACGCGTTCCGTCCACTGCATGAACCGGCCCTCGCCCTCGTGCGACCGCGGCTTGAGCCAGCGGGCGCACAGGCTCGGGGTGAGCGTGAGGGAAACCACCAGGGAAACCAGCATCGCCGCCGCGAGCGTGATCGAGAATTCGCGGAAGAGCCGCTCGACCAGACCACCCATGAACAGGATCGAAACGAAAACCGCCACGAGCGAGAGGTTCATGGCGAGCAGGGTGAAACCGACCTCGCCTGCGCCTTTCATGGCCGCGCGGAACGGCTTCAGCCCGCGTTCGATGTGGCGGGAGATGTTTTCCAACACCACGATCGCGTCGTCGACCACGAGGCCGGCCGCCACGATCAGCGCCATGAGCGAAAGATTGTTCAGCGAAAACCCGTACAGATACATGATGCCAAACGTGCCGATGAGCGACACCGGGATCGCCAGGCTCGGGATCAGGGCGGCCCGCGCGCTGCCGAGAAAGAGGAAGACCACGAGCATCACCAGCGCCGCCGAAACGAGCAGAGTGAACTCCGACTCCTTCAGCGTCGCCCGAATGCCGGGCGAGCGGTCCATCACGACGGCAAGGTCGGTGTCGGCCGGCAGCAGCGCCCGCAGCATCGGCAGCTGCGCGTAGATCGAGTCGATCGTGGCGATGATGTTCGCGCCCGGCTGGCGGCTGATCATCAGCAGCACGGCGGGGCGGTCGTTGTGAAAGCCACTGCTGTTCCGGTCCTCGACGGAGTCGGTCACTTTTGCGATGTCGCCGAGCCGGACCGGCGCGTCGTCGCGGTATCGGATGACGAGCGGCCGGTACTGATCCGCCTTCCGCAGTTGGTCGCTGATCTGCACCTGCCACAACCGGTCGTCCTTCTCGACCATGCCGCGCGGTCCGAGCGAGTTCGTGGCGCTGATGGCGCGACGGACTTCGTCGAGCGCGATGCCGTAGTGCGCCATCGCGTGCGGATTCAACTGCACCCGCACGGCCGGCAGCGAACTGCCGCCGACCGACACCTCGCCCACGCCCGTGATCTGCGAAAGTTTCTGCGCAATGATCGTCGCCGCGGCGTCGTAGAGTTTGCCCGGAGCGAGATTCGGCGAACTCAACGCGAGCGCCATGATCGGCGCCTGCGAGGGGTTCACTTTGCGAAAGGTCGGGTTGCCCGGCATGCCCGCCGGCAGTTCACCCCGCGCCGCGTTGATCGCCGCCTGCACGTCGCGCGCCGCCGCATTGATGTCGCGGCCGAGCGCGAACTCGAG
>JADYYN010000076.1 GCA_020853635.1 Gemmatimonadaceae bacterium
ACCACTCACCCAAGTGTTACCCATGTCCCCGGTTTGAAGTGTTACCTATCTCCCCGGCTGTTCAGGCCACGGGTGGCTCTGCAGTCGCTCGATGTCATCGGCGTCGCGCACGGCCGTGTAGACGTTCTTCCTCCCGAATCCTACCACCCGCTGCGACTCTGGAAGCCTCAGCGTGGACACCAACACGCCGCGGCGATCCACGAGATCATACTCCGTACCGATTGAGCCTGACCAGCGCGCCTTTGCTACCAGTAGAGCACCTTCAGGAGTTGCGAAGAGACCGTTCTCGCGGAACGGCGGCACCTCGTCCGCGAACGGGACGACGTTGGCCCCGAAAGCCAATGGCTTTCCCAGCCGCGCTACCGCTCGGTTTTCCCACGCCTGCTTCTCCGCCTCGGTTACCTTCGGTGCGGTCCATGGAATGGGGGCGCCACGAATCGGCGCCTGCTTGGGCGGATACCACTCAACTCGATACGGCGTTCGTCGAGCGACAGCGACCCAGCCATCGCCGAACATCAACGCGGGCTCTGGATCGGAGTAGACCACCTGAAACATCATCCGAGTCGGATTCGCGGGCGGTCCGGACTCCCGGAACTGCATGTCCCGGCTGCGCATCTGTGTGACTGTGTCGGTCTCGCCTGATGCGCGCCGCACGCGGAGCGCCGTCGCTTCACCCTGAATGACGCCGGACGGAAGCGTTGCGCCGCGTGAATATCGAAGGGTCAGCACCTCGCCAGACTCCGCGGCACCAGAAAGGTTCGCGCCTGCGATCTGGAGCGCGCTATCAGGCGGCGAGATGGTTGCGACGATCTGAGTGCCGACGAGAAGCAACCAGCGCGCACCATTGCCCTGGTCCACCAAGAGAGTACTGTCTGCCGGGAGCGACAAGAGGCGTCCGACACCCTCGAACTCTCCCGGGCCGGCTCCGACAGCGCCGACGCCATCGACTTGGCCAGTGCTCAAGTTCGCGACGACGAGTCGGTTGTCACCCTCATCTGCGATCAACACGCGACCGTCGCGCAGTTCGCGCACGGAGAGAATCGACGTGAACTCGTGATCGAGGGTTGCGTTCACGGGCTGCAGCGCTCGGGGACCGGAGGGCACCGCCGTATCGCATGCACACAGTGCAGTGAGGGCAGTCACGGCAATCCGAGTGCGCATCGCATCCCTCCGAGTGAACCCGTGTGCGGTCGGGGACATAGGTAACAAAAGCGTCCGGCAACATGGGTAACACTCCTTCTAAACTGCATCGCTACCCCTCTTTCTGCGAGGCGGGCCGATGCCCTGGCTGGAGACAGATCCCATGGACCAACGCCTCCGCTTTCTCGAGGACGTCCGGCTCGCACGGCTCTCGATGACCGAGCTGTGCGCGCACTATCAGATCAGCCGGAAGACCGGCTACAAGTGGATCGATCGCGCGGCCGAGGAGGGACGGCGCGGCTTGGCGGATCGGAGCCGCGCCCCGCACCACTGCCCGCACAAGATGTCGGACGAGATGGCGACGCTGCTCTGCGAGTTTCGGATCCAGCACGATGACTGGGGCGCGCGGAAGCTGCTGAAGGTGCTGAAGGGTCGGCATCCGCGGCGGCGCGACTGGCCCGCGGCGAGCACGGTCGCCGATCTCTTCACGCGCGAAGGCTTGGCGCGTCGGCCGCGGCGACGCCGACCACGCCCGGATCACCCGGGCGCGCCGGTGATTCACACCGCAGCGCCGAATGATTTGTGGACCGCCGACTTCAAGGGCGAGTTCCGCACGGGCGACGGGATCTACTGCTATCCGCTCACGATCGCGGACCTGCACGCGCGGTACCTGCTCGACTGCCACGGGCGCTACTCCACGAAGACGCGCACGGCGTGGCCCGTCTTCGAGCAGGCGTTCCGCGCCTACGGCTTGCCACGCGCCATCCGCACGGACAACGGCCCGCCGTTCGCCACGACGAGCATCCACGGGCTCTCGAAGCTCAGCGTGTGGTGGATGCGCCTCGGCATCCAGCATCAGCGCATCACGCCTGGGATGCCGAGCGAGAATGGGGCGCACGAGCGCATGCATCGCTCGCTGAAGCGGCGCGCCATCCGGCCGGCACGCGCGACGATGGCGGCGCAGCAGCGCGCCTTCAATGCGTTCCGGGCGGAGTACAACGACGAGCGGCCCCACGAATCGCTGGGGATGGAGACGCCGACGTCGCAGTACACGCCCTCTCCGCGCCCGTATCCCCCGACGCTGCCGGTGCCCGAGTACCCGGGGCACTACACGGTGAAGCAGATCACGACGGGCGGCACGTTCCGCTTCGCGAATCGCGTGCTCTACCTGGCAAACGCGCTGACCGGGGAGCTCGTGGGACTCGACGAGGTCGACGATGGCGTGTGGTGGATCTACTTCGGCACCACGCTGATTGCGACGCTCGACGAACGGAACTACATCATCAAGGAGTGACTTCGAAAGTGTCACCCATGTTGCCGGACACAAGTGTTACCCATGTACCCGGGCTGTACCTGTCATCCGCCTAACGTCAAGTTGTGCCGCGGCCGCTTCCATAAAATGCAGGTGGGCGGCCGTGCGATACCGAAAGGTACAAAAGAGCACGGCCGCCCACCTGCTTCCCTGACGCGGCCGTCGGTCACCAACTGCCGTTAG
>JADYYN010000077.1 GCA_020853635.1 Gemmatimonadaceae bacterium
AAGAAGACACGGGGGCATCAGGCATTTGATCGATTGCTCAAGGAGGTCATCGGCAGCGATGAGTGGAAGGAGTCCGCGCAGGAGGCGCGCGATCGCGCCGACCTTCCGGCTCACATGGCTGGGGCATACGTGCAAGCGATCGGACACGCGGGTGGGTACACGGTCTGCTGGACATCGATTGCGAAGGAAGGAGACCGTGGCCTGCTGAAGTACCACTTGGTGTTCGCGAGCAGGCACATGAAGGCGTTTGCTGTGATGAACGACATACTCGCGATCCAGCATGAGCGGGTCGAACGGGATCGTGCGCTCATCCCAAGGGATGTTCCGCAGTTGCTGCCCCTCACAGCGGCAGAGTATGACGCCGAGCGTGCTCAAACACTTGTGCGAGATCTCGCGGCGTCACTGGCTGCGGACGAGAGCGTCAGAGGGCGCGAGTGTTCGATCGAGCAGTTGAGGCTCTCCGCCTTTCCAAAACGGTTTGGCCAGTACAAGCTGATGCAATACGCGCCCGCCGTGACGCTGTTAGTTGATCAGGGACGAGCAACAGTTGTCGGCGAGGAGAAACGCCGCAGCAATCAGCTTCAGCTTGCCGTCCGAGTTCGGATCTGAGCGCGGGGGAACTCATCCCAGACGCGACCCTCTAGCTCTCGGCCGGCCGCCTTCTTGCCGACACGTCGCCCCGTCGCGTCATGTGCTCCCCACTGCTTGAAGAAGAAAGGCACGGCCGCGAGCTCGCACTGATCCCGAACCGCCCTCGCCCATTCCAGACGCATCGGGCGTGCGCCGTGCCCACTCTCCCCTCCGGCGATGACCCAATCGATCCCGGTCAGATCAAGGGTGAGTGATCCGAGGAGTGGTTCGCACGAGAGGAAGCGAACAGCGGCCGGGACCCGGCGAAGAGCGTCCACCCGAGTGGCCCATCGCTGGTTCTCGACGGATACACCCATCCAGACGTTGGTCGGCCAAGTCAACTCACACGAGAGCGCTGCTGCCCTGTCGGCGCGCTTGGTGAGCACCTGAAACGTGTGCTGTTGCGCGCGTTCCATCACATCGAATACCCGTCGAATGTAGGTGAGGGGTACATCCTCATGGAAGAGATCGCTCATCGAATTCACAAAGATCACGCGCGAGCGCTTCCAGAGGAGTGGCTGTTCGAGGCGGTCGGGCCGCAGCTGCAGGTCGAACCCGTGCTCATACGGGTGCCCCGGCACACCGCGGAAGCGTTCTGCAAAGGTCTTCGCGTAGCAGTGCGCACAGCCTGGCGACACCTGCGTGCACCCGGTGACAGGGTTCCAAGTCGCCTCGGTCCATTCGATTGACGAACGATCGCTCATGGAGCACCTCTCTCGCACCTGCCTCCCGAATCGTACCCCCTGACCTGCATCAGCTACATGGCAGGCAACCGCTCATGTCTGCACACTTGGCGCTCTGCTGGTACGTGTGAATGCTTCTCGTAGTTCGCCTCGCGCGTCCCTCAGCTCGTCACGTACTTAGCGAGCACGATCACCGTGCCGCCTACTGCCACGCACACCACGAAGTCGCCCGCCGAGACCGCAGCGGCGAGCCCGGTAGCAGCCGGGTAGAACTGCCCGTCCGCAGCGGCCTGGTCGAGCCTGCGGATCTTGATCAGCCCACCGCTCTTCGCGGTGACGACCGCCTGGAACAGGCGCTCCCGGAGCACGCGACGCGCGTCCTGCTGTGCGTTCTTGCGTGGGTTCTCGTCCATCACGCCGGCTCCGTCACGGTGACGGCATCGACACGAGAGATGCGGTGCTCCATCGTCGTTCCGCGCACGTCGAGGTCGCGCGACCAGGATTGCGCCAGCCAGAGCGTCCCGCCCTCGATGCCGTCGAGGTTCAGGTCGTAGCACTCGTGCGCGTCTCGCCTCGGGTCGGCGAAGGTCGAGAGCCGCGCCGTGCGGTAGCCCGCGGCCGCGAACTGCAGCCGCGTCGCCGCGATCGTGCCCGCTGTCGCCCCGTCCAGGATCACCTTCGTCGACGGCGCGGAGTCGTAGTCGATCCGCTCCTGCCGCGCGGGCTTGTACACGGTCGAGACGGGTGAGGCCGCGTCCGCGTTCACGCGCAGCTCGAAGCCGAAGGCGGGATGGCGCGGATCGTCGATCACGACGACGCACTGATTCGCGATCGTCCCGACCTCGTCGCGGCGGCGATACGGCGTCTCCCCGTCCACGAGGCGTGGCTCGGTGTCGTCGCGATAGGTGACAGCGGCCAGCTCCGTCGCAGGGTCGATGATCGCGCGAGTGGTGAAGCGCCCCTCCACGCCCGGCCACGGCGGCCAATAGTTGATCCCGGCGTAGAGGTCGGCGAGCACGCCGTACCACGTCGTCTCGGGGTACGGCGGCCACGTGTGCACGAGGGGCGTCACCGCGGCCACGTCGGGCAGCGCGTGAGCCAGCCCCAGCGCGTCCAAGACCGCACGGGCAGCGGTCGAGTAGTTGGTGCTCGCCGCGACCGTGTACGGCGCCTGCGGCCCGGACTCCACGAGCAGCGACGCGAGGTCGGAGGCGTCACACTCGACGACCGGCGCACCATCCTCGCCGTAGATGGTCTCCCCCACGTCGAGCCGGAAGAGCCCCAGCGGGAAGTCCCGCCACGCTCCCAAGATGAACCGCTGCTCCACGACCGCGATGATGTCGCTGTCGGGATTGAAGTCCCCCGGCAGGTCGTTAACCCGGAAGCTGATGTGCGCGATGTCGCGCAGCACCGCGCGAGAGTTGTCGAGGGTGAGACGCGGCACAGTGTCGTCGTAGACCGCGGACGAGATGTCGTCGCGGAACTGGTTCAGCAGCGTCCGCCGCTGCCACGAGAAGCGCACCGGCACTGCCGCACGCGCTCCGGCCAGCGCCGTCTCGATCTGCCCGGCCGTCGGAGCGAGGGGCATCAGACCTCCTCCTCGAACTGCACCTCGCGGAACCGGAGGCGCACGCGGTCGAGGGTGGTCGCGTGCTGCTCCTCGAGGCCGTCGAGCTGCACGAAGTACCGTTCTCCCGCGCGGTAGCCGAGGCGCAGGCAGAACAGCCCGCCAGCGGTGTACTGCCGGTCCTGCACCTCGCGCAGGAAGGCCCACAGTGCGGGGTCGGCGAGCGCCTCCGGATCGGGCGTGACCTGCAGCGTCCGCGCGCGTCCACCACCGACGAACGCGGTCGGGAGACGGCGGCCGCGTGCCCGGCGGAAGCTCACCTCCTGGTCGCTCGCGATGTTGGCGTCGCGCACGAGCAGCGGGTGCGCCAGCGCGCTGTCGTCCACCTGGTGGAGCCACCCGCTCCGGAACGCCACCGTCACGGTGGGAGGCACGGCCTGCGGATCGCTCTCCTGCACGTCGCCGGAGACGTTGGCCGTCCAGGTCACCGTGTACGCGTGCTCGACCCCGGGGATCGCGAGGTAGTCCGTGTAGGTGGTCG
>JADYYN010000078.1 GCA_020853635.1 Gemmatimonadaceae bacterium
GGCCTGCGTCTCGATGATCGGCAGCGCGGTCAGCGAACCGCCCGGCGCGAAGATGGTCTTGTTGTCGACGATCTTGGCATCGGTGGAGAGCTTGGCCGCGCGTTCGAGGAGACGTGAGTGGAGATAGAACACGTCGCCGGGGAAGGCTTCGCGTCCCGGCGGACGACGGAGCACGAGCGACAGCTGGCGATACGCCGCGGCCTGCTTCGTGAGGTCGTCGTACACGGCCAGCGTCGGCTTGCCCTCGTGGTACATGAAGTATTCGGCCATCGCGACGCCCGAGTAAGGGGCGATGTACTGCATCGGGGCCGGGTCGGACGCGGAGGCGACGACGACGATCGTGTACTCCATCGCGCCGGCCT
Source organism: Gemmatimonadaceae bacterium (assembly GCA_020853635.1). Lineage (GTDB taxonomy): Bacteria > Gemmatimonadota > Gemmatimonadetes > Gemmatimonadales > Gemmatimonadaceae > Pseudogemmatithrix. Next base: position 363 of record JADYYN010000078.1, read on the forward strand.
GCTTGAGCTTCTCCACGACGCTGGCGACGGTCGAGGCCTTCTGACCGATCGCGACGTACACGCAGATGACGCCCTGGCCCTTCTGGTTGATGATCGTGTCGATCGCGATCGCCGTCTTGCCGGTGCCGCGGTCGCCGATGATGAGTTCGCGCTGGCCACGACCGATCGGGATCATGGCGTCGATCGCCTTGATGCCGGTCTGCATGGGCTCGCCGCCGGGCTGACGGACGATGATGCCCGGCGCCTCCGACTCCACCTTGCGGGTCATCGTGGTGGCGATCGGGCCCTGGCCGTCGATCGGACGACCGAGCGCGTCGACGACGCGGCCGATCATGGCCTGACCGACCGGCACTTCGAGCACGCGGGCCGTGCGACGGACCTCATCGCCTTCCTTCAGGCGGAGGTAGTCGCCGAGCACGACGGCGCCGATGTTGTCTTCTTCGAGGTTGAGTGCGAGGGCCGTGATGGTCTCGCCGGTCTCGGAGGAGTGGATCTCGAGCATCTCGCCGGCCATCGCCTTCATGAGGCCGTAGATGCGAGCGATACCGTCCTTCACTTCGAGGACGGAACCGACTTCCTCGACATCGAGGGTGTTGAGGTCCGCCGCTTCGATCTCGCGGAGGAGGATGTCCTTGATCTCACCAGGGCGCAGCGACGTCTGGGAAGCCATTGTTCTGAGGGAAAGCGTGGTATGTCAGGGGGCGCCGCGCGGAACCGTGACCAGTCTGAGACCGTGGGGTCGTGGCGCGGATTGGGTATAGCTTGTGAAAAATATCACAAGTATCGGGGGCGAGCAACTCCCTCCCCATCCTTTCGGCTAGGGGGGTCCGAGGGGCGCTTGGCTGGCCGAAAGCGTACCGAATGCCGTCGGTGCGGGGCCTGGCTGAACGGCGGTCACCACAGAGGCCACAGAGGGCACAGAGAACAGCGGAGGGTCTGGGAGCGGGGGCCGAACTGCTCTACCACAGGGTCACAGGGGGCTCAGGGGAGTGGTGTGTATGGGGGGCGGGCTCCCGATTCCCACCTTCTTCTTTTCTTGTGAACTGCGCTGTGTCCGCCTTGCCCTGTGTGCCGCTCCCCCTCTGTCCCCTGTGCCCCTGTGGTTGGGCAGTTGCCGTGGCCGTTCTCCGCAGTGCTCTGTGCCCTCTGTGTCCTCTGTGGTGTCCGCAGTTCCCGCCACGCACACCGAACTCAGTCGCGCACCACCCGCCGCGATCTCCCTCGCCCCTGCTTGACGAATCGATCCATGAGCTCCACCGGCCGCAACCGTGTGAGCGACGCCGACTTCACCCCGATCACCCGCACGGACGACGTACTCAAGTGCGTCGCCGAAGCGAAGCCGAGTACGCGCGCCACATCCGGCAGATCGTAACCAGGGTTCTTCGCCAGTTCGGCGGCCGCGAGCACTCGTACGAGATCGATCACCCGCTTGAGGTTCGGCGCGCCGTCCATGGAGAATCGGCGGCTCAAGTGCTCACGGGTGAGCTGCACCGACTCGGCCAGTGCCTCGGTGCGCACCGGTCGCCCGCCCTGCCCCACGATCAACGACCACACTTCGCGCTGCAGGTCGGTGGTGAGGCCGATGTTCGCATGCGCCGGCGAGAGCGCGGCTGAGAATCGGGTGGTGAACGACACCGGCATCACCAGATCCCGCGGCAGGCTGTCCTCGGCCCCTTCGACGATGAGGTCCGCGAACTCGCACTCGAGGCACGCGCGCGCGGCAGGTGTCAGTTCGGCCGGGCGGAGCGGAGCCAGCGCGAGGAACGGGATACTGGGGAAGTCCCGCGCGAGTGCGGCGACTTTCCAATGTTCATCGCTCGCGTGCGCGAGATCGACGATCACGGCATCGGCGAGCGAGTCCTTGAGGGCGTCGAGCACTTCGGTCCGCGTGCGCACGAGGGTGACCTTCCCTCGCCGGCGCGGGAACGCACGCTTGAGCAGGTCACGCGCGCGCTCACGCAGCCCGAAGGCAACGACGGACACCAGGGGCGCGCTGCTCTCGCTCGCGACCGACATGTCAGTGCGGGAGTTCAGGGGTCGCGCGATCGGCACGCGGCAAGTCAACACCGCCGACGACGCCGCCTGTGTCGAGTGACGGACGCAGGATCGCCTGCGCCTGGCGCAGTACCGCCCGCGCGTTGTCGTACGCGATCAGCCGCTCCGCCTGCTCGAACGACGCCCAGCGACACGCCGTGATGCCCTCGGCGCGGAGCGGCTCACACTGCGCCTCGGGTGTCTCGATCAGGAAGAAATGACAGGTCTTGTGGATACGACGTCCGCGGAACCGGAACTCCCAGTCGATCACTTCGATGGGCGCACGGAGTTCGAGCCCGTCGAGCCCGGTTTCCTCGCTCACCTCGCGCAGCGCGGCCTGTTCCGGCCCCTCACCCTGCTCGAGATGACCCTTGGGGAATCCCCAGTTGCGGTACGAATCGCGGATGAGGAGGAAGAACGTGCGCTCCCCGTCGCGGCGGAACACGACGCCGCCGGCGGAGACCTCCTCACGGGCGCGCCGCGGCCGGTTCACGGCGCGATGCTCCCCACCGGTTCGGGCTCCGCACGGCCTTCGATGAACTGCCGCACGATGGGGTCGATGGAGTGCTTGATCTCATCGACCGTGCCCACCTGCCGCACCTTGCCCTCGTAGAGCATCGCGATGCGTGTGCCGACGGTGTAGGCGCTACGCATGTCGTGCGTGATCACGATGCCGGTCACCCCCAGCTGTCGCTGCATGCGCACCATGAGGTCGTCGATGATCGCACTCGTCACCGGGTCGAGGCCGGTGGTGGGTTCATCATAGAGCAGATACTTGGGTCGCAGCGCGATCGCGCGGGCGAGGCCCACGCGCTTGCGCATGCCGCCTGAGAGTTCGGACGGCAGCTTCTCACCCACACCCGGCTCGAGGTCCACCAGATCGAGCGCCTCACGCACGCGCTCATCGATCTGCGCCGTGGTCAGCCCGCCCTGCTTCCGCAGCCCCATCGCGACGTTCTCGGCGACGGTCATGGAGTCGAACAGTGCCGCGAACTGGAACACGTAGCCGATCTTCGCTCGCAGCGCATACAGCTCGCGCCGCGTGAGCGTGCCCACATCGACGCCGTCCACGTGCACCGTGCCCTCATCGGGCTCGAGCAGTCCGACGATGTGCTTGATCGCCACCGACTTGCCCGTGCCGGAGAAGCCGATGATGACCATCGTCTCCCCTTCGTTCACGTCGAGCGTGAACCCGCGCAGGACCTCGTTGGCGCCGAAGGCTTTGTGGACGTTGTCGAAGCGGATCACAGAAGGGGCAGATGGGAGATGGGAGAGGTGAGACCTACGGAATATGGCCGCAATCCGGGCGCACAGCGAGACGGCGACAAAAGGAAAGGGCGGCCCGCACGGGCCGCCCTCCTCACCTCTCCCATCTCCCCTCTGCCGTTACGCGGCGAAGCTCCCGAGAGCCCGCCCCACATCCCCTTCACGCAACCGCTTGAGCGCCCGATCGCGCAGCTGCCGGACGCGCTCGCGCGTGACGCCGAGCATGGTGCCGATCTCTTCGAGCGTGTGCTCGCGGCCGCCTTCGAGGCCGAAGTACAGGCGGAGGACCTTCGCATCGCGCGGCGGCAACGTGCCGAGCGCGTGTTCGATCTCGTCGTTGAGGAAGCGGTTCATCGCTTCTTCTTCGGTGTCGGGCATCTCGTCGGCGACGAAGCGCTCGATGAGCGAGCGGTCACCGTCCGGATCCATCGGCGCGTCGAGGCGGACGTCGCCGGTGTTGAGCGCGGCGAGCGACTGCACGACATCGACCGAGAGACCGGTGAGCTGCGAGAGTTCTTCCGGGGTGGGCTCGCGACGGAGCTTCTGCCGGAGGATCTCCGAGGCCTTGATGATGCGCGAGAGGTCGGCGGTGCGGTTGAGCGGCACGCGCACCGTGCGGCCCTGGCGCGCGAGCGACGACAGGATGGCCTGACGGATCCACCACACGGCGTAGGAGATGAACTTCACGCCCTGATCGGGATCGAACTTCCGCGCCGCGGTGAGCAGCCCCACGTTGCCTTCACCGATGAGATCGATGAGCGGCAGGCCGCGGTTCTGATACTTCTTGGCGACGGAGATGACGAAGCGGAGGTTGCGCTTGACGAGTTCCTGCAGGGCGTCCGGGTCGCCGGCGCGGATCTTCCTGGCGACGTCGATCTCCTCCGTGCCCTTGAGCAGCGGGTAGGTGGAGACCTCGTACAGGTACTGGTCGAGGATGTCGCGCTCCGGCTCGCTGGGGGCGATGCCCGCCGGGGCCGTGCGACGCTTCCGCTTCTTGACTTCAGTGGTCATTGCTATGGGATCCTGGGCGCTCTAGGCGGCCCGGCCGATCGAACTTGGGAGAAATCCTGCAGGGTGTTGCGTGCCCAAAGATAAAACGCCGACAGAAAACTGCCAGTTTCGACGCTTGACCCATGACCTACCCTCGGGTAGCTTTTTTGGTTCCTGTGGCGAGGTCCGTCTCTCGCCGTCGGGGGCGTAGCTCAGTTGGGAGAGCGCTTGAATGGCATTCAAGAGGTCAGGGGTTCGATTCCCCTCGCCTCCACTGCCGGGGTGAGTGAAGAGCTCGCCGGTGTGGACGTGGTTCTGGGTAGTACGGGTGGAGTCGCCGGAACGGATTCCGCACGCGGGAATAGCTCAGTTGGTAGAGCACAACCTTGCCAAGGTTGGGGTCGCGGGTTCGAGTCCCGTTTCCCGCTCTGACACCGGAGTATCGGTGGCTGATGTTCAACGCTTGAGGTGGCCGGAACGTTGCCGGAGACCTCGGGTAACAAAGGGCGGTTAGCTCAGTTGGTTAGAGCGCCACGTTGACATCGTGGAGGTCACAAGTTCGAGTCTTGTACCGCCCATCGCCTCACGGGGTAAATCTCGTGAGGCGTATTTTCTTCCAGCCGGGGTGAGTTCCTTGACCTCCACACACCCCGCACCCCTTCAGCCCCAGCGAACGATGCGTCTGCTCCGCGCTGTCCCGGCCCTCGCCCTCGTACTCGCCGCCGCTCCCGCGGCCGCGCAGGGAGCCGTCGAATGCCCGGTCGATGTCTACACGCCCACCCAGCTCGCCCAGGCCGGTGTCTTCGTCGGCCGCGCGGTGCAGGCCGGTGAGTCCCCGGAGGCGCAGAAGAGCCTCCGCGACGCCATGAAGTTCCATCAGGACGACAAGAAGCTCGCCGCCAACCCGGTCGGCGCTGCCTACCAGCGCGCCCAGATCTACATCCTCTGGATGCACCAGGAAGGCATCGGCGAGACCATGACGGTCGAGCAGTTGAACCTGAAGGGCGCCAAGGGGCAGACCATCAACATCCTCGAAGCGGCCGCCGCGGCCCTCAAGGACGTCGACGCCCTCTCCCCCGCCTGCGCCGCCGAGACCGCCCAGTGGCGCGGCTCCAAGCCGTTCATCGATCGCATCAACAAGGCCTACACCTTCCTCGGCGCCGACGCGGTCGACTCGGCCGCGTACTACGCCGAGCGCTCCGCGCTGCTCAACCCGACCTCGACGTTCGTGCTGAACGCGCAGGCCCAGGTGGCGTTCAAGCGTGGCGACGTCCCCAAGATGCTCGGCCATCTCCGTGAGGCGATCGCCGAAGCCGCCAAGGACACGTCGCTCGCTGACACCAAGAAGCAGATGCAGTTCCAGCTCGCGCAGACCGCCAAGGACTACGCGATGACGGGCGGCGCCGCCGACAAGGCAGCGCTCACCAAGGAGTCGCTGGCCATGTTCACGGAACTGCTCCGCGAACACGCCGCGACCACCGAAGGTTCGTACGCCTTCTCCGCCTCGGCCGAGATGATCGCGGCCTCGCAGGACTCGGCGGCGGCCAAGGAGTTGCTCGCACCGATGGTGGCGGACGCCAGCCCGTACCATGACCTCACCCTCCAGCTCGCCGCCGACGTGGCGCGCATGTTCGGGCGCAACGACGACGCCATGGCGATGTACCGCGGCGCGCTCGCGAAGAATCCGAACATCCGCGACGCGAACTACTTCCTCGCGTACATGTACTACGAGGCGAAGCAGCCGGACAAGATGATGCCGCTGACCGACAAGCTGATGGAGATCGACCCGTCGAACGGCGACAATTTCCTCATGCGTGCCTACGCGTACTCGCTGATGGCGGGCGCCGAGAAGGACGCGAAGAAGAAGGCCGAGCTGCTCAAGATCCAGGACGAGTTCGCGGGCAAGGAAGCCGCACTCGCGACGCAGCACAAGCTCACGGTCTCGCGCTTCGAGCGGAAGGCCGAGGGTGGCGTGCTCGCGGGGCAGATCGAGAACTTCACGAAGGCCGCGAAGTCGTACTCGCTCACGATGCACTTCCTCGACGCCTCGGGAGCCGTGCTCGAGTCCGTGACCACCGAAGTCGCGGGTGTGAAGGCCGGCGACCGCGGGACCTTCGAGATCAAGGCGACCAAGCCGGGCATCGTGGCTTACAAGTACGACGCGCTCAAGTAAGGCAGAGGGGAGATGTGAGATGGGAGATGGGGGGGGAGGCGGATCACCGCCTTCCCCCTTTTCTCGCTCCAACGTTCCTCTCCCATCTCCCCTCTCCCATCCCCCATCTGCCTCCCAGACCTCTTCCAATGCGCCCAAGCCTATCCTATATTTTGGGTTCCCTTGGAACCGCCTCCCGCGCGGGCACGCCGAGGGGTACGCGCTCGTAGCTCAATTGGATAGAGCATCTGACTACGGATCAGAAGGTTGGGAGTTCGAGTCTCTCCGGGCGCATGTGTTTTTTGATGGCAGATGGCAGATGGTAGATGGGAGACTTTACCGAATCGGGGCGTAGCTTAGCCCGGTAGAGCGCCTGCTTCGGGAGCAGGAGGTCGGAGGTTCGAATCCTCTCGCCCCGACTAGCACCAAGTCATGACCCCGCAGTGCCTTCGGCGCGGCGGGGTTTTGCGTTCCGTCAGCGGCGCGCTGGGCGCGCCGCATCGCGGAAGATCATCTGTCGATCGTCCCACTCGAACTTGAGCTGCGCCAGCGACTCGATCACCGTGATCGCCGCCTGCGACGATTCCAGCGGCACATCCAGCGTCACGCGGCGCTCGTTCAGCGCGGAGTCCGCCATCGCGATGTCGACCGCGTACCACCGGAACAACTGCGACCGCACGTCGCGCATCGCGGCGTCCTGCAGGATCAGCTTGCCGTCCATCCACGCGAATGCGAACGCCGACTCTTCCGCCGTCGCATCACGCACGGTGCTGTCGCGACCGATCACGACCGCCTCGCCCGGCTTGAGTGTGCGCGAGACCCCGGGGCCGCTCAACGCGAGGTCGCCCTCGATGGCCCGTGCGTACCGGACGTTCTCGTCGTTGTAGTCGCGCACCGCGAACACGCCGCTGCTCGCGCGCACGGAGAACTCACCCACGCGCATCTCGAGCGGCATCGACTTGTCGGCCGCCACGGTGATCGCCGCCGAGCCGCTGGTGGTCGCCGTGCGGTACTCCCGACCGAACTTCGGCACTGCGATCAATCGTGTATCGGCCGCGAGTCGCGCCACACTGCCGTCGGCCAGCGTCACGGAGCCGAGTTGTCCGGCCCGCGTCACCACGGCGGCGGCATCACTCGCGGCGAGCATCTGCGTGACCACGGACGTCTTGCTGGCGTTCGTCGCCCACACGTAGCCGGCCCCCAGCGCGATCGCACCGACGACACTCACGATGGCCGCCGTGCGCCACGAGCGCGGCGCGGACACATGTGCGATGTGTTCGGCCGCGCCATGCGCCGCGTGTTCGCGGCGATGTTTGGCGGCCGTTGCCGCATCCATCGGCGCGGTGTGGATGGCGGTCTGCAGCTCGGTCCAGAGCTGATCGACCGAGGGCGGCGCGTGGTGCGCGTGGTCGGTGATGCCCTCGCTCTTCTCGAAGCGATGCACCGCGGCCATGCGGGACCGGACGGCCCGCGCACGGTGTCGGAGTTCCTCGTTGAGGAACCCCTCCATCTCGGCGCTGGAGTGGAAACCTTCCCGCTCGTCCCACAACGCGCGCATGGCCGCGACGACGAGTCGCGGTGCGGCGTGTGGTTCGTCCTGCAATCGCGCGACGGCGCGCTCGTGCAGGTTGGGGTAGTGGGAGCGGAACATCTGCTCGAATGCACGCTCGTCACCTGCGGCGATCGCGGCGACGGTGGCGGCATCGAGGGGAGCGAAGGGCGCGGTCACGAGCACCTCGGCGCTGGGGGAGGCCGGCGGCGGAAGGGTCGCCGACTCCGCCACGATAGGGCCATCCGCCCGAAAGCGCATCAGCGAATCGCCCGGGACCCTGTCGGGGAACCCTACCCCGGGGGGGTGGCGGTAGGTACCTTTCCCTGTTCGCGCGAGTAGCTCAGCTGGATAGAGCGCTGCCCTCCGGAGGCAGAGGTCGTGGGTTCGAATCCCGCCTTGCGCATTCCCCTTCCCCACGGGCACGCCCCCTCCCCTCTCCGCGCCGACGGTCGCGCGGACGGCGGCCCCGAGCACCACCCTCCCCTCCCCACTTGGACATCGCGTCCCTCCGTCGGCAGTCGGTGGCCGAGCTTCAGCGTTACGCTGAGGACCTCGGACTCACCCCGCCCCCAGGCTCCCGCAAACAGGAGCTCATCGTCCTCATCGAACGGGCCCTGCTCGGGCGCGGTGAGGAGCTAACCGCCGAGGGTACGTTGGAGCTGGTTCCCGAGGGGCACGGATTCCTCCGCAGTGCCGACTACAGCTATCTCGCGAGCCCCGACGACATCTATGTGTCGCAGACCCAGGTGCGTCGCTTCGGCGTGAAGACGGGCGACACCATCCGCGGCCGCGTGCGGCCGCCCAAGCACTGGGAGAAGTTCCTCGCGCTGTTGCAGGTGGAGTCGGTGAACGGCGGCGCGCCGGAGCTCATCCAGGGGCGCGTGGCGTTCGATGCACTGAAACCGCGGTATCCCGATCAACGCATCCGCCTCGAGTCGAGCTCGGGCGGACTCGCGATGCGGCTCGCGGATCTCATCGCGCCGCTGGGCAAAGGGCAGCGTGGCCTGATCGTCGCGCCGCCGCGTGCGGGCAAGACCATCCTCCTGCAGCGCCTGGCCAACGCGATCGCGGAGAACCATCCGGAGATCGTGCTGATCGTGCTGTTGATCGACGAACGCCCCGAAGAAGTCACCGATTTCATCGCCACCGTGCCCTCGGCCGAGGTGGTCGCGTCGACGTTCGACGAACCCGCCAA
>JADYYN010000079.1 GCA_020853635.1 Gemmatimonadaceae bacterium
TGTCGAAAACGTCCAACGCGCGCTGGTCGTGCGTCACGACGATCACTCCGGTCCCGTGCTCGTGAGCCACATCGCGGAACAGCTCCATCACTTGGCGGCCGCGCACGCTGTCGAGGGCTGCGGTCGGTTCGTCGGCGAGGATGAGGCTCGGCCGGTTGGCCAGAGCGCGGGCCACCGTGACGCGCTGCTGCTCACCACCCGAGAGTTGCGTCGGCCGATTGAAGGCGCGCGCACCAACGCCCAGTGCGTCCAGCAACTCCATCGCGCGCCGCCGCGCTGCCGCCGGCCGATGGCCGACCAGCTCACCCACCACCTGGACGTTCTCGACGGCGTTCAGGAACGGGATCAGGTTGGACTTCTGGAACACGAAGCCGATGTGCTCGCGCCGGAACCGCCGGAGGTCGGCGAGGGGGCTCGAGCCGTCGAGGACCGGCCTGCCGCCGATCGCGACGCGCCCGCTGGTCGGCGGGTTGATCAGGCCGACGCAGAGCAGGAACGTCGACTTGCCGGCGCCGCTCGGCCCCAACAGGGCCGCGATCTCGCCCCGGCGAACGCGCACGGAGGCATCGCGCAAGGCGACCACCTCCGTGTGGCCGCGGCCATAAACCTTGGTCAGGCCCCGGGTCTCCAGCGCCAGCGTGGCGTTCATGGGACGTCAATCATCCTTTGCCACGGGTCAGCCGATCGCCTCGTTGGGGGCGACGCGCATGGCCTTCCAGATGCCCAGCAGGCTCGCGAGCACCGAGATTGCCAGCACGATCCCGCCCAGGCGGAGCAGGTCGCCATTCGTCACCAGCACGCGCCGCGGGAACATCGGGAACAGCTGTTGCCCGGCGAGATAGCCTACGCCGTAGGCCAGCGCGCCCATGATCAAGGACTGCTGCATGATGAGGCCCACGATGACGTGGTTTGGCGCGCCGATCAGCTTGAGCAGGGCGATGGGATGCAGCTTGTCGAGCGTGAGCGTGTAGATGATGAGGGCCATGATGACGGCGGAGATGATGGTGAGCAGCACGCGGAACAGCAGAATCTGTCGGCGGGCGCGGTCCACGGTCCCTTTCAAGAGGAGCTCCTCCTGCTGCGCCGCAGTGTGGACCGTCACGTCGCTCCAGCCATCGAATGTGCGGAGGACCCCGTCGAGGTCGGCGCCAGGCATGAGACGCGCGATCACGGCGCTGACTGCACGACCCGGGAGGGCGGCGATGGCTCGACTTGAGCCCGACGCCCGTTCCAGCACGGTGGGCTGGGTGCGCCCGAAGTCGATCTCAGCCGCGCGGGCGCGCCGGGCCTGCCGCTCCAGCCGAGTCGACTCCCCCGCCTCGTCGAATTGGATGGCCTGGGCATCGCGGCTGGTGAAGCATGCGATGCCGTCGCCGCCGGAGGAGACCATGGCCCTGGTCAGCCCGACTACCGTGTACGTGTCCTTGCCGAGCCGTAGCCGCTCGCCGAGCGCCAGTCCCAGCGACTCGTCGGCGATCATCTCGTAGTGGTTTTGCGTGAGAACGCGGCCGGCGACCAGAGGTAGCCCATCGCCCTTGTCGGCGGGCCAGCCGAGGCCCAGCACGGCCATGCGAAACGGAACGCCTCGGTGCTCCCGCTGGATCGTGTGGAACACGAACTCGCGCGGATGGACCACGCCCGGGACCGCGGCCACGCGATCGACGAGATTGCGTGGCAGGCGCGAGATCTCGGCGAAAGGTCCGCGCGTGTCGCGCTGGACGATCCACAAGTCGGCGCCCACGCTCCTGGTCACCACCAGCGCGTCATCCACCAACCCCCGGTAGATGCCGCCCATGCCCATCACCGTCATCAGCAGCATCCCCACGCCGATCGTGGTCAGGACGAAGCGGCCCAGGCTGTGCCGAATATCGCGGACGGCGAGGTTCATCTCGGTCGGATCCTTCGACCGTCTCGCAGCGGGCCCGAGCCCGCTGCCTCCAAGCTCACGACGACATCACCGGGCGACAGGCCGCCGGTGACCTCAGTGCTTTCGCGTCCGCGCAGGCCTACCGTGATCTCGCGCCACCTGGCCTCGCCGCCGAGATCCAGCATCACTCCCGTCGTGTCGCCGCGCACCAGCATCAGCGCCGCCGGGAGCGTGGTCACGCCTTCCCTGCGGTCCACCGTGATGTAGACTTCCGCCCTCTGGCCTACCGCCCAGTTCGCGGGCAGCTTCTGCACTCGCACGTCCACCACGATCTCGCGTGTCTCGCGGTCAACCTCGCGCCCGATGCGGGCCACCACGCCTGTATACGCAACGCTCGGCTCCGAACGGAACACCGCACGCGCCGGCTGACCCTCTGCGAGCCGCGCCAGCTCGGTTTCGTCCACCCAAGCCGTGATCCACATCTCATCCGTCGACACGAGTTGCAGAACGGACGACCCCGCGGTCACGACATCGCCAGGCTCGCGGTCGCGCCGCACGACGAGCGCATCGAACGGCGCCTCGATCGTGGTGTCCTGCAGGCGGGCACGCTGGTACTCCAGCGAACGCTCCGCGGCGATCAAGCGCTTCTGCCCTTCGATGATCGCCGCTTCCGCGACCGACATCTCGGATTCGGCAATCGACAACGCCTCGACCGCCTTGTCGAGATCCTGCTGCGACACCACGTTCGTCGCGATCAGCTCGCCGACCCGCTCGCGGTCGATCCTGGCCTGAGCCAGCACGGCCTTTGCGCCGTTCCGCGCGGCTGTCAGCCGATCGAGGGTCGCGCTCGTCGCAGCGACCTCGGCTTCCGCCATCCCGACCTGTTGCCGGATGTCACTGTCCTCCAGCTGGAATAGCAGAGCCCCAGCTTTCACGTGGTCCCCCTGGTCGGCGGCGATGCGCACGATCAGCCCGCCGATCTTCGGTCCGACGATCGTGGAGGTGCGCGCCTCCAGGGTGCCGGTGCCCATGACCTCGGCAGTGACCGCCCCGGTCGCCACCGTGTGCGTGGTGACCGCGACCGGCGCAAGCAGGAACCACCACGCCGCTCCGAGCGCGACGGAGAGAACCAGCACGAGGCGGACGGCAACCGTGACTCTTCGCCCGTTTCGCTGCCACCAGGACCCCACCTCCATGGGGATGGTTGACTCGCTGGTCCGGATCGTGGTGCTCACTCGGCGTTTCCTATCGTGCGATTCGTGGCTCGGCACTCCCGGGCGCCCAACGTCCCGGTTCAGCGGCGGCGCCTAAGCGCCGTCCGCTGCAACCGGTTGTTGGGTGGCAACCCAGTTCACTCTATAGCGTCTGCCTTCGGGAACAAGCAGTCATTCAACCGCTACACGTAGGTAACTGTCCGGCGAACCACACCACGATGGACGACCGATCGAGGGGGTTAGCGACAGCCTGGACTCGGGCGTTCGTTCCACATGCGGACTGGGGACCGATCGCTGAGGTCACGCGGACGCGCGCCGCACCGCCGTGGCACGCGGTTTGGTCGCTGAGCAGCGGCGGCGAAGTCGAGCGCACATGCTCAGCCCAAAGGACGCGCTGCTGGAGTGATCGCGGCCGCGGCCTTCGGGCCGGACCCGAGCACCGAGTTCAGCCCTGGAAGTGGAGCCTGCCCACCAGCTCGCCGAGCTCACGCCGCGCCGCGGCGACCTTCTCGTCGCGCCCGGCCGCGACACTCCAGCCGCGCGGCGTCAGCGCGGCGAGTTCATCGCTCGACGTCGTGCGCACGCGGCGCATGACGTCGCCGAGGTACACGAGCGGATTGACGCCCAGTTCGCGGCAGGACTGGATGAGGCTCAGGAGGAGCAGGCTCGCATCGGTGCCGTCCTCGTTGCCGAA
>JADYYN010000080.1 GCA_020853635.1 Gemmatimonadaceae bacterium
CCGCGACTGGTCGTTGACGCAGCGCATCTGGATCAACTGCGGGAGCACGGCGGACTGCCCGGCGTACGCGACGAGAACGGGCTTGAGGCAGCGCTGGCGCGCCCGCAGCAGAAGTGGCACTACGAACCGGACGCCGATCTCGCGACGCTCGCCGCGGCCTATGCGTTCGGGCTCGCGAGGGCGCATGCCTGCAACGACGGGAACAAGCGCACCGCATTCCTGACCGCCGTGATCTTCCTCGGGCTGAACGGAAAGGACCTGGACGCAACGGAGTCCGAGGTGGTTCAGGCGATGACCGCGCTCGCGGCTGGATCGTTGAGCGAGCCTGACCTGGCCGCCTGGATTCGCGAGCGGCTGGCTCGCCTCAAGCTGTAGCTCGTTCCTGATACGCCTGATACCACGTTCTGCAGCGGCGGCGGGGTCGCCACCGAGATCCGCTGACGCCCAAGGAAATCCCGACGTCGCGCCGGGCATCCCTCGATCAGCCTGGCTCAACTCGGCCGCGGCGGAGCCCAGTTCAGGCGACGAGCCACGCCCTCCGCATGCTCAAGCGCCACCGGGTAGTGGATCTGACGGCTTTGATAGAGTTGCCGGAGCACCAGCAGCCCCTCAGGTCCGGTGGTCGACTCGAGGTTCCTCACGGCCACGAACGCAGAGATCCTGCCCATCATCGCACACCGCCTCAGCAGCGCGACAGCCTCCGTCCGATCGGGTAGCCTCGAGAGGTAGGAGACAGCGCCTGCGTCAACGACGTCTCCGAGTTCGGCGATCTTGAGCAGGCGGATCGCGGCACCTGCATACCGCACTCCTGGGCCGTCATCCATCGCGGACAAGCCGAGCGAATGCACTGCCCGATTCAACGCCTCGATCCTCTCCTCCGTCGGCGGAGTACGCAGCACGAACGCGACCAGCGAGTCCGCGATCGCGTCCAGTTGCGGCCGGCTGACGGAACGGTCGACCTGGCGGAGCGTACGGAGGATGAAGAGAGTGCCGTCCTCGCGTGAGGTCGCCGCGACGATGACACTCGCCTCCGGTGCTGTGCTGTCGGGTCGCACTTGCGCTGCCATGCGCGCCGAGCCGAACACGGTGAGAGCAACGACCACCTTCGCGTGAGTCAGCATGAGTGGAATCACCTGCTCAGAGGACGGTGCGAATCGCGTCCGATCGCCGATCGAACGCAAGCGAGCTTGCTGCGTCACTCGGGATGGCCAGCGCATCTCCCTCGCGCAGGATCCCGGGCGCGAACGCGACGTCGCCATCAAGCTGCACCCCGACCTACGCGCGGGCTTGCACCAACTGCTTGAGCGCCGTCAACCGCTCCTGCATCCCCGCCCGTCCACCCGTCTTCTCCAGCTTGTCCTGCATCGGCGCTGGCAGGAACTCGCGATCGGTGCACTCGATGATCGCCGCCGTCTCTTGCAGTTCCTTCTCCAGTCCTTGCGTTGACGGCATGAACCCGTCGACCACCTCGGCGAGCGCCGCCTTGGTGATGTGCTTCGATCCGGCGAGCAGCGACTTCCGCAGCGCACGCCCGATGATGCCCTCGATGTCCGCGCCCGAGAGCACCCCGCCAGCTGGCATCGTCGGCACATCCTCCGGCGCGAGTGACGTCCCGAGCTTCTTCGCGAGCATGACGCACATCTGGCGGAGCTCGTGGTCCGTCATCGGATAGAACAGCGGAATGTGCACTTCGGCTCGACCCTGCCGCTTGATGTCGATCGGAAGCAGATCCGGGCGCGCGGTGAGCAGCATCCACACGATGCGGCCGCGATACCGTGTGTCGCCCATCTGAGTCGCGATCATCCCGAACACGCGACTCGATGTACCCGAATCGCCCTCGGTGTCGCGATCGCCCAGCGCGGCGTCCGCCTCGTCGATGATGACCATCACCGGGCCCATCGCACGGAGCACCGAGAGGACGCGTTCCAGGTTGCCCTCGGTCTCACCGACGTACTTCGAGCGAAAGTTCTTGAGCATCACGCAGGGAATGCCGATCTCCGCAGCCGAACACATCGCGAGGAACGACTTGCCGGTCCCGACCGGACCGCAGAGGAGGTACCCCATCGGGATCGAGTCGAGCTCGCCACGCGCCAGCAGGACGGCATCGTCGCGCAAACGTTGCTTGGCGGCCTCGTGACCGATCACGGTGTCGAGCCGCCATCGGGGCTCCACGAACTCGAGGAGGCCGTTGCACTGGCGTTCGATCAGCCGCTTCTTCGTCGCCCTGAAGAACCCCGCGTCGAGCCGCTGGCCCCCGTCGAGCGCGGTGTTGATGATCACCGCGATGTCGTTGAGGTTCATCCCCGCCGTGAGGGTCGCGAGCTGCTCGGGAGCGTAGTCCGAGCCCGACTCCCACTTCGCCTTGAGGGCGTCGTCTCGCGCGGCGAGATCGCGCACGAAGGCGAGTCGTGAGGCCTCGTCTGGCATGGCGACTTCGATCGACGAGACGAACGGGTTGCCGCTGACGCGGTCGCTCATGTCGCTGCGGCGCTCGTCGATGAGCACGAACGCCATGTCGAGACCCCGGACATGCGGACTCGTCGCCCAGTTCAGCACCGAGACGGCCATACCCGCCGCCGAGAAGCTCTGGCGGCCCGGCTCACCGGCGGGAAAGAGGTACGAGGCATGGTTCACGATCACCGCGAGTCGGAGCTGCTTCTCCGGCGCGGCCATGATGTTCTCGCGTACGATGACGTCGAGCAGGGCGAACACGACCGTCGGATCGTTCTTCACGGTCGAGAGGTCACCGATCCGCCTCGTCGCGAGACTGACCATCGCCTTGAGGCGCTTCTCGTCGCGGCCGGCGTGCACGCGGAGCCCGCGCCCGAGATCGTAGTTGAGTACGACGTCCCACTGCCCGAACATCTGCTCGGCGAGGAAGTCGGTGACGCTCCCGAAGGGTGCGCGGTCGGCGGCATCGACGTCGGCAAGGGGCACGAGGTCGTACGTGTTCCCGTGAAGGACGAACGTCGAGGTGGTGCGCGACGAATAGAGTTCCGCGAGTTGGCGCGCCCAGGCAGGATACCAGCCAGGGAGCTTCGCCTTCGCGCGAGGAACGGTCGGATCGGCGGGGTCAGCGGCCACGGATCAACAACTTGCTGAGGTCGGCTTCGAGGATCGCCGGCGGTTCCTGCAGGTGGTCGGCGAGTCCGGTGAGATGTCGCAGCTCGTCCACCGCGAGCTCGGTCTGCTGCATGCTCTCCGCAGCGGCGGAGACCTGGTGACTGAGCGCGTCGGGATCCTGCCGGCTCACCCCCATCTCGGTGAGGGCATGGATCTTCGTCTCGATCCGATCGAGCTCCACCGCGACGAACTCCGCGTCGCGCATGCTCTTCCGATAGTTCTCGAGCCGCAGGTCGGCATCGGCGAGACTGTCGGCCAGCGAGCGGACCAGTCGCTCCTCCTGCGTCGCCTGCGCGGCGGAGAGTCGCTCCTTCACATCTCCCACGCGGAGCGAGAGCTCGGCCTCGCTCGTGCTCCGGAGGAAACGCTCAAGTCCGTTCTGCGAGATGAGCAGCTTGAGGAACAGGAACAAGAGGCGATCGAGCGCGGGCGTGCGGATCGACTCGGCGGAGTCGGACGAACTCGCGGCCTGCCCGCGCACGCCGGTGGCGATGGCGCGCATCTCGGCACAGCGCTGCCGCAGTGAAACGAAGCGCTTGAGTGCGGCGACGGGCAACCCTTCGACCATGCGCTGGAGTGAATCCTGGGTCGTCGCCGAGCCGCTCGCGGAGACACGCGCGCGGGCGCCACTCAGGACCTTCGCGTCGACCCCCTGACGGAATCGGGGCATCGCGACAAGGGAGGTGAGATACGCCAGTTCCAGCCCGGCAAGGATGGGGATCATCGCGTCGGGCCACGGCGACAGGAGCGCGAGGCCGGCACCGCCGAAGAACAGCAGGAGGTTCCACCGATAGAGGAACCCATGCTTGAGGTACTGCATGAGTCCCGCGCTGTGCGTGTTGGCCGACGGCACTACTGGTCTCCCCCGCGCGTCGAACTCTCGAGCGTGTTCATCGTCTCGCGGATGGAGTGCACGACCTCCATGAACTCGGGCCGTCGCTGCATCGCGCGCGCCGGTTCGTCGGGCGGCGGCACACGGAGCTGCTGGAGGATGGTCCCCGGTGCCGACGAGACGATGAACGTGCGGTCGCCGAGAAAGACGGCTTCCTCGATGGAATGGGTGACGAAGAAGACCGTCGCCTGCGCTTCTTTCGCGAGCGACACCAGCAGATCCTGCATGTTGAGCCGGGTGCGCGGGTCCAGTGCGCCGAACGGTTCGTCCATGAGGACGATCCTCGGCTTGAGGATGAGCGTGCGCGCGATGGCGACGCGCTGGCGCATGCCACCCGAGAGCTGGTGCGGGTACTTGTCGGCGTCGCGGGTCACATCGAGTCCGACCTTGGCGATCCAGTCACGCGCGAGCTCGAAGCGCAGTTCCTCGCTCACGCCTCGGCACTCGAGACCGAAGGCGACGTTCTCGAGGACGGTGCGATTGTCGAACGAGGTGTAGTCCTGGAAGACCATGCCACGATCGGCACCGGGGCCGGCGACCGGCCGCCCGCCGACGTGCACGATCCCCCGCGTTGCGGGGAACTGCGGCGCCAGGCCGGCGATGAGGCGCAGGATCGTCGACTTGCCCGACCCCGACGGTCCCAGGATGGTGACGAACTCCATCTTCTCTGGCGTGTCCTCGACCGTGAACGTGACATCCTTGATCGCGACGTAGCCGTTCGCGTAGATCTTGGTCACGCCGTCGAACCGGACGACCGGCGGCGCAGGCGGCGCCTGGGGGGTCGGCACCCCGGGCATGGTGCCCGGCGACGCGGTCTCCGGCGGCGCGGTCACCGGTGTCCCAGTCACCGGTGCGGTGTGCTCGGGTCTCCCGGCGCTCACTCGGCCGCCTCGCGATGCGGGAACAGTCCGCGCTCGAAGAACAGCAACACGCGATCGATGCTGAACGCGAGCAGTCCGATGAGGAGAAGGATGGCGAAGATGTGCTCGTTCAGTCCGCGGCGCTGGCTGGTCATGAGCAGATAGCCGAGTCCATGCTCCGCGTTCACCAGCTCGGCGAGCATGATGTAGCCGAACGCAAGGCCGAACAGGCTGCGCAGGCTCGAGTAGATGCCGGGCATGGCGAGCGGCACGAGGACCTTGCTGAGTACCTGCCACGGCGACGCCCCGAGCGTCTCGGCGGTCTCGACATAGCGTTGGTGCACCCCGCCCACCGCGCGCGCCGCATCGTGGAACACGAACGGCATGGTGGCGATGAAGATGAACATCGTCTTCTGCAGTTCGTCGATCCCGAACCACAGGATCGTGAGCGGGATGAGCACCGCGACGGGGACGTTGCGCGCGAAGAGCGACAGCGGCGTGGTCGCGGCATCGAACCGGCGGTACGCGCCGGCCACGATGCCGAGCGGCACGCCGACGAGCACGGCGAGACCGAAACCACTGATCACGCGCTTGAGCGTCGCGGCGATGCTCTCGATCAGGGCACGTTCCGTGAACAGCGAGGGGAGGCCGCGCAGCACCTCGAGCGGACTGGGGAGCAGCACGGGCGAGATGACGCGCGACTCCGGCGTCGCGCCGAACGTGAGCCCCCACCAGAGCAGGAGGACCGCCACCACGCCCGACACGCCGAGGGCGCGGCGGGCCATGGGGGTCGGTTCGACTCGCAGCGCAGTGGGTCGGCCCGCTGCCGGCGTGGCCACCGTGCGCTCCTTACTTGCTCTCGATGGGATACACCTTGATCTCCACGCGACGATTCTTCGCGTGATTCCCGACATCGCCCGGATCAGCCGGGCGATCCCAACCGAGCCCGACGGTCGTGAACTGGTTGGGCTGGAGCGTGGGGAACTTCCGCAGCAGCGCCTGCTTCACGGCGTTCGCGCGCTCGAGCGAGAGGGCCTGCACGTCGGTCGCGGTCACACCACCGGATCCCCTCATTGACCCGTCCGTGTGTCCTTCGATGACGATCCGCGCCGCGCCGAACTGACCCGACATGCGACCGGCTTCCTCGACCACGAACGGCGCATTCGGGTCGTACAGCTCCTCGACGATGTTCGCACCGACCGCCTTCTTGACCTTGAGCTCGAGGTTGGACGAGTTCGGCGAGAACTGGATGACGATGGTCTTGGTGAGGATCGCCTCGCTCTCGGCCTGCAGTGCCGATGCCGACGTCGGCACGAACTGGACCTGATACTCGTTCTTCTGATTCGCGTAGGCCGGCTCATCGCCCAGCTTCTTGATGACCGAGAAGTCCATCACCTGATCGAACGGCACCGGGGTGCCCGTGACGCTGCCGATCCGCTTGTAGAGGAAGTACGCGGTGTTCCAGGTCCGCTCGAAGTTCGTCGGGTTGTTCTGGTTCAGGAAGAAATCGCGGTTCTCGGCGTAGTTCGTCGAGTGTGCGTCGGCGAGCATCCCGAGTGCATCCTGCTCGGGGATCGAGTAGCCGGTCGCCATGAGGCGCGCCGCGACGTTCTTCGTCTCGGGCAGCTTGAGCGACTCCATCGCGTCGAAGATCCCGCGCACGAGGCCCTCGATGATGGCCGGGTGGTCCTTCGCGAAGTCGGCACGTGCGAACCACACGTCGGCGATGAGCTTGTTCGCCGTCTGGGTGTTCACGAGCATCCGGTTGGTCGCGACGTCGGCCAGGTTGTAGATGTCGGGTGCCCAGCTCACGACGCACGAGACGGAACGGTCGGCGTTGAATGCGGCGGCGGCCTGGAAGGCGTCCTGCGTGAACTTGTAGCGCACTTCGGTCGGCTGGATGCCGGCCGCGATGAGCGTGTTGAGCAGGAAGAAGTGCGAGGGCGAGTTCTGCGCGAGCACGACCGTCTTGCCGCGCATGTCGGCGACGTTCTTGATCGTCGATCGGCAGACGATGCCGTCGCCGCCGTTGGACCAGTCGACCTGCTGGAAGACACGCGGCATCGTCCGCGAATCCTTGCGCAACTGCTCGACGAAGAGCGGGAGCATGTCGAGCGTGGCCCAGCCGATGTGCACCTTGCCCGACGCATACGCGTCGCGCATCGCGATCGGGTCGTCGATCAGCACGAGTTCGAGCTTGAACGTCTTGCCGCCTGGCGCCTTCCAGACCTTCCCTGCCGCGAAGCCGTCATTGGCCACGATGAGCGGCGCCCATCCCGCCCACACGTTCAACGCCAGCCGCACGGTGTTGTCGACCATCGGCGTGTACGCCGAGGTACCACGCACCTCGGGAAGCCGCGTGCCGGCGACGTAGCTGTACTCCTTCACCGTCGTGAGGCTCGCGTCATCGGGGGCCTCGGTGCCGCCCTTCATGTCGGCCATCTCGTCGGCCGAGAGGCCCGCACCGCCGAACATCGGCTTGCCGCTGAAGCGATTGACCCCGGCGTAGATGAGGGCAGCGACCACCACGAGCATCGCGAGGAAGAACGTCGGCTTCGGTCTGGCCATGTGAGGAGTGGTCGGTGAGGGTCGGCAGCGGTGGGAGTGCGTGAGAAAGCGGGATCAGCCGTTCGAGTCGGTCATCGGGCCGAGGCGCTTGGGCGCCTCGTTCACCGGGGTCGTCTCGGGCGACTTGAGTCCGAGCTGTACTTCGAACTTCGAGAGGATGTCCTCCGCCATCGCGCGCTCCACGGCCGCCTCGGCCTTGATCGCCTCGACGCCCTTGGACGACATGTCCGTGGCGACGCGCGTGCGGCCGCGGTTCTGGTCGATCTGCCGCTGGATCACCGACTCGATCTGCCCGAAATCGGTCGTGACGTTCATGTCGAACGATTCCGAGATGGACGCGATCTCCGCCTCCGCCGCGGACATGCGGAGCTCGGCGTCGTACTTCTGGATCTTCTCGCGCACCTTCACGATGTCCTTGTTCGCCTTCTGGATCTTCAGCAGGTTGTTCTGGTACGCGGTCTCGTGTTGCTCGACCTGCGCCTCGTTGGCCGCGAGCTCGGCTTGCGCCTTTTGAAGCTGCACCGCGAGCTGCGCCGCCACGTCGCGGTTGCCCGCCTTGAGGTGCGCCTTGATCTGCGCCTCGAGCTGAACGGCGTTGGCCTTGCCTGAAGCGACCTGTCGCGCAACGGACTCCACGAGACCGCGATAGATCTCGAGTCCCTTGCGCCCTTCCTTCAGTCGCTCCGTGGCCTGGTCGACCTCGAGCTGCATCACGGCGATGGGATCGGCCTCGAAGAAGAAGTTGGCGATCTTGTTCAGCTGACCGCGAAGGGCACTGAAGAGCTTCTTGAAGATCATGAGGCGCGGGGCGGAGGGGATCCGGCTCGGGCAGCGCGAATGCGCAGAGTCCTTCCGCGGAGATTATACGGGATTGCACGCCCCGTTGCCATATCGCGCCCGGTCCCGTGGCACGGAAGTCCTGCCCGGTCCGGCACTTACCTCGCTCGTGCGGGATGCGGGATTCCGTCGGGGTCGGTCGAGTCTCCGGTGAACGAATGGCGCGACCGCGGTCGCCGCGCGGATGCTGAGCTGCGCAACGATCCGGTCGATCACCTACGCCTGCGTGTTGCAGGCGACGATGCGCATGGGACTCTGGCAGGACGGGCACGCGAGGGGGGCGACCTCGAGGATCAGCCTGAGAAGGGTGGCCCGCCGACGCTGGCCGATTCTCATCCTCTGCCGGTTGCCTCTCAGGCTGCACGTCCCCCCCCCACGCGGCGCTTGCTGGAGCTGCGGGACTCGTCAGACGGCGCGCGCACCAGCTCGCGGCTGTCGCGACCAGCCCGACCAGTGCCGCGCCGAACAAGATGGCACGCACCGCGGACCAGAACCCGCGCAGGGCGCGTTGCGCGGCAGGGCATGCTCGCACAACGTTCGGGAGGACCCACGACCGCAACGGCCTTCGCCACGACGGATCTCGAGGAGTGATGGAACGGGTACTCCGCCGGAAGGTCG
>JADYYN010000081.1 GCA_020853635.1 Gemmatimonadaceae bacterium
CCGCATGGGGCGGGACGCTCGACACGTACGGCGACGTGTTCCGGCTCGAGCCCCGCCTGATCCGCACGTCGGACTCGATGCCGATCCCGTGGTCGGGCCGGCGCGTCGAGGTGCGCCTCTACCCCGCACCCACCTGATCTCCGACGCTTTCCCCCTCGCGTCGGTGCCAAGAGACCCCCCGTTGCCTTCGGGCGACGGGGGGTCTTCTTCGCGTCCGGGGTCAGGGCTGCGGGTCGAGCTCGGTTTCGGCCCGGAGCTGCGCGAGCTTGTCGGCGAGGATCTTGCGGGCACGATCAGGGGAAGCGGCCGTCGCGCGCCAGCCCTTGCCGACCGGAAAGCTGGTCTCAGCCAGTTCGTCCTCAACTTCACTGATGACGCCGTACTCCGTGTACGACCACTCCCGGACGATGTCGCGGTCAGTGTGCGCCATGTATCGAACCGTGGCGCCGACCTGGTCGGGACTATCGACCAGCGGCAACTCCTCGACCTCGTACGGCTCGTACGAGCTGCCAGCGAGGGCATTGAGCTTCGCGGCAGCGTCGTTGGCGGCCTGTTCGGTGGTGCACGCGAACTCAACCCGGTAGTCGCTGTACGAGCCGCGAGAAACGACGTAGACGGCGCTCATCCGACCTTCTCCTTCAAGATGTCGCGCACGAGCTCGGCGCGGGTGATGCCCTGGCGGGCCGCTTCGGCGTCCAGGCGGGCGAGCACGTCGGCGGGGATACGGACGGTGATGACGGGGCCGACAGAGGGACGACCGCGACCGGTCATCGCTGAACCACCGCACCGTCGAACGCCGGCCACCTTTCGGCGCGAACTGCGCACGGTCGACACTCAGCGTCGCGCCACCAGCCGGCGTTCCCCACGTCGCCGTGGTCCGGCGAGATGACGAGCTCGACGTAGTCGTCGCCCGGCAGGATCACGACGCCGCACCGGCACCGTCGGAGCTTGAGTGACCGTCGTGGCGTTGAGCGCAGCATCACCACTCCACGCTTGCGACGTGAAAGCACGCCCCGTCGGTGCGGTGTACGTAGCTGTCGATCCATGGGTTGCCGCACGTGCACGGGCGGCGATCGTTGCCGTCCGGCGCGAGCGATTCTGCCCGTTCGATCTGTTGGGCGGCGATCCTGGCAGCCCCGTGCGTGGCGTGGTCGCTGATGAAGTTCCCACGCACGTAGACGCACCACGCCCCTTGGCCGTTGCGGCGAACCTCAGTCGACATGGTGGTCCACCCGCTTGTTCAGCGCGAGGCGCTCGTACAGGTACCGCCGGGCCTCTACACATTCGTGGAGTCGGCGAGTCATCTCCAGGTCGTGCGCACGAAGCTCGGTCAGCCCGGGCAGCAGGTCGGCCGGACCGCACGCCGCGCCGCGGTCGTAGCCGAGCGGCTCGACGACGTCGGCAACGCCGTTCATCCATGCGGCGACCTCGCTGCGCAACCGCTGCACTTCGCGTGCCACGGCTTGCGCCTGGGTTTCGCCGCGTCGCCACGGCTGTCCGGCGATCATCCAGACGCCTTCCCACGCGGCGAGCACGTCGTTCGCTTCGGCCTTCCATTGACGGAGTCGGGCGACCTCGCGCCACGCTCGCACCGCTTCCGGCACGCTGTCGTCGGCCTTGCCGGCGCAGGCGTCCGCGAGAGCAGCGCTGCCGGGGAAGTCGTCTCTCACGCCGTACCAGTCAGACAGCGTGTTGACGTTCGGGTAATCGGGCGCGCTCATCGGCCGAACCAATCGGCGTCGATGCATCGTTGCACAGCGTTGGATACCGACACCGGCTTGACGAGCGCCACGTCAGAACGCGCCTCGTAGTGCAAGCGTGACGCGTCGGATGTGTTGCCGTGCATCGCGTAGCGCTCGTGGTCCCATGCCATCGCGACGACCAGCACGCGACGCAGGATGTCGATCTCCTCAAACGCGAGGGCGATCTCCTCCTCGAGATCCTCCGCGCGTCGACAGCCGTAGCCGTTCTGGACGTTCAGCATCTCCGGGTAGGTGTCCGACGCGCTCGGGAGCGCGTCGAGTAGCTGTCGTGTTGGGTTCACTTCTTTCCCTTCTTTATTTCGGCGAACCAGATCGGGCAGCCTTCGATGTGATGACTTGCCATGCATCGACGGTCAGCCGTGCACGGCCATTCGGACGGCTTCGGTAGCGCTTCGCACACCGACTGCCAGTAGCGATCCATGGCTTCGCGCTGCACGCGTTCAGCGCGTGCGCGGTCGATGATGTCGAGCAGTTCCTGCGCCGATGGGTTGCCGTGCTCGTCCATCACCACAGCGCCCGGATCGACACATGCGGATGGGTGTTCACCGTGTACCACAGCGCGGTCAGCGTGGCGTGAGCGCGAGCGTCGTACCGGTCGTGAGTCTGGCGCCAGTCCCGGTAGTTGCGTCGCACGTCGTTGCGCATGGTGGCGTTGCGGAGCGGCAGGGTGACCATCGCTCCGCCGTACTTGACGGCGATCACGCCAGCACCAGCCGCTCGTTGTCGAGCACGAGCTGCTCGCCCTTGGCGTACGGAGCCGGAGGGTTGATCAGCTCGACCAGCGCCTGGTGGCGGA
>JADYYN010000082.1 GCA_020853635.1 Gemmatimonadaceae bacterium
ATGGGTACTTGCGCGGCCGCGCCCCCGGCGAGGTTCCCGCACTCATCCGCGACGAACTGCTGGCACTCGGTGCGGCGCATGACACCATCGAAGAGTCCGTCGATGAGACCGACGGGGTGGCGCGACTGCTCCGCTGGGCGATCCCGGGCGACCTGCTCGTGCTTCCTGTGCACGCGCTCGACGCCCGGGACCGCGCCAAGGCCTTGATCAACGCGTCACGCTGACACGACGCGCTGACGCGACGGCTGCGCTCATGGCGCCGGCGCCGACACCGACACGTTCACCGTGAACGGACCGAAGTCGTTGTGATTCTCCTCGATGTGCAGGAGACCGAACTGCACGGCCACCGTACCCGCCGCACCCGCCGTCAGCGTACCCGCGAACGGACCGGTGCGCACGAACGTGATGCCGGCGCCCGGCGCCACCGACACCTGGAACGTCGACCCATCGACGACGGGGTCGGGCTCGCCAGCGGCATTAAGGAACTCGACGGTGAATGCACGGGTGCCGGCGGCGGGCACGGAGAGCGTCCCGGTGACAGCACCGGTCGAGCTCACGGTCACGGCGGCGCCACCGGCCGGCGTGATGCGCATCGTCACCACTTCCGGCTCGGCCTCGGGCGACGTGGAGTCCTTGCACGCGCCCGCGCTGAGCGCGAGGGCGGCGATGGCGAGCGCGGCGAAACGACGACGGGTGATGGAGAACATCTGATGCATTGGAAATGACCTCTGATGGATGGGGAACGGATTAGAACTGCAACGAGGAGTGCACTCAGAACTGCACACGATACAGGAGCGAGATGTTGCGTCCCGTCTCCGGGATGATGTCCTTCGTCCGCGAGAGATGATCGCGGATCTCGGTGTCGAGCACGTTGTCGACCTTGAGAGTGATGCTGTGCAACCGGCCACCGACCAGCAGGCGCCACCCGGCGAAGACGTCGCCGGTCGCGTACGCGTCGGTCACCGTCTCGAAATCGCCGAGCCGCTCCTGTGCCGCGGCCCAACGCATCGTACCGCCGAACGACCAGCGTGGCGTCTCATGACGCAGCCCCACGCGGCCGTTGAGCGGTGGCATCAACGGCAGGTACTGCGACTCGAGCACATCCGGCTCGCCGTTGATGCCGGGGATCGTATCGCGGTCGCCGCGGATCGTCCCGCGGACGTACGACATCGTGCCGTCGAGCACGATGTGCTGCGCGAGCGTCCATTCGAACTCGCCTTCCGCCCCGACGAGCGTCGCATCCTCGTTCACGTACTGGAACTTCCAGCGCTCGCCCTGCCGACCGAGCTCGCCGGTGTTGCGCGGGAAGATGTAGCCGTCCATCCGGTTGGTGAACGCGGCCACCTCCACACGCAACCGTTCGCGTTCCAATCGCGCGAACATCTCCGCGCCGAGTCCCGTCTCACGACGGATCCGCGGATTGCCCACGTCGTATGAATACGCCGCGAGATGCGGCCCGTCGGAGTACAACTCGTTGAAGTCCGGCGTGCGATACGACTGCGATGCACTCGCCCCGAGCCGCAGACCGTTCTCGAACTTGTAGAGCGCCCCCACTGACGCCGACAGCGCGCCGAACGTGCGCTCGGCCGCCGGGATGGTATCCGTGCCCACCGTGACCTCGGCGCGCTCAAGCGGCGTGAACTGCGCGACGTCATATCGCGCACCGGCCTGGAGCCGCAGCGCGCCGACATCCGCCTCCTCGATCACGAAGCCCGCCGCCGACCAATCCGACGTCGACGGCGTGCGCAACGCACCGGCCGTGGTGATGTCCCGGTACTGCGCGCGCAGTCCGAACGCGCCCGACGCGAGCGGCCCGAGCGGACGATGCCGCACCACCAACTCGCCCACCGACATCAACTGCTCGAACCGCACCGCCACGTTGCCGCTGTTGGTGAGCTCCGAGTGTTCGTAGTCCGTGAAGCTCAGCGAGGCCTTCACGCTCTCGAACCGGCCGTCCTGCGGATGCCAGTCCGTCTCGCTGCGCACCATGTGCCGTGTCATCGAGATGTCGACGCCGTTGGGATGCGCGCCGACGAACCCGCCAGGGAGCCCATAATCATTGGTGAAGAAGCGATACGACACACCGGTGTAGCCCCAGTCCTTCACCAACGACGCGCCCACACTCGCGTTCGCCGATTGCACGTCGGTGTTGTTGAGCGTCCCAACCGGGGTCCGCATGTCCCCCGCCATGCGAGCACTGCCCTCACCGCGCACGGTGAGCCCGAACAGCGGAAGCTCCGCGTATCCTCCGATTGTGCCACCTGAGTTGGCCGAACTCGCCTGCGCGCTTAGCGTGCCGTGGAGGTGCTCGGCGAGTGTAGTGGGCACTTCCTGCCGGATCATGTTCACCACACCGCCCAACGCGCTCGAGCCGTAGAGCAACGACATCGGCCCGCGCACTACCTCGATCTTCTGCGCGGTGAGTGGATCCATCGCCACCGCGTGATCCATCGACGTGCTCGAGAGATCACCCGGCCGCATACCGTCCTCAAGAATGAGCACGCGGTCACCGCTCATGCCGCGCAACACGGGACGCGCGGTCGCCGGCCCCATCGACGTGACGGCGACGCCCGGCGTGCCCGCTACCGTGGCGCCGAGCGTGCCGTCGAGACGCCGTTCGAGCTTGGCGTCGCTCAACACACTCGTCGCCGTGATTGCATCGGCCGACCCGCGCTCCGAGATCTGCCCGGTCACCACGCTGGCCGCGAGCTGCACCGGCGCTTCACGCAGCGCGATGGTCAACCGAACCGGGATCGTCCCGACCACCAGTTCCTCGCGGACCGCACGATACCCGATGCGCTGCACCACGAGTTGGTACCGCCCGGCGGGCACCGCCGCGAACACGAACCGCCCGTCCTCGTGCGACCGCGCATCGCGATGCAACTCGACGATGCGAATGGTGGCCGCGGGCAATGCGACACCCGAGCCCGCCACGGTCACGATGCCCGCGACCTCGACGTGCACCTGCTGCGCGCCCAGCCCCGACGCGAACCCGAGCGGGGAAAGACAGATGATCGCGACGGCAGCCACTGCGCCGCGCGCGCTACGGAACGCCGACATGGCGTCTCCAGAGGGTTGTGGGGGATGCCCTACGAAGGTGGGAGCGGACGATCGCTCGACCACCGCGCCGCGCCGGAGCGCGGCCCTACGTCACGCCGCGGGGGGCCCGCGGCTGTGCAGTCGCGTGGCGTACCCCACGCGCACGACGCGATCAGCCTCGACGGGCCGCGACGCGTCAGACTGCTGCAGATCCTGATCGAACGCCAACGTCACGAGCACCGGTGCGGCACCGCTCGTGATCGTCTGGTGCAGCACACACTCAGTCCCGCCATGCACCGGCGGGCAGCGGTCGTCGGTGACGTCCTCCCAGTGCGCGACCACCTCGCGGTGCTCGATCCCCGCGTCCATGATCGGCAACCCACCCACGATCAGGAGCTGGAGGACCAGCCACACGGCCGCCGACGCGCGCGCCAACGGGCCACGCACGTATGCGCGGACCGGTCGGTTAGCGGGTCGAAGAGTGAACGTCATATCCGAATGACTACCTAGACTCCATGGCAGAAACAACTGCGGACCCCACGAGCAGTACGCCGGCCCCGCCCCAGCGGTTCCCGAGTCCCCTCCGACCGCCTCCAGACCCCGGTCGGACTGCCGCATCCCAATGGAGCCACTAGATTTAGCTGGATGAGAAGAGAGGACGCCCTCGACTACCACGCGCGCGGCCGGCCCGGCAAGATCGCCGTCGTTCCGACCAAGCCGCTGACCAATCAGCGCGACCTCGCGCTCGCCTACTCCCCCGGGGTCGCCGAGCCCTGCCTTGAGATCAAGGCCAACCCCGACGACGCGTATAAGTACACCGCCAAGGGCAACCTGGTCGCGGTCGTCACCAACGGCACCGCGGTCCTCGGCCTCGGCAACATCGGGGCGCTGGCCGGCAAGCCGGTCATGGAAGGCAAGGGCAACCTCTTCAAGCAGTTCGCCGACATCGACGTGTTCGACCTCGAAGTCGGCTCCGAGAACCCCGACGACGTCATCAAGTTCTGCCAGCTCCTCGAGCCCACCGTGGGTGGCATCAACCTCGAGGACATCAAGGCCCCGGACTGCTTTTACATCGAAGAGACGCTCCGGAAGACGCTCAAGATCCCGGTCTTCCACGATGACCAGCACGGCACCGCCATCATCTCCGGCGCCGCGCTGCTCAATGCCCTCGAGGTCTCGGGCAAGGACATCGCGCAGGTGAAGGTCGTGTTCTCGGGCGCCGGTGCCGCCGCTATCTCTACGGCCGAGCACTACATCCGGCTGGGAGTGAAGCGCGAGCACATCCTCATGTGCGACCGCAAAGGCGTGATCTACAAGGGACGGGTCGATGACATGGACCCGTACAAGGCGCGCTTCCAGGCCGAGACCTCCGCGCGCACCATCGCCGATGCACTGGTCGGGGCCGATGTGTTCGTCGGCCTCTCGGTCGCCGGCGCGGTGACCGGTGCAATGGTCAAGGGGATGGCGCCACACCCGATCATCTTCGCGCTCGCCAATCCGGTGCCGGAGATCCTGCCGCACGAGGTGCGCGCCGTCCGCGACGACGCCATCATCGCCACCGGCCGCTCCGACTACGCGAACCAGGTCAACAACGTCCTCGGCTTCCCGTTCATCTTCCGCGGCGCGCTTGATGCCCGCGCGACGGAGATCAATGAGGAGATGAAGATGGCCGCGACGCGTGCGCTCGCCGCGCTCGCCAAGGAAGACGTGCCGGAAAGTCTCTCGGCGCTGTACGGGCTGACCAACGTGAAGTTCGGCCCCGAGTACCTGATCCCCTTCCCCTTCGATCCGCGTGCGCTGCTGCGCGTCGCCCCGGCCGTCGCGTGGGCGGCGGTGGCGAGCGGCGTGGCGAAGGAGTTCATCGACCTCGACGAGTACCGCGATCGCCTCGAGGCGCGACTCGGTCGCGCGCGCGGCATCATGCGCGGCCTCATCTCACGCGCGCAGCAGGAACCCAAGCGCGTCGTGTTCCCCGAGGGCGAGGATCCCAAGATCCTCCGCGCGGCACAGATCCTCGTGGACGAAGCCATCGCGCAGCCCATCCTGCTCGGCCGCGTCGACCGCGTGCGCGCGATGGCCGAAGAGCTGGGCATCCCGCTCGACGGCATCACACTCGAAGAGCCGGGCGCGTCCAAGCGCCGCGACCGGTATGCGCAGCACCTGTGGCAGCGGCGGCAGCGCAAAGGCATGTCACTGGTGGAGGCCAATCAGCGGATCAGCCGTGCGACGACGTTCGGCTCGGTGATGGTCGCCGTGGGTGATGCCGACGCGTTGGTCGGCGGCATCGGCAAGCACTACCCCGAGACCGTGCGCCCTGCGCTCGAGGTCATCGGCGCACATCCGCGCGTGGGGCTGGCGTCGGGCCTCTACATGCTGGTGTTCGAGAAGCACGTGGTGTTCTTCGGCGACACCACGGTGAACATCGATCCGACTGCGGAGCAGCTCGCGCTCATCGCGTGGTCGGCGGCGGGTCTCGCGCGGACCTTCGGGATTTCCCCGAAGATCGCCATGCTCTCGTTCTCCAACTTCGGCTCGGTGAAGCACCCTGAGGCCGCCAAGGTGGCCGAGGCGGTACGGCTTTTGCGGCTCCGGGACCCATCGCTCATCGTGGACGGCGAGATGCAGGCCGACACGGCGTTCTCCGAGGAGGTGCTGGCGGGTCGCTACCCGTTCAGTGCCCTCAAGGAGGCGGCGAACGTCTTGATCTTCCCGAACCTCAGTGCCGGCAACATCGCGTACAAGTTGTTGACCCAGTTGGGCGGGGCCACGGCGATCGGCCCCATCCTCGTCGGTATGCAGCACCCTGTGCACGTGCTGGAACAGGGCGCCGACGTGCAGGAGATCGTCAACATGGCGGCGGTCGCCGTCATCGATGCACAACAGCGGTCGAATGGCAACGTCCAGGCGCCGCGTCTCTGAGTCCGACCTTCATTCCCACCGAATCCTCCCATGACGACAACCGCCGCCCCCGTCCGCGAGAGCACCACCGGTCTCTCCGCGCAGGGCCTCTCACCGAAGGGCACCGTCCGCTGGAACCTCGAAGCGCCTGAGCTCATCCAGGCCGCGATCCGTCGCAACGAGGGCGAACTCGCCCACATGGGCCCGTTCGTCGCGGTCACCAAGCCGCACACCGGCCGCTCGCCCAACGACAAGTTCGTCGTGAAGGAGCCGTCCACCGAAGCCGACGTCGATTGGGGCAAGGTCAACCAGCCCATCAGCGAGGCGCACTTCGAGACGTTGCTCGCCGACGTGCGTGGGTATCTCAACGGGCTCGACGAACTGTTCGTCGAGGATCTCTACTGCGGCGCCGATGCGGCCTACCGCCTCTCCTGCCGCTACGTCACGCCCAATGCGTGGCACGCGAACTTCGTGCGCAACATGTTCATCCGGCCCGCGCTCACCGAGCTCGCCGCCTTCGCACCGAACTTCTCCATCCTGCACGCGCCCGAGTTCCAGGCCGATCCGGCCAAGCACGGCACGCGCACGAGCACGTTCATCGTGCTCAACCTCGCCAAGCGCATGATCCTCATCGGTGGCACGCGCTACGCCGGCGAGCTCAAGAAGTCCATGTTCACCGTGATGAACTACCTGCTGCCCAAGCAGGGCGTGCTCTCCATGCACTGCTCGGCCAACATCGGGCCGGCAGGTGACACGGCGCTGTTCTTCGGTCTCTCCGGCACAGGCAAGACCACGCTCTCGGCCGACCCGGAGCGCGGGCTCATCGGCGACGACGAGCACGGCTGGAGCGACAACGGCACCTTCAACTTCGAAGGTGGCTGCTACGCGAAGGTGATCAACCTCTCCAAGGAGCAGGAGCCCGACATCTTCGCGACCACCGAGATGTTCGGCACCATCCTCGAGAACGTCGTGCTCGACGCCGGCACCAAGAAGGTGCGGTTCGAGGACCAGTCGATCACCGAGAACACGCGCGC
>JADYYN010000083.1 GCA_020853635.1 Gemmatimonadaceae bacterium
GACGCGATGGGTTTCCGCACCGCGCTGCGCCGAGAGGTCGAGCAGGGACTTGCCGGACTGCGGAGCGAGTCGTGACAGCTGAGTCGTGAGTTGTGGGTCGAGCCGAGAGCCGTGAGTTGTGAGTTGTTAGTCGTAATCCCCCGCATCGCCCTCACTCACCACTCACGACTCACAACTCAAAACGCAGTTTCATCGTAGTTAGCCAGAATCTCGCCAGGCTCAACAGTAGCCGCCCCCGCCTTCCCCACCTCGATCCCCGCCGCGAAGTTCGCGATCACCGCCGCTTCCAGCGGCGTCGCCCCGCACGCCAACATCGCCGCGAGCCACGCCGTCACGGTATCACCCGCGCCCACCACGTCGAACACCTCGCGCGCCATCGTCGGGATGCGATGGATCTGGCCATCGGGTTCGATCAACGCCATGCCGCGCTCGCTCAACGTGAGCAGCAGTCGCTCCGCGCCGAGTCGGCCGAGTACGGCTGGCAACGCTTCCGGATGCTCGAGGTCCACCGCCGCGCCGAGCGCCGCTTCGAGCTCGCGCCGATTGGGCTTGAACACCGTCGCGCCCCGATACGCGAAGAAGTTGCGGTACTTCGGGTCCACGATCACCGGGATCTTCTTCGCATTCGCCGCCGCGATCGCGCGGCGGATCACGGACTCCACCAGCACGCCCTTGTTGTAGTCCTCGAGCACGAGCGCATCGGCGTCGGCCACCGCGCGGTCAACGGCGGCATGCAACGCCTCGACCTCGGCGCCCACCAAGTCGCTATCGACCTCCTCGTCCACGCGCACCACCTGCTGCCCGCGCGCCACCACGCGCGTCTTGGTGGTCGTCGGACGATCGGTCACGATCAATCCGCGCGGGTCGGCGCCGATCGCCATGAGCATGGCGCGCAGACGTTCGCCGTTGCTGTCGGAGCCGATCGCGGCGACCAACTCAGTGCGGGCGCCCAGGGCCGCCGTATTCGCGGCCACGTTCGCCGCACCGCCCAACGCTTCTTTCCGCTCGCGCACCCGCACCACCGGCACCGGTGCTTCAGGCGAGATGCGCTCCACGTCGCCGCGGAGATACAGGTCGAGCATCGCATCGCCGAGGATGGCGATACGCGTGTGGTTGCGCGCAGGCGCCGCGAGCAGCGCGGCGAGACGGTCGCGGGGGATCAGGGCTTTCGGCATGGGACGAAAGATGCGTAAACTCCCGCGGTGCGCCACGGCCAACCTCCGAAGATCCTGCCCGTCGTCCTCGCGGCGGCCATCCTCGGCATTTCCATCAGCGGGCCGCTCGCTCGGCTGTCGACTGCCGCGCCCCTCGCCATCGCCGCGTGGCGACTCGGGCTCACGCTCGTGGTCATCGCCGTGGTCCTCACCGTCACTCGCGCCTGGCACGAGTACCGCGCGCTTTCTCGGCGCGACATCGGCATCGCACTGCTCGCCGGCACCATGCTCGCGTTCCACTTCTGGACGTGGATCGCGTCGATCTCCCTGACGACGGTCGCGGCGAGTGTCGTGCTCGTGAATCTGCACCCGATCGTCATCGTGACCGGTTCGGCGTTGTGGTTGAAGGAACGGCCCACCCGCCAGCAGGTCATCGGCCTCACGATCGCGATGTTGGGCGGCGTGGTCGTCGCCCTCGGCGACTCGGGGCCGAGCAGTCGCGCGGAGGATGCGCTGGTGGGCGATCTGCTCGCGTTCATCGGCGCGCTCACGGTGGGCGTGTACTACTTGGTCGGGCGTGACCTCAGGCAGCGCCTCTCGCTTTGGACCTACGTAGGTCTCGTCTACGGCGCGTGTTTCCTCGTCGTGGTCACGCTGGCCGTGCTCAACGGCCATCCACTCTGGCCGCAGCCGCCGCGTGACCTGCTGATCTTCGCCGGCATCGCCATCGGCCCCATGCTGCTCGGCCACACGGGGTTCAATTGGTCGCTGCGCTACGTGCCCGCGTACGTGGTGAGTCTCGCGATCCTTGCGGAGCCCGTGGGCGCGACGTTGCTCGCGGCGTTCCTGCCCGGAATCTCCGAGCGCCCGGGCGCATGGACGCTCGTGGGAGGCGCGATCATCCTTGGCGGACTCGTGCTGGGGACTGTCGTGCGCAAGCCGCGACCGGACATCTTAGAGGAGTGAACACCCGCATCCAGCCGCCGCCGTCCATCCGCGACATCTGCGCCACGCTCGAGAAGCACGGGCACGAGGCGTGGTGCGTGGGCGGCGCGGTGCGTGATGCACTCCTCGGCATTGAGACGCTCGACTGGGACATTGCGACGTCGGCGCACCCGGAGCAGGTGCAGAAGTTGTTCCGTCGCACGGTGCCCGTGGGCCTCAAGTTCGGCACGGTGGGCGTGCTCGATCGTGATGGTGTGCTGCATGAGGTCACCACGTTCCGGCACGACGTCGAGACCGATGGGCGTCACGCGGTGGTGAAGTTCGGCGCGTCGTTGGAGGAGGATCTCGCCCGACGCGACTTCACCATCAACGCCATCGCACTGCACGCCGAGCGACTCGAGTTGCGCGATCCGTTCCATGGGCGCCGCGACTTGGAGGCGCGAATCATCCGTGCCGTGGGCGATCCCTCGGAGCGCATGCGCGAGGATCGACTGCGGGCGCTGCGCGCACTGCGGTTCGCCGGCCGATTCGCGTTCGCAATCGACCCCGCCACGTGGGACGCGATCTGTGAGAGTGCACCGCATCTCGGGCGCCTGTCGATGGAGCGCGTGAAGCAGGAGTTGGAGAAGGTGATGGAGCAGGTGACGGCGCCGGCGGCCACGCTCGAGCGATATCGAGCGGCGGGCGTCTTCGCGGCGCTCGTGCCCGCGCTTGCCGATGCCCCCAAGGCGCGATTCGCCGCGATCGATCACCTCGCGCGGCCCGGTCTGCGCGGGCGCCCCGACCGGCGCAGCGTGCGGCTGGCCGCGTTGTTTGCGGAGCCTGGCAAAGCGCCCGCGCGCGACCTCGAGAAGACGCTCAAGCACCTCAAGTACAGCAACGTCGAGGCGAAGGCGACCGTGACCTGGGCCGAGGCGGTCGGGGCGGTCACGCTCGATTCGATCGGGCGCGGTGGCAGTTTCACTGACGCTGAGCTGCGCCGCCGGATCGCCCGGGTCGGGCGACTGGCGGTGCCCGCCGTGGCGCGTTTGCTCGGCGCGCGGGCGGCGGCCGAGGCCGGTGGCGCGGCGAACGATGCTGGAGGTCCCACGGCGGATGATGCGCCACTGAACGCCGACGCGCGCCGTGCCGCGCGCGCCCTGTATCGCCGCGCGCTGCGGATCGCCTGGCGCGATCCGCTCACCATCGCCGACCTCGCCGTGGACGGAGAAGACCTGCGGGCCGCCGGCGTCGGCGCCGGGCGCGCGATGGGTGACACACTCTCGGCGCTGCTGGAAGCGGTGCTCGACGATCCCGCGCAGAACACCCGCGACGCCCTCCTCGCGCGAGTCGCGGCGCGTCTGCATGGCGGACCGTCGGCCGGTTAGCCCACCCTTCGCGCGCCGTCCCAGCCCCGTTAGCATTCAGGGTATGCTGGCACTGAACCTCGATGTGGAAGTGACGCGCGGTGACGTGGTCGAGTCGCTGCATCGCGTCCACGCGGCCGTCATCGGCCCCGACGAGGTCCTGCTCGCCGCCGCCCGCGATGCGCAGCTGGTGTCGATGTGGCGCTCCTGCGCGAAGTTCTTCCAGGTCATCCCGTTCCTCGCCGACGGCGGGCTCGCCAAGACCGGTTGGGGCGATGAAGAACTCGCCCTTGCCGTGGCCTCGCATGGCGGCGAACCCGAACACGTGGCGATCGCCGCGCGCATGCTCGCCTCGCTCGGCCTCGAGGAGGGCGACCTCGCCTGCGGTGTGCACGAACCGCTCTCCTCACGCGGCGTGAAGCTGTGGCGTGAGAGCGGCGCGCCACTCACGCGACTGCACAACAACTGCAGCGGCAAACACGCGGCGATGCTGGCGCGTGCCAAACACGCGAGTTGGGCGACGCGCGGCTACGAACAGACCGACCATCCCGTGCAGCGTGCCTGCCTCGGTGAGGTCTCGGCGTGGACCGGTGTGCCACTCGACGACCTGCACGTGGCGGTCGACGGCTGCGGCGTCGCGGTGATGGGGCTTCCGCTCGATCGCATGGCGCTCGCGTACTCGCGCTGGGGCCGCGCGGTCGCCGTGGGCGAGGAGCATCCGGCGCGTGTGGCTGCGGCCATCCGCGCGCACCCACACCTGCTCGGCGGCACGGATCGGTTCGACACGGTGCTGCTCCAAGAGACCGAGGGTGCCGTCATCGCCAAGGTCGGCGCCGAAGGCGTGCACTCGGTGGCGGTACCCTCGC
Source organism: Gemmatimonadaceae bacterium (assembly GCA_020853635.1). Taxonomy (GTDB): domain Bacteria; phylum Gemmatimonadota; class Gemmatimonadetes; order Gemmatimonadales; family Gemmatimonadaceae; genus Pseudogemmatithrix. The sequence continues at coordinate 4,312 of JADYYN010000083.1, forward strand.
GCGGCATCGGCTTCGCCATCAAGGTCGAGGACGGTGCCCAGCGTGCGCAGCACATCGCGGTGCTCCTCACGTTGCAGCACCTCGGCGTGCTCCCGCACGACCTCCCCCCACGGCTCGCCGAGTTCGCGGGGCGGGGGGTGCGGAACACCCGTGGTGAGCGCGTGGGTGAAGTGCGCGCGGTCGCGGCGGTTCGCTCCGCCTCGCGGTAAATCGATGTCGTTGGGAGCAGCCGCAGGGCCTACCGTGCCCCTCGACGCTGGGCGCGCCGCCCTCGTCCGGTTCGCTGCCCGGATCGCCGGGGGGACCGAAGAGGCGATGCGTGCGGGCGCGGCCGAATGTGTCGCAGCGGGCACGCCGACCGCGTGGGTCGAGGAGCTGCTGTTGCAATCGTACCTGTTCTGCGGCTTCCCGCGGACACTCAACGCGACGCGCGAGTGGCGTCGCATCTCGGGAGTCGCTGCTCCGCTGCCCGACGTCGTCTCCGCGGCCGACCTGGCGCGCTGGCGCGCCGACGGCGAGCGCACCTGCGCGATCGTGTACGGCGAGTTCTTCCACAAGCTGCGACACAACATCCAGGCGCTGCATCCGGAGCTTGATGAGTGGATGATCGTCGAAGGCTACGGGAAGATCCTGTCGCGTCCGGCCATGCCGTTGCTCGAACGTGAACTGTGCATCGTGGCCGCGTGTGTCGCCTCCGGGCAGGAACGCCAACTCCACTCGCACCTGCATGGCAGCCTCAACGCCGGTGCGGACGCCGCCCTCGTGCGTGCGGTATTGGAGTCGCTGGACGGCGTCACCCCCACCGACGACCGCCTCAAGGCACTACTGTTACTACAGCGCGTGCTCGGCAAATCCAGCGGGCGGGCGTAAACGCCATCCGCGGAATCCACCTTCCGCCCTCTCCCGTCCGCCATCCAGCATCATGTTCATTGATCTCGTAACCGTCCGCGTGACCGCCGGCACCGGCGGCTCCGGCTGCACCTCGTTCCGCCGCGAGAAGTTCGCCCCCATGGGCGGGCCCGACGGTGGTGAGGGCGGCAAGGGCGGGGACGTCATCGTGCGCGGCGACTCCAACCTCGCCACCCTGCTCGACTTCACCTACCGCGATCACTGGGAAGCGGAGCGCGGTGAGCACGGCATGGGATCCAACAAGACCGGCCGATCCGGCTCGGACATCGTGCTGCCGGTCCCGCCGGGCACCGTGATCCGCGACCGCGACTCAGGGGAGCGACTCGGTGAGATCCTCGAGCACGGACAGGAGATGCGCGTCGCCAAGGGTGGCCGCGGCGGAAAGGGCAACAGCTTCTTCGCGACGGCCACGCATCAGGCGCCCCGCGAGTGGCAGCCGGGCGAAGAAGGCGAGCTGCGCACACTCGAGTTCGAGCTCAAGCTCATCGCCGACATCGGCCTCGTAGGCCAGCCCAACGCCGGCAAATCGACGCTGCTCTCGGTGATCTCGGCGGCGCGCCCCAAGATCGCGGACTATCCGTTCACGACCCTGCAGCCCAACCTCGGCGTGGTCCAGCTCAGCGACTCGCGCACGTTCGTCGTCGCCGACATCCCGGGCATCATCGAGGGCGCACACGAAGGGAAGGGACTGGGGCTCCAGTTCCTCCGACACATCGAGCGCACGCGCATGCTGGCGTTCATGATCCCGATCGACGCGATGGACTGGCAGGAGGAGTACGACCAGCTGCGCCGCGAGATCGAGCAGTACTCGCCCGAACTGGCGCGGAAGCCGCACTGCGTGGTGTTCACCAAGCTCGATCTGCTGGGCGAGCACTACGTGCCGGAGATCAACCCGGGCGCGGCTTTCGGCATGTGGTCGATTTCGGCGGCGGGCCGGATCGGGCTCGACGAGCTCAAGGCGGCGTGGTGGTCCAAGCTGCTCGAGATGCGGAAGGCGGCCGGGTGAAGGGCCCGGGGAGCTCCGGGGCGGCGCGCTGGCTGACGCCCGAGGAGCTTCCTGCGACGTTCGGCGATCTTCCGCGCCGCCCTGCGGGTTTATGGTGTTTGGGCGACGCGGCGGCCCTGGAGTCCGCCCCCGTTCAGCACGTCGCCATCGTCGGCACGCGTGAGGCCACACCGTACGGCATCCGCATCGCCGAACAGCTGGCGGCGGCCGCCGCACGGGCAGGTCTCGTGGTGGTGAGCGGTCTGGCGCGAGGGATCGACGCCGCGGCCCACCGAGCCGCGTTGCAGGCCGGCGGGCGGACCATCGGCGTACAGGGCACCGGTGTGGACGTTCCGTACCCGGCCTCGCACCGGGCTTTGCACGCTGCCTTGGCAGAGCGGGGGACGGTCCTCTCCGAGATGGAGCCCGGGACCGGCGCGACCCCCGGCTGCTTCCCTCGCCGAAACCGACTGATCGCGGCACTTTGTCAGGTGACCGTCGTGGTGGAGGCCCCGTTCAAGTCCGGCGCCATCAACACGGCCACGCAGGCCCTTGAGCTCGGTCGGACGGTGGCGGCGGTTCCGGGGCGAGTGGATGACACCACCGCCCAGGGGTCGAATCAGTTGATCCGAGACGGCGCGCAGGTCATCGCCGAGGTTGCGGATTTGCTGGCGTTGTTCAGCATTCATCCTGGACGAGGTGGGAATTCTGATCGTGTCAGGTGGTCGGACGAAAGCGTGGCCGCTCGAGGCGCTGGAGCGCGCCGCGGCGGGGCGTTCGATCTGCCCACCGAGATGGACGCGGTGAGCGACGTGCGGCAGTTCTCTGAGTCGTTGCTGCGGACCGAGCTCGGGCAGCAGTAGACGGTGATGTGGAAAAGGTGACGCGTCGGCAAATGCGAAGAAAAATGATCTAGCGGGCGCCGGGATCGAGACCCGTGGCTCAAAAGTCGGTGGGTAAGCGTTGATCTCTCAGTACTCCACCGCTCTGCGCGGTGAACTCTATTTCTGCGTTTATGCCAATACGACCTACCGACGGAGCGATTCGCTCCGGTGGATCGGGAGACCAATCGCTCGCGCTGACGGGGCAGGGAGCAGGCGAACGGCATGTCGCTGGGCGCGCTGTCCGGAGAACTGGATTGCGGCGGTCATTCGGCTGCTAGGTCGATCCGGATCTTAAGCGATCTCGATCTAGATCCGATATTCGAGCGAGTGATCGCACGCAGCCGGCCGCAGAAGCACGGCCGGCGGATGGGATGATTCTGCCGACGGGCCGAACATCCGATCGCGGGACAGATGTGATTTTATTTCTTATATATAGTTGTATAAAACATTGATAAATATAAGTTTGAGAAAATACTTTAAGTATTTCTCAACACGTGGATTTCAGGGTGGCGGCGTCATGATCGCGGTTTCGATCGCTCAACCGATTGCCATCTCGCCACGTCGCCGCGATAGTTATCCACAGCGAATACTTTTCCACATCGAGCGCTTCGTTTGAGCCAAGGCCAGGTAGTCTATCGCCACATCTACGTCCACGTCCCGTTCTGTGGCCGGCGCTGCTCGTACTGCGATTTTTCGATCTCGGTGCGTCGCGTGGTTCCGGTGGCTCGCTTCAATGACGCCATTATGGCCGAACTCGCAACACGAGCCATCGCACCGGGAAATACGTCGGTGCTGTCAATCTACCTCGGTGGCGGCACTCCATCCAAACTTGGTGGAGAGGGTGTGGAAAACTTGATCGATCGACTCCGCAGTCACTTCCATGTGGAAAAATCTGACGCCGAATCCGGCGCCGTCGAGATCACCATCGAGGTGAATCCAGAGGATGTCACCACGGACGCCGCCATCCACTGGCAGGCAGCCGGCGTCAACCGCGTTTCACTCGGCGTGCAGTCCTTCGACCCTGGGGTGCTCGCGTGGATGCACCGCGAACACGGCGCCGAGAAACCTGGACAGGCCGTCGATATCCTGCGATCGGCCGGTATTGAAGACGTCTCCGTCGACCTCATCTTTGCCCTCCCGGCGCACCTCAGTCGGAGCTGGTCCGACGATCTCGACCGGGCCCTCGCACTCCGTCCCACCCACGTCTCCCTGTACGGGCTGACCGTCGAACCCAAGACCCCGCTGGGCCGCTGGACCGAGCGCGGAGAGGTCGTCGCCGCCGACGAAGAGCGCTACGAATCCGAGTTCCTCGAGGCGCACCGGACCCTCGCTGCGGCCGGGTTCGACCACTATGAGGTCTCCAACTACGGACTGCCCGGGCACCGCGCGCGCCATAACTCGTCGTATTGGGAGGGCGTCCCGTACCTCGGACTGGGCCCGGCGGCCCACGGGTTCGACGGCAGCGTACGGCGTTGGAATATCTCGGCGTATGCCGCCTGGCAGGACCAAGTGGAGCGCGGGGAAGATCCTCTAGAAGGCAGCGAGCTCCTCTCAGTCGAGAACCGCGAAGCGGAGCAGGTGTACCTCGGCTTGCGCACAACGGAAGGTCTGGATATCCGCCAAAATGAGCTAAAGACAGTTACTTCGTGGGTCGATTCAGGCTGGGCCGTTCTTCGCGACGCCCGTCTCAAGCTGACCCCGCTCGGCTGGTTGCGGCTCGACGCCTTGGCCGCGTCCTTGACAGCGCTCCGAAGTCCTTCCTAATCTTACACTTATGGCCCTCCACGAACTCAACGAACGGGAACGCCGCGTCCTTGAGGCCGTGGTGAGGTCGTACGTGGAGACCGCCGAGCCGGCGGGGTCGCGTACCATCTCGCGTCGATTCGGGCTGGGGGTGTCGCCGGCGACCATCCGCAACACCATGGCCGACCTGGAGGAGAAGGGCTTCCTCTTCCACCCCCACACGTCAGCCGGGCGTATCCCCACGGAGAAGGCCTATCGCGTCTATGTCGATGCCCTGATCCGCGTGGAGCCCTTGGCGGCCGTCGAGCGCGATCGGCTCGCCGAGCAGATCGGGTCGGGTGGGTCGGCGATCGAGAACATCCTGCGGCGGGCGGCGCAGAGTTTGGGTGTGCTCACGCAGGAGCTCGGGCTCGCGCTGGGCCCTCGTCTCGACCAGACCATTCTACAAAAGCTCGAGCTGGTCCGACTCACTTCGGAGAAGCTCATTCTCGTACTGACGCTCCGCGGCGGTGCGGTGCGGACGATCTTCATCGAGATCGGCGGCGAGATCGCCGACGATGCGATCGCCGAGGTGCAGCAGGTCTTGAACGGTCGACTCGCCGGACTGTCGTTGGCCGAGATCCGATCGACGCTGGGCTCGCGGTTGCGCGATGCGTCGGCGGTGACGGGCGCGACAGAGTTGCTCAACATCTTCATCCAGGAAGGCGAGCAGCTGTTCGAGGTCGCCGCGGTGCCGGACGAAGAGACCGTCGTGCTCGGTCAGGCCTCACTGCTCGCCGAGAAGCCGGAGTTCGCGTCGGGTGAGTCGATGAAGCGGCTCTTGACGCTCACTGAGACGCGTACGCAGCTTGCTGCGGTTCTGCGCGACCGGGCATCGACCCCCGGCGTCTCCATCACCATCGGTGATGAACACGGGTCGGCGCTGCTGGGCGGGTTCACACTGGTCACGGCCGAGTACAAGGCTGGGAGTCTCACCGGTGTGATCGGCGTGATCGGTCCCACGCGTATGCCGTATGAGAAGGTGATCTCGCTCGTCACACACACGTCCTCGCTCGTCACCGACCTCCTCGCGTAAAGGCGGCCCTGCATGGCGCGTTCGGGTTCGAACGTCGATCCGGTCCTGCTCGAGTTCCAGCTCGCAGTGGCGGGTCGGTTCTCCATCGAACGAGAGCTGGGACGCGGCGGGATGGGCATCGTGTATCTCGCGCGCGAGGTGCAGCTCGATCGCCTCGTCGCCATCAAGGTGCTGCCGCCGGAGCGCGCCTACGACGACGAACGGCGCACGGCCTTCCTGCGCGAGGCGCGTATGGCGGCGCGGCTCTCGCATCCGCACATCGTGCAGATCTTCACGGTCGACGAGGTCGAGCAGTTCGTCTTCTACACCATGGCATATGTAGACGGCGAGACCGTGGGGGATCGCGTGCGGGCCCGCGGCCCGTTGCCGGTCTCCGAGGGCAGCCGACTGCTCCGCGAAGTCGCGTGGGCGCTCGGCCATGCGCATGCGAACGGGTTGGTGCACCGCGATGTGAAGCCGGAGAACATCTTGATCGAGCGCGGGAGCGGTCGCGCGTTGGTGACGGACTTCGGCATCGCGGCGGCGGGGGAGCCCGGCGAAGACACGGCCGTGGTGGGCACGCCCGAGTACATGAGTCCCGAGCAGACCATGGGGAAGCCGGTCGACGCGCGGAGTGATTTGTATGCACTCGGTGCGACGGCGTTCTTCGTGTTCACCGGGCGGCCGCCGTTCCAAGGGAATCGGCCGGTAGATGTTCTTGCGCAGCAGGTCGCGTCGCCGGTGCCGGTGTTGTCGGCTGCGGGCGCGGCAGTGCCGAGGCGGGTGGCGAGTCTCATCGAGACTTGTCTCGCGAAGGAGCCGGAGTCGCGGCCGACGAACGCATCGGTGTTCGCCGAGCGGTTGGAAGGGGCGGTGGAAGTGCGCCGCGATGTGCCGCCGGCGTTGCGCGCGTTCGTGAAGCGCGAAGGACGTTTCGGTGGCGGGACCATCGCATTGGCGGCGTACGGCGGGTTGTCTGCATCCATGGCCTTGGGGTATTTGGCGGGGCCGGTGATCGCGCTGCTGACGGCGGGCACATTGTTGGGGCTCGCGCCGTTCTCGGTGATGGCGACTGCGGCCCGGGGCTTGTTGCGTTCGGGATTCGACCGCCGTGATCTCGCCACCGCGTTCCAGAGCGAGGTCGCGACGTTGCGCGAGGAACACCTCGCCACCGGAGGGACCGACGAAGAGCGCTCGGACCGTCGGTTGCGCGTGGTGACGTACGGCGGGCTGGGGGCGAGCCTCGCGATGGGCCTCGGCGCGAACTTCGTTCCCTCTCTCGCCGGTCTCGCCCCGTTCGTGCCGGTGGGCGTTTCTCTCGCGGTCTTGGGACTCGCAGGACGTGCGATCCTCCGGTCTCGTCGCCCGCATCTCGGGGTAGAGACATGGCGCAAGATCTGGGCGGGCTCCGTGGGCAAGGCCGCGTTTGCTGTCGCGCGATTCTTCGGTGCGAAGCCCATGCAACAGATCTCGACGACGCATCGGCCCACCGAGTTGGCGATCGGTATGGCGGCCGAGGAGTTGTATGCCTCACTGCCGGCCGCGACGCGCGCATCGCTCCGCGACGTGCCTGGGTTGTTGGCCAAGCTGCAGCGCGACGCGGGCGAACTCCGCGAGCGTCTGGCCGCGACCGATCGCGCGCTTGAGGTGGGTGCCTCGGTGCCGGTCGCGGAGCGTGCGCCGTTCGAGACTCATCGCGACGAACTCGCCAAGCGACTACGCGACGTGACCGCCGTGCTCGAGTCCACGCGACTCAATCTGTTGCGTCTGCATGCCGGTGCGATGGAAGTGCAGAGTGTCACGGGTCACTTCGATGACGCTTCAAGGCTCTCGGACGAAGTGCGTCGCCTGCTCGAAGCGCGCGGTGAGGTCGAGCGGTTCCTCCGATTCCCCGCCGCCGAAAGCCGGACCCCCGCATGAGCATCGACCAGACGTTCATCGAGTTCCAAGGCGTGCTCGCTGGGCGGTATTCGCTCGACCGTGAGCTCGGACGCGGCGGCATGGGCATCGTGTATCTCGCGCGCGAAGTGCATCTCGATCGGCTCGTGGCGATCAAGCTCCTGCCGCCCGAACGCGCGGTGGAGGGTGACCTCCGCGAGCGTTTCCTGCGCGAAGCGCGCCTCGCGGCCAAACTCTCGCATCCGAATATCATCCCCATCCACGCGGTCGACGACGTCGAAGGCTTCGTCTTCTTCGTGATGTCGTACGTGGACGGCGAGACGCTCGCCAACCGTGTACGCACGCGTGGTCCGCTCTCGGCGAGTGATGGCACGCGCGTGTTGCGCGAGGTCGCGTGGGCGCTCGCGTATGCGCACGGGCAGGGGCTCGTGCATCGTGATGTGAAGCCGGACAACATCCTGATCGAAGCGGGATCGGGCCGGGCGTTAGTCGCGGACTTCGGCATCGCCGCCGCCGCTGAGGATGCGGGACTCGATGGCATCTCCGGCACGCCGGAGTTCATGAGTCCCGAGCAGGTGATGGGTCAGCCGCTCGATGCGCGCAGCGATCTCTACTCACTCGGCGCGACCGCGTACTACGCGTTCACCGGGCGATTGGTGTTCGAGGGCAAGACGTCCACTGAGGTGCTCGCGAAGCAGGTCGCCGAGCAGCCCGCACCGATCGCGTCGCTCGGCACACCGATGCCGCGGCGGCTCGGAGCGATCGTGGATCGCTGCCTGGCGAAGGATCCCGCGCAGCGACCGGCGAATGCGGGGGTGTTGGCGGAGCAGTTGGCGGCGGCGTTGGAGCAGCGGCGGGAGGTGCCGGCGGCGTTGCGGAGTTTTGTGAAACGCGATGGACGCGTCGATGGCGCGGGAGCGCTCCTCGGCTCGCTCGGGATATTCCTCTCCGGGCTGATCACGGCCGTGAACTTCGGCCCGCTGGCGGGCTTCACCGTGATCGGGGCGGGGCTCGCATTGTCTCCGCTGGCGTATCTCGTATCGGCGGCGCGCACGTTGGTGCGGAGTGGATTCACGCAGCGGGATCTCGAACCGGCATTCCGCACGGAGTCCGAGATCGCGCGAGAGGAACGGCTCGCGGCGAACGGCCTCCCGTCGCTGCGGGGAGAACCGTTGCTGCGAAGCACCGTGCGTGTGTCGGCACCGATCGCGGTGTTATCGACCGGGGCGTTCCTGTCGTCGTTCAGCATCTTCGATGGTTCTCTCGTCTTCATGGCCGGGGGCTTCCCGCAGTTCGTCGGCGTCGTGGCAGCGTTCGCGCTTCCGACGTTCAGTGCGTCAGCCATCGCGCTCGCATTGCGTGCGCAGCGACGCGCCGACATCGACACGGAGTTCTGGGGACGCGTGTGGAATGGGAGACTTGGTCGCGCACTCTTCGCTATCGCGGAGAAGCTCTCACCCGGACGAAAGAGCGCCGGAGCCATGACCCATCGTGCGACCGAGCTCTCCTTGGGCATGGCCGCTGAACAGTTGTTCGCGCAGTTGCCCAAAGACGCGCGTGACGCCCTCGGTGATCTGCCCGACGTGCTCCGGCGCTTGCAAGAAGACGCGAAGCTCCTCCGCGCCCGTCACGACGAACTCGCCGACGCGCTCAGTTCCGCGTCCGACGCCGATGCGAGTCCGGAGTACGAAGAGATCCGCGCCCTCCGAGACGAGGCCAAGCTCAAGCAGTCGCAGACGATTGCGGCGTTGGAGACCATCCGCCTCGGCCTGCTCAAGATGCACGCGGGCGCCACGACCGTGGCGAGCCTGAGCACGCACCTCGGTGCGGCTGCCGACGTTGCCGCCGATGTAGAGCGGCTGCTCGACGCCCGCGCCGAGGTCGACCGCGCCCTGCGTTTCCCGCGCGAGATCGCGACCACGCCGGCCTAGCTCCGCTGGCACCGAGGTTGCACCTGATCGGTTAGTTTCCACATTCGGCCCCGCCACCACGGCAGGGGCCGGTCACCTTGGCGTCCCAAAATGGCCGATTTCTACTCCACGCTCGGCGTCTCCAAGACGGCGAGCGACGACGAGATCAAGCAGGCGTATCGCAAGCTCGCGATGCAGTTCCACCCCGACCGCAATGGCGGGTCGAAGGAAGCCGAGGAGAAGTTCAAGGCGATCACCGAAGCCTACGACGTGCTGCGCGATCCGCAGAAGCGCGCGGCGTTCGATCGCTAC
>JADYYN010000084.1 GCA_020853635.1 Gemmatimonadaceae bacterium
CCGCTACCTGAAGGAGCGCACGCTCCGTGAGCGTGTGTGGGACTACAACATCTGCTGCGGTGAGACTGACGGCGGCGGCATCAACGCCGACATCGTGCAGCATGGCGATGTGCCGCGCTTCGAGCTGGTGAACGACGTCAACCAGCTCCCGCATGCGGCGAAGACGTTCGACACGGTGCTCTGCAGTCACACGCTCGAGCATGTCGATGACCCGCAGGCGATGTTCACGGAGCTCAGGCGCGTCGGCAAGCGCGTCACGATCCTCGTGCCGCCGCTCTGGGATCTTGCGGCGGCGCTGAATCCGTTCGAACATCGCGTGATCTTTCTGACGTTCTCTACGCGGCACGACGACTATCTGCCGCGCTACATCCGCTATGTCCCCGCGCGTTGGCTGCAGTCGGTGCACGGGCAGCGGGTGATCGCGCACGCGCCCGGCATGCGGCTGCTCAAGGCGCTCGGCTTGCGCTAAGCACGGCCCGCGCGTTCCGCTGCAGCCCATCGAGCTTCGCGCGCGTCATCGCCGAGTGCTTGAACCGTACGCGATAGTCGGCGTCGTCCATCGCGAGCCACTCAAGCGCCAAGCTGCGCGCATCGTCGACCGAGAGCGCGGCTCGTGGCGCGAGTGGTCCCTCGCGCGGCGGTTCACTCGCGAACTTCACGTTCCACGGACACACCTCCTGGCAGATGTCGCAGCCGTAGAGGTGGTCGCCGAGTGCCGACTCGTACTGCTCGGGGAGCGGACCGCGCAGTTCGATGGTGAGATACGAGAGGCAGCGACGCGCATCCATCACGCCGGGTGCGGTGAATGCCTGTGTGGGGCAGGCATCGAGGCAGCGCGTGCAGGTGCCGCAGTGTTCGTCGGCGAACGGGGCGTCGGGGGTGAGCTCGGCGTTGAGGAACAGTGAGCCGAGGAAGAAGAACGAGCCACGTTCGGGATGGATGAGCATGGTGTTCTTGCCGAACCATCCGAGTCCGGCCTGCCGTGCGAGATCGCGCTCGAGGATCGGGCCCGTGTCGACGTAGGCGCGACCGCGTAGTGATGCGACTTTACCCTCGGCGCCTGCTGCGGCGCTCGCGGACCATTCGTTCCGCGCCCAAGCGAGCAGCGACTCCAGCATGTCCCACATCACGCGAGGGTAGTCGTCGCCACGCGCGTAGCGTGCGATGGGGCCCGACGGTTGCCGTCCGCCGTAGTCGAGCGCGACGACGAGCGCGGAGCGCATGCCGGGTTCGGGACGTGTGGTGTCCTGCCGCAGCTCGGCACCGCGCCGGAGGTAGTCCATCTCGCCGTGCATGCCGTCGGCGAGCCAGCGTTCGAACTGCGGGGCGGTGGACGCGGGACCGAGGGTAGTGATGCCGGCGAGATCGAACCCGATGCCGAGCGCCTGCGCCTTGAGCCGCGTCTCGAACGAGGCGCTCATGAGCCGCGACTCGCGCGCGACCCGCTCATCCGATGCGGACGGCCCAGCGGGCGTAGCGGATCACATCGTCGGCCGGGGGAATGGTGTCGGCGTCGCCGTAGGCCGTGTACATGCGCCAGCGCACGTAGTCTCGCGCGGGAATCGGCAGGAACGGGAAGCGCGCATACCAATGATTGCGACGGAATCGCCAGGCTACGGTGAGCAGGGCGACGGCCAGCGAGGGGCTGACGAGGGCGCGCGGGAGGAGACGGAATGCGAGCGAGAGCATCGCGGGAAAGATAGGCGATCGGACCGAGCTACATCGAGGGGAGGACGCAGGGACTGCGTCCGTGCTCCGGCCCCGCATCGAGCAGCGCGCGGCAATCCTCGAGCCGGAAACAGCCGCAATCGACCGCGATCCGCAGCACCGCGCGCATGCGTTCGGCGCGCGCGATAACCGCATCGATCTCATCGAGTTTGCGTTCGGCCAACTCCTGCCATCGCGCCGCCGGCCGTGTGCCCGGGGAGAAATCGGTGACCAGCCGCTTGATCTCCGCCATGGAGAATCCCGCCTCGCGCGCGAGCGCGATGAGCGAGAGCCATTCGAGGATGGCGGGGTCGTATCGCCGCCGGCCGGCGAGCCGCGGGGCGCGCGGCAGCAGGCCGATGCGCTCGTAGTAGCGGATCGCAGACGTGTTGAGTCCGGCCCGTTCGGCTATGGCGCCGATGGAAAGTGTGGTGGCGGCAACGACGGCTGAACGTGGCATCGGTGTGAGTCGGGGGCTTGACTTGAAGTGCACTTCAAGTTGTAGGGTTCGCATCACTCACACAACGGAGACGTCGATGCAGCACGGCAGTTCACTTCCCACCGTCACGGATCCGGAGATCCCCGCGCTGCTCACGGCCGACTCCGGGTACGTCGCGCTCGAGTTCGGCGCGGCCTGGTGTGCACCCTGCCGCGTGATGGCGCCGGTGGTCGAAGCCTTCGCGCGGGAGGTCCCCACGGTCCGCGCGCTGCAGATCGATAGCGATGCCAACCCGACGACCACGGTCCGATACGGTGTGCGCGGTCTGCCCACCCTGCTGCTCTTCCGGGACGGCGAGCTGCTGGAGCGGGTGACCGGGGCGATCCCCCTATCACAGCTGCGTGCGCGGCTCGCGCCACACCTCGCTGCAGTCAGATAGTCGGGCCCCTCCGGCGGACTCGTCGCCGGGCGGGGCTTGCGCTTCAGATATTAACTAACTAGATAAATAACCATGCCAACCAGACGAAACCCCTCAGTCGGCACCGATTCGGGCAGCGCGTCGCCCGCACGCGTCGGTCGGCCTGTGGGGACCCCCGACGGGGACACCGAGCGGCGAATCCTCGACGCAGCCAAGCGGGTCTTCATCCGCCGCGGCACCGCGGGCGCCCGCATGCAGGAGATCGCCGAAGAAGCCGAGGTGAACCCGGCCCTGTTGCACTACTACTTCGATTCGAAGGACGGTCTGTCGCTTGCGGTCTTCCGCGAGGCCGCCGGCAAACTCTTTCCCGGCATCCTCCGCATCCTGTCGTCCGATCTCTCGATCGAAGACCGAGTCGAGCAGGTCGTGCACCACTACATCGACACGCTGCGCGAGAATCCGTTCCTGCCCGGCTACGTGCTCGGCGAGCTGAACTTCAATCCGGCACGCATGACGATGATCGCCGGTCAGCTCGCGAGTCCGGACGCGCCACTGGCGCCGCGTGCGGCGCTCGATCGGCTCGGCCGCGAGCTCGCCCGCCGTGCCGCGCTCGGCGACTTCCGTCCGATGACGGCCGATCAGTTCCTCGTGAACCTCGCGTCGCTGTGTGTGTTCCCGTTCGCCGCTCGCCCGATGATCGGCGTGATGCTCGGCATCGATGATGCCGGCTGGCAGGCCTTTCTCGATGCTCGCCGCGCCGAGTTGCCGCGCTTCATCCTCAACGCGCTCCGCGCATGAGTCCCGTGTTCCGTCAATCCGCCCTCGGTCTCGCGATGTGCGTCGCCCTCGCGAACGTCGCCCCCGCGCAGTCCACGGTCACCACCACGCCGGCGCCGCGCGACACGTTGCGCCTGTCCGCGCTGCTCATCGATGCGTTGGCGCGCGATCCACGTCGTGCGCAGACGCGTCTCATCGTGGAGCAAAGCACGCTGCGCTTGCAGAACCTCCGCGCCGAACGTTTCCCCTCGATGTCGGTGAACGCGCAGGCGCAGCACCAGTCCGACGTGACGAGCGTGCCGTTCCCCGGTGCCGTGTTGCCGTTCAAGGACACCTACGACGCGAACGTCGCCGCACGCGTGCGGCTGTTCGACCCGTCGCTCGATGCGCGCCGCGCCGCCGAACGCGCGCAGCGCGCAGAATCCGAAGCCCGCGTGGAGTCTGCGCTCTACGCGCAGCGTCAGGTGGTGAACGATGCATTCTTCACCGCGCTGCTCTTGGATGGACAACGTGAGGTATTGCAGGCCGGCATCGCGGACCTCGAGGTGCAGCAGCGTCTCGCCCGCGAGCGTGTCACCGCCGGGGTGTCGTTGCCCAGCGAGATCGCGATGCTCGACGCGGAACTGCTCGTGCGTCGGCAGCGTCTGGATGAGCTTGCGAGCGGTCGGCAGGTTGCGCTGGCGCTCCTCGGCGATCTCACCGGTCGAGCGCTCCGCGGCGACGAAGCACTCGAGGTGCCACAGCTCGACGCGTCGATGGTACGTGCCGAGTCGGCGTCGGACTCGCTGCGACTGCGCCCCGAGTACGCACAGTTCGCGAGCAGCCGCGAACTGCTCACCACCCGACGCGCGACCATCGCCGCGCAGGAGAAGCCACGGGTCTCCGCCTTTGGGCGCACCGGCTACGGACGCCCGGGCCTGAACCAGCTTGCGCGCGAGTTCGATTCGTACTGGCTGGCGGGCATCCAGGTGGAGTGGTCGCCCTTCGATTGGGGCACGGTCAAGCGTGAGCGCGAGGCCCTCGCCATTCAGCAGCAGGTCGTGCAGACGGAGGAGCAGGCGTTCGCGGAGCGGGTGCGCCGCGGCACACTCAGCGATCGTGCGGCAGTCGATCGCCTCACCCGCAGTCTCGCCGCGGACGATGCGATCGTCGCCCTCCGCGAACGCGTGCTCGCCGAGACGCGACTCCGATTCCAGGAAGGCGTCGTCACGGTCGGCGAGTTCGTCGACCGCGAGACCGAACTCAGTACGGCGCGCCTTGCGCGCGCCACCCATCGCGTGGAGCTCGCGCAAGCGCGGGCCCGCTTCCTCACTACCGTCGGACTCGAGGTCCGCTGATGTCAGGCTCATTCCGGAATACCAACACGCGCGTCGTCACGCTGGCACTCATGCTCGGCGCTCTCTCCGCGTGCGGTGACGGCGGCGCTCCCGACGCCTACGGCAACTTCGAGGCGCTGGAGGTCGTGGTCGCGTCGCAGACGGCGGGCCCCATCCAGCAGTTCCTCGCAACGGAGGGCCAGTCACTCGCGGCGGGAGCGGTGGCCGCGGTGATTGACACCACCGCCTTGGCGTTGGACCGTCAGCAACTCACGGCGCAACGCGCCGCCGTGCTCGCGCGCCAAGCCGAGGTCGCGGAGCAGTTGCGAGTACTGGAGGTGCAGCGCGAGGTCGCGGCCCGTGTGTTCGAGCGCACCAAGCGTCTGCGCGAAGCGCAGGCGGCCACGGCGCAGCAGTTCGACCAGGCCGACCGCGACCTCCGTACGGTGCTCGCGCAGCTCGAAGCGGCGAAGGCGCAGCAGCGCAGCGTCGGGCTCGAAGGCAGTGCGGTGGAGGCACGCGTGGAACAGGCACGCGACCGTGTGTCTCGCGGCACGGTGAGCAATCCGATCGCCGGGACGGTCCTCGCGACATATGCGCGCGTAGGCGAGATGGTGAACCCGGGCCAGCCGCTCTACAAGATCGCAGCGCTCGACACGTTGGAGCTGCGCGCGTATCTCACCGGCGATCAGCTGGGCGCGGTGACGATCGGGCAGACCGTCGACGTGCACATCCAGGACGGTCGCGATGGGCTGCGCACGCTCCAAGGCACCGTCTCCTGGATCGCCTCCCAGAGCGAGTTCACGCCGACGCCGGTGCAGACGCGCGATGAGCGATCGGACCTCGTATATGCGATGAAGGTGCGCGTGCCCAACCCGAGCGGCGTGCTGAAGATCGGCATGCCGGCCGATCTCACCTTCGCCAAGACGGCGCCGCAGTGACACGCGATGCCGATTCACCGGTCATCCTGAACGCACTCAGCAAGCGCTTCGGCGAGACTCTGGCGCTCGAGGACGTGACGCTGGACGTGAAGGCCGGCGAACTCTACGGGCTCGTCGGCCCGGACGGCGGTGGCAAGACCACGTTGTTCCGCATCCTCACCACGCTGCTCGTCCCCGACGCGGGCTCTGCCACGGTGCTCGGCCGTGACGTGGTGCGCGATCTGTGGGAGATCCGATCGCGAGTCGGGTACATGCCGGGCCGCTTCTCGCTCTATCCCGACCTCACCGTGGAGGAGAACCTCGCCTTCTTCGCGTCGGTGTTCGGCACGAGCATCCGCGAGGGTTACGAACTCATCGCACCGATCTACAAGCAGATCGAGCCGTTCAAGACACGTCGGGCGGGGCAGCTCTCGGGCGGCATGAAGCAGAAGCTCGCAC
>JADYYN010000085.1 GCA_020853635.1 Gemmatimonadaceae bacterium
GCATCCCGCTCGACCAGGTGTCGACGTCGATGACGATCAACGGCCCGGCGATCATCCTGTGGTGTTTCTACATCGCCGCCGCCGAGAAGCAGGGCGTGAAGCCCGAGCAGCTCCGCGGCACGGTGCAGAATGACATCCTCAAGGAGTACATGGCGCAGCACGCCTGGTGCTTCCCGATCGAACCGGCGCTGCGTCTCATCGTCGACATGTTCGAGTACGGCGCCCAGCATGTGCCGCAGTGGAACACGGTGTCGATCTCCGGCTACCACATCCGTGAGGCGGGATCGACCGCCGCGCAGGAGCTTGCCTTCACGCTCGCCGACGGCTTCACGTATGTGGAGCGCGGGATCGCGCGTGGGCTCGACGTCGATGACTTCGCACCGCGCCTCTCGTTCTTCTGGGACATTCACAACGATTTCTTCGAGGAGATCGCCAAGCTGCGCGCCGCCCGCCGCATCTGGGCGCGCCACATGAAGGAGCGCTACGGGGCGAAGAATCCGCGCTCATGGGTCATGCGCTTCCATTCGCAGACCGCCGGCGTCACGCTCACCGCGCAGCAGCCGATGAACAACATCGTCCGCGTTGCGTACCAAGCGATGGCCGCGGTGCTCGGCGGAACGCAGTCGCTGCATACCAACTCGATGGACGAGACACTCGCGCTGCCCACCGAACACGCGGTGGAAGTCGCACTACGCACGCAGCAGGTGCTCGCCTACGAGACCGGTGTCCCCAACGTCATCGATCCGCTCGGTGGGTCGTACTACGTCGAGAAGCTCACCGACGACCTCGAGCGTGAGGCCGAGCAGTTGTTCGAGCAGATCGCCGAGCAGGGCGGGGTGGTGCCGGGCCTCGAGACCGGCTGGTTCCAGCGGAAGATCGCCGAGGCGGCGGCCCGTCAGCAGTGGGAGATCGAGCAGCATCGCCGCGTGATCGTCGGCGTGAACGCCTTCGAGACCGAGGAGAAGGAACTCACCATCCCGCTGCTCAAGATGGACGAGCAGGCAGCGAAGGATCAGGCGGCGGCGCTGGCGCGACTGCGCACGTCCCGCGACGAGGCGGTGTGCAAGGCGAACCTCGACCGGTTGCGCAACGCAGCGCGCGGGTCGGAGAACGTGGTGCCGTTCATCCTCGACTGCGCGCGCAGCTACTGCACCTTGTATGAGATCCGCGCGGCGCTCGAAGACGTGTTCGGCGCGTACCGCGAACCCGTCTTCTTCTAGGGCGTCTCGACCGAGGCGCCCACCGCGGACGCACGCAGGCGCACCGTGAACTGCGTGTCGCCGCGCGGGAGTGGGAGCAGGGTGAACGTGGTGTCGTATCCGACCTTGCTCGTGATCAGATCGACCGAAGTCCGGTGCAGGTCACCGATCGCGTAGCTGCCGTCCGCGGCGGTGATGGCGGACGCGGTGCCCGCGTCGACCTTTGCCCCGGCGATCGGTTGGCCGGTCTGCAGGTTGATCACGCGACCGCGCAAATGCGCGATGTGCGGCGCCGGCGTGGTCGGCCAGTCGACGACTTTCGCATCGAGTGCGTCGTTCCCCGGTAGGCAGGAGGAGAGGCCGATGACGAGCGCCGACGCGACCACGGCTGAGCGCGTGAAACGGAACAGAAGCATGGGACCCGATCGGGTGGGGACGGGAGGCAGGCGGACGGTCCGCGCAACGATGGCAGTATCGTAACGCCGTCCCTGCGTCGCGAGCAATACGCCACCGGTTATCTTTGGAGATGGCCAAACCGAGCGGCGAGTGGTGGAGAACTTACTTCGATGCGGGCTACGTCCGCGAGTACGAGCCCCTGTTCGATCTCGTCTCGGACCGCCGGCAGGTCGCGCGACTGATCGAGCTCCTACAGCTTGAGTCCGGGGCCCGGATCCTGGACGTCCCCTGCGGCCAGGGCCGCCACGCGCATCTGCTCGCCGAAGCCGGTTTCAACGTCGACGGCCTCGACCTCTCGGCGCATCTTATCGCGCTCGCCAAGCAGCGTGGCACCGCCAAGAACCTCCGCTACCGCCGCGGCGACATGCGCCGGCTGCCGGCGAACTGGACCGGGCGGTTCGATGCCGTGCTCGACCTCTTCACGAGCTTCGGGTTCTTCGCCGACGCGCGGGATGATGCCAAAGTGATCCACGAGTTCGCGCGCGTGCTCAAGCCGGGCGGCGTGCTCGTGTGGCACGGTGGGAGCCGCGACGGCGTGATGGCGAAGTTCCTCCCCAGCGATTGGTGGCAGACCAAGGACGGGACGATCATCGCGCAGGACCGAGAGTTCGATCCGCTCTCGGGTTTCCTCACCATCAAGTCGCTGTGGCAGGGGAAGCGTGGCACGGAGCGCCGCGAGCACCGGATCCGCCTCTACACCGCGTCGCGACTCGCCGAACTGATGCTCGACGCCGGCTTGGTGGTCGAGCAGTCGTATGAGGCGTTCACCGACAAACCGCTCACGCGGCGGTCGAGCGAGATGCTGCTGGTAGCGCGGAAGGAGCGCTAGCGCGCGCCCTGCCGTGGCGGGCGCGTTGAAGCCGGGCGTCCGGGGGGCTAGCTTTCCCCCATGTCCCGTCCCGTCCGCGTACTCGTTGCGAAGCCCGGTCTCGATGGCCATGACCGTGGCGCCAAGGTCGTCGCCGCCGCCCTCCGCGACGCCGGCATGGAGGTCATCTACACCGGCCTCCACCAGACACCTGAGATGATCGCCACCGCCGCCGTGCAGGAAGACGTCGACGTGGTCGGTCTCTCCATCCTCTCCGGCGCGCACATGACGCTCTTCCCGCGCGTGCGCCAACTGCTCGCCGAGCAGGGCCGCGAGGACATCCTCATCACGGGGGGCGGTATCATCCCGAAGGAGGATATGGAGTCGCTCGAGAAGCAGGGCGTCGGCAAGCTGTTCGGTCCGGGCACGCCAACCTCGGCGCTCGTCGACTACATCAAGGACTGGTTCGCCGCGCGGCATCAGGAAGCGTGAGCGACGCACGTCCGGCCGCGAATACCGCGGCGCAAACCGGGGGGCGCTTGCACGCGCTCTCCGAGGCGTCCAAAGAACTCGAGCAGCGACTGCGCTTGGGCGGCGGTCCTGATCGCATCGCCAAGCAGCATGCGCAGGGCAAGCTCACGGCGCGCGAGCGCGTCGCGGCCCTCAAGGACCCCGGTTCGCATTTCCTCGAGCTCGGACTCCTGGTCGCGCACGATCTCTACAACGGTGAGGCCCCAGGAGCCGGCGTGATCACCGGCATCGTGCAGGTGCACGGCCGCGAGTGTGTCGTCGTCGCGAACGATGCGACCGTGAAGGCCGGCTCGTGGTGGCCGGAGACCATCCCCAAGATCCTGCGCGCACAGGAATGTGCGATGCGCTGCCGCATCCCGATCCTCTACCTGGTCGACTCGGCGGGCGTGAACCTGCCGTACCAGGGTGGCGTGTTCCCCGGGCAGTACGGTGCGGCGCGCATCTTCTACTACAACTCGCTCATGCGACGCTATCTGCGCATCCCGCAGATCGCGGCCGTCATGGGACAGTGTGTCGCGGGCGGCGCGTATCTCCCGGCGCTCAGCGACGTGATCCTCATGGTGAAGGGCAGTTCGTTCATGGGACTCGGCGGGCCGAATCTCGTGAAGGGCGCCACGGGACAGACGGTCGATGGCGAGACACTCGGCGGCGCGACCATGCACACCGAGGTGAGCGGTGTCGCACACTACGCACTCGACGACGACGAGTCGTGTCTCGCGAAGGTGCGCGACTTGGTCGCGCGCCTCGCTCCGCCGCCGCGCGTCGCGCCGCACAACGTCGACCGACAGCCGGGCGCCGAGCCCGAAGCCCTCTACGATCTCCTGCCGAGCGATCATCGCATGTCGTATGACATGCATGCGTTGCTCAAGTCCGTGCTCGATGGCGGCTCGTTGGACGAGTTCCAGCCGAACCTCGCCAAGGAGATGATCTGCGGCGATGCGAGCATCGAGGGCATTCCCGTCGGCGTGATCGCCAACGCGCGCGGACTCATCAAGGGCCGTCCCGGTGAGCAGCCGCGGTTCGGCGGCATCATCTACGCCGAGAGTGCGGAGAAGGTCGCGTTCTTCATCGATCGCTGCGACCGACAGGGCATCCCGCTGCTGTTCGTGCAGGATGTGTCGGGCTTCATGGTCGGCAAGGATGCGGAGCACGAAGGCATCATCCGCGCCGGCGCACGCTGGGTGGAGGCGATGGCCACCGCGAGTGTGCCGAAGATCGTGCTCACCGTGAATCACGCCTCGGGCGCCGGCTACTACGCGATGGCGGGCCAGGGCTTCGACCCGGACTTCATCTTCTCGTGGCCCACCGGGCGCATGGCCGTGATGGAGGGCGAGGCAGCCGTCGCGGCCGTACACGGCCCCGCGATCGCCGCCGCGAAGAAGGCCGGGGCAGAGCCGAGTGCTGCAGTGCAGGAAGCGATGGATGAGATGCGCGCCGACTACGAGCACCAGCTCGATGCGCAGTACGCGGGCGCGCGCGGCTACATCGACGCGATCGTGTATCCGGAAGAGACCCGCACCACGCTCGCGATGGCGCTGCGCGCGGCGTGGCAGAACCCCGGGCCACATTTCGGCCCCTACGTCATCCCGCCAAGCGTCGTCCCGCCGGCTCGCTAGTGCACGTCTCTCACTCGCCCGCGCGATGAGCGGGGCTCTGCTCATCTACGGCGCGAACGGCTACACCGGACGACTCATCGTCCGCGAGTGTTTGGCGCGCGGCGTGCGTCCGATCCTGTCCGGACGTTCGGCCGCGGCGATCGACGCGATGGCGGCGACCTTGCGACTGGAATCGCGACCGGTCGCCCTCGACGACGCTGCGGCGCTCGCCGTTGCGCTACGAGGTGTGAGCGCGGTCCTGCACTGCGCGGGCCCGTTCATGCGCACCGCCACGCCCATGCTCGAGGCCTGTCTGGCGAACCGGGTCCACTATCTCGACATCACGGGCGAGATCGCGGTGTTCGAACAGGTGGCGGGGCTGCACGAGCGGGCTGAGGCCGCTGGCATCACCTTGCTCCCGGGCGTCGGGTTCGACGTGGTGCCCACCGACTGCCTCGCCGCCCACCTCAAGCGGCGGCTGCCGTCGGCGACATCGCTCACGCTGGCGTTCAGCGGCGGGACACCGCCCTCACAAGGCACCGCGCTCACCGTGATCGAAGGTCTCGGCGCCGGTGGTGCCATCCGCCGCGACGGCCGCATCACCGGCGTTCCGGTGGCGTGGCGCACCCGTGTGGTCGACTTCGGCGTGCGCGAGCGACTTTGCGTGACCATCCCGTGGGGCGACGTCTCCACGGCATTCCACTCGACGCAGATCCCGAACATCGAGACCTACATGGCGACGAGCGCGCAGAGCGTGCGGATGCTGCGTCTCTCGCGGTACCTCGGCCCTGTGCTGGGGTCTGCGCCGGTGAAGCGGTTCCTCGCGGGGCGTGTGAAGAAGGGGCCGGCGGGTCCCTCGCCGGAGGCGCTCGCGACCCGGCAGAGCCACGTGTGGGGTGAGGTGCGGGACAGCGCGGGCCACAGCGCGAGGGCGCGGCCGACCGCCCCCAGCGGCTACGCGCTCACCGCGCTCTCAGCAGTGCGCGCGGCGGTCCGTGTGCTCGGCGGTGGTGCACCGGCGGGGTTCGTGACGCCGTCCAAAGCGTTCGGCGCGGACTTCATCCTCGAGATCCCGGGTACGACACGGGAGGATATCGCGTGACCGAACGAACCATCGCCAAGCTCGTGCTCGCCTTGGCGGGACTCGCCGTGTTCTTCACCGGGGTGCGGATGGAGCTCGAACCACTGCGTTACGTGGGGATGGGTCTCGTCGCCGTGGCGTTCCTGCTGCGTTTCATCGGCCGCGACGCCAGGTAGTCATCGCGACCGAGATCGACGGCTTAGAGCCCGTCGGTGATCCGATACCCGCGCTTCACGTCATCCGCGCCGGCGCGCGCGCCCAGCGCGGTGCCGAGCGAGAATCCGATCGCCGTGCCACCGCCTACGAAGGGCAGGAGCGCGACCAGCGGCCAGGCGATGAGCAGCGCGCCGACGCCGGCGGCGACCGCCGCGAAGGGGGTCTGCGCCGCCTCGACGTAGCGCAGGCGTTCACGCACGAAGCGGCGCGCCGTGCTGTAGCCGAACCACGAGATGCCGAGACCGAGGACGAATCCGATGAAGCCGAACATGGGTACGCTCCTGTTGCCTTGACTACGCGCCGGCGCCCCGGACGGTTTCGGAGTGCCCGCAAGGAAGCTACGATACTGGTATCGGTCCCGCGCGCGCGGGACCACCCCCACGTGAGGTTCGTATGCAACTCGGAGTCGATCGCCGGGTCCTGAAGCTCGAGGAAGAACTCACCCGTGTCCGTCGGGAGTTCGAAGCCGCACTCGACGCAGTGCCCGCGGACCGGCTGCACCGTGCGCCGGCCGGGCAGTGGACGCCAGCCCAGATCATCTGGCATGTCGCCAAAGTGGAGCGGGGCATCGCGAGGCTGTTCGAGCGCCTCGACGCGGCGATCCCGCCCATGTCGACCGTCCCGCCGGGGCCGTCGCTCGACAAGGTCCTCACGCTCTTGGACCATCACAACTACAAGGATCGGACCCGCAAGCTCGTGGCCCCCGACCCCATCTCACCGCCCGCCGAGATCGATCTCGTGGCCGAACGCGCGCGTTGGATCGACGGTCGCGTCCAGCTGTTCGACGCCATGCGCGCGTCCGGGCCTCGCCTGTCGCTCATGCGGCACGATCATCCCTTCTTTGGTCCGTACGACGGCTGGCAGTGGTCGCTGATGGTCGCCCGCCATGAAGAACGGCATCTGCTCCAGCTCCACGAGGTCGTGGCCTCGACCGTGTAGATTTGGGGATGGTCAAGCGCCCCATCCCCGAACTGCTCGCCCCCGCCGGCTCGCTCGACGCCGTGCGGGCCGCGGTCGCGAACGGGGCTGACGCGGTCTACTGCGGCGCCTCCAGGTTCAACGCCCGCGATGACGGCGCACAGCTCACGCTCGACGAACTCGAGCAGGCTTGCCTCATCGCGCATGAGCGCGGCGCGCGGATCTACCTCACTCTCAACATCCTCATCAAGCCCGCCGAACTGACCGACGCGCTCGCCTACCTCGGCGAGTGCATCGATCGCGGCATCGATGCGGCTATCGTGCAGGACATCGGGTTGGTTCGCCTGATCCAGCGCACGTACCCGGGATTCGAGATCCACGGCAGTACGCAGATGACGGTGCACGACGCCTCCGGCGCCAAGGTGATGGAGCGCCTCGGCATCGACCGCGTGGTGCTGGCGCGCGAGAACACGCTCGACGATATCCGCGAGATCCGCGCCGCCGTGCCCACGCTCGGGCTCGAGACCTTCGTCCACGGCGCGCTCTGTATCTCGTACTCCGGCCAGTGCTACATGTCGGGGATGATCTCCGAGCGCTCGGCCAACCGCGGCTCCTGCGCGCAGAGCTGTCGCAAGGACTACATCCTCCGCGACGAAGCCACCGGCGCCGAACTCGACCGCGGCTATCTCATCTCGGCGAAGGACCTCGGCGCGTGGGACCATCTCGCCGAGATCGCCGACGCCGGCATCGGTTGCCTGAAGATCGAAGGGCGCAAGAAGAAGCCCGAGTTCGTCGCGACGGTCACGCGCGGCTATCGCGACTTCCTCAAGCAGGTCGAGCAGGGCACCTTCGCCACGCCGACGTTCGAGGAAGTACAGCCACTCGTGCAGATCTTCTCACGCGGTTCCACCGGCGGCATGTACGGCGGACGCGAGGGGCGTGACTACATCACGCGCACGCAGCCCGACAACCGCGGAATGGAACTCGGCGTCGTCACCGGATTCGCTGACGGTGAACTCTTCGTCGAAGTACGAGCGCCAATCGCCGAGCGTGATGGACTCGGCTTCGAGCCGCCGGCCGGCGGACATCTCGAGAGCACGGGCTTCGCCGCCGGTGCCGTGCGCACCTTGGGACAGAAGGACGGCGTGTACAAGCAGGCCATCCGCGCGAAGCATCGCGTACCCACGGGCTGGCGCGTGGTGCGCAGTGCCCAGGCCGCGTTGCTCGAACGGGCGCGAGCCAGCTTCGCAGACGTGGGCCGGCAACTCCGCAAACGCCGCACGCCGTTGTCCATCCGGTGCTTCGGTGCGGCTGGTGGACCGCTCAAGCTCATCGTGACCTGTGCGGAGCACGAAGTCACGGTGCGCAGCGAACTCGCGCTCGCGCCGGCGGCCTCGCGTGCACTGGATGTCGCGCAGCTCCGCGAGCAGCTCGGGCGCCTCGGCGAAACGCCGTTCGTGTTGGCCGACCTCGACTCAGAGGGACTCGCCGCCGGAATGTTCCTTCCGGTGCGTGAGCTCAACCATCTCCGCCAGCGCGCGGTGGATGAACTGCTGGTACAGCGCGATTGGGTGCGACACGCCGAGGAGGCTGAGCGCGCTGAGCGCATCGCGACCGCGGTGACGACGGTGCCGACTGAAGCACTATCCGCTGCGGCCGCCGGTGACTCCGCTAGTCAGGGCCGCGGTCGCATCATCGCCGAGGTGTGGCGCGTCGAGGATGCCGATGCGGCGATCGACGCTGGTGCGGACGAGATCGTGCTCGATCCGTTCCTGCGACATCCGTTCCCGCCGGTCACGTCCGTGCGCTCGCTGCTCGACCGGGCCAGCGCCCGCGGGGTATCGGTGCGACTCCGCTTGCCCACAATCGTGCGGCCAGAGGAACGCAAGAAACTCGACAAGTGGCTCGCGCTCGGCACGCCGCTGCTCTCGGGACACCTGGGGCTGCTCGCCGAACTCGCTGCCGCCGGACGTCTCGTCGATGCAGACTACGCCGTCAACTGCTTCAACGCGCACACCGCCGCCGAGGTCTTCGCGCTCGGCGCGCGTCGCATCACGCCTTCAGTCGAGTTGACGACGGACGAGCTGCTGTCCGTCACCGCGCCGTGGGACGGCCGCGGGTTCGAAGTGCTCGTCCACGGACGCCCCGAGGGCATGACACTCGAACATTGCGTGCTCAGCGCCGCGTTCGACCGCACGCCCACACATTGCCGCGACCTCTGCACCAAGACGCACACCGACACGCGGCTCACCGATCCGGCGGGCTACGTGTTCCCGGTCGCGACGGACTTCGCGTGCCGGAATCGCCTGCTGCACTCGCGGCCGATCGACGCGACGGAGTTCCTGCCGCGGCTCTGGCATGCCGGACTGCGCGACTACCGACTGGTGTTCAACGTGCCGGGCGATCCCGTCGCGGACGTGGTGCGTGCGTACGTGGCCGCTCAGGAATCACTGCGTGCCGGCAAGACTCCGTCGCGCGCGGTGCGCGACGTGCTCGGCGACCGCTTCACCCGTGGGCACTTCGCGCAGGCGGTTTGACCGCGGCGCTGTCGAGTGCCGTGCGCAGCGCAGCGGCGAGTTGTTGCATCGTGAACGGTTTGGTGATGAGGCGTCCGCCCTCAGGCAGCGCATCGCGCCCGGTGAGCGCATCCTCGCTGAAGCCTGAGAGGAAGACCACCGGTAGCCCCGGTCGCGATTCGACGATGCGTGCGGCCGCTTCCACGCCGCCCATCACCGGCATCACCAGGTCGCTCAGCAATGCGTCGAGACGGCCCGTGTGGCCCCGAGCGACATGCACCCCCTCGGCGCCGTCGCTCGCCGTGAGGACCGTGTAGCCGAGTTTGCGCAGCATGCGCGCGGTCACCTGCCGAACCGACTCCTCGTCTTCGACCAGCAGCACGGTCTCGCCGGCGCGGGCGAGTGCGATGGGCTCGGTCTGCGCGCTGACCTCTCCCGCCGATGGTGTCTCGTGCACGCGTGGGAAGAGCAGCGAGAACGTCGCGCCCTCGCCCGGCGCGGACGTGACGTGCACGTGCCCTCCGGCCTGCCCGACGATGCCGTGTACGGTCGCCAAGCCGAGTCCGCTGCCACCCGCCGGGCCCTTGGTCGTGAAGAACGGTTCGAAGAGCCGCGTCTTCGTGTGCTCGTCGATCCCGACGCCGGTGTCTTCAACGTCCACCCGCACCCATTCGCCGGCCGGGATCCCGCGCGGCAGTCCGCGGTCGCCTGCGACGTGATGCCGGACGCGCACCGAGAGCCGGCCTCCGCGTGGCATCGCATCGCGTGCATTCACCACGAGGTTGATCAACGCCTGTTCGATGGCCGTGGGGTCGGCGCGCACCGACCAGACTTGGGCCGGCGTCTCGATCTGCAACGAGATATCCTCGCCGAGCAGTCGCCGCAGCAGCCGCTCGAGCCCGTGCACCTGCGCGCCGAGGTCGATCGTCCGCGGCTCGATCATCTGCCGACGAGCGAATGCGAGCAGGCGCAGCGTGAGATCGGCACCACGACGGCCCGCGTGGTCGATCTCGTCGAGATGCGTGCGGGCCTCCTCGCCGGCGTCGATCAACGGCCGCAGCAGCGTGACGTTGCCGAGGATCGCGGTGAGGAGGTTGTTGAAGTCGTGCGCGATGCCGCCGGCCAATCGCCCGACACTCTCGAGCCGTCGTGCGGCGACGAGTTCGGTCGCCATGCGATCGCGCTCGCGCACGTCTCGCAGCGAGACGATGAGGCGCGGACTGCCGTCCTCCTCGACGAACGGCCGGGAGGCGCCTTCGAGCCGCAGGTAGTCCCCGTTGCGATGGCGCGTGCGCACCGGCACACCCGACGCCAGGCTCGGGTCGCGCGCGAACGAGCGCTCCATCTGGTCCCGCATGGTCGCGACGTCCTCCGGATGCACGTACTGGAAGCAGCTCGTGCCCGCCACTTCCTCGTTCGACCAGCCGAGCACCCGCGTCACCGACGGCGACGTGTAGAGCACCGTGCCCTTGCGGTCGAGCATGAAGATGATGTCCGTCGAGTGCTCGATCAGCGACCGGAAACGTGCGTCGCGCCGACGCAGCTCGGCTTCGGACTCGAACGCGGCGAGCTGGGCCGCAGCCCGCGCCTCGAGCGCGGCGACGCTGCGTGCGCGTTCCACATCGAGCAGGGCGATGAGTACCCCGGCGCCCATCGCCACCTGCATGGGAATGCCGCCGAGCGTGAGGAGCTGCTCGATGATGGGGCTCGGGCCGAGATAATGTGAAGCCGGCTCGACCAGCCGAAGCAGACCGTAGGCGACCAATGCACCGGAAAGCGTGTTGCGACCGAGCGGCGAGATCTCGCGCGCACCACTGGCGATCCGCCACCCCGCCCATAGGTAGATGCTGCTCCACCCGATCGCCAGCAGCGATGCGCGGCGCAGGTAGCGCGCGAGCGCGAGTTCCGGATCGGCCGGGGAGGGGAGAACGACGCCGACGGCGGCGATCGTCATGATCGTGATGATCGCGAGATCGAGGTACCGTGGCCGCGGCCGACCGGAGCCGCCCAGCTCGTGCGCTCCGCGCACGAGCAACATCAGGTGCACGAGCGCCGCAGCCAGCGAGACCAACGAGGCCGGTTGCCGCCACTCCTTCAACGAGGGGATGTTGACCGCGAGGAGCGAGATCGCCGCGAACACGGCGTAGACCGACAGCGTGGCCCACACGCCCTGCCACGTCTTCAGATGCTCGGCGGCACCCGGCTGTCGGCGCAACGTCCAGAGGGTCGCGGCGAAGCCGAGGGCGAACGCGGCGAGGATGCCGGA
Source organism: Gemmatimonadaceae bacterium (assembly GCA_020853635.1). Taxonomy (GTDB): domain Bacteria; phylum Gemmatimonadota; class Gemmatimonadetes; order Gemmatimonadales; family Gemmatimonadaceae; genus Pseudogemmatithrix. The sequence goes on from JADYYN010000085.1 coordinate 11,587, forward strand.
GCCGGAGACGAAAAGTGGGATAGGCGGCACGGAATAATTCTACGTGCAATATGGGGATGCCGCAGGGGGCCTCCGGGGCAGTATCGTTCGCCGTGACCGATACCCTCGCACTCGCCCCGACGCTTGACGCTGCGCGCACGCTGCTGCAGGAAAGGTTCGGCTATCCGGACTTCCGGCCCGGACAGACCGAGGCAGTACGCGCCATCCTCGAGGGACGCGACACGCTCGTCGTTTTGCCGACAGGTGGCGGCAAGTCGCTCTGCTATCAGGTGCCGGCCCTGCTGCTCGACGGGCTCACCGTGGTGATCTCGCCGCTCATCTCCCTCATGAAGGATCAGGTCGACGCGCTCGTCGCGCGCGGCCTGGCGGCGACCTACATCAACAGTACACTCTCCACGGCCGAGGCCAGCGAGCGCATGGCGCGTGTGCTCGCCGGTGAGGTGAAGCTGCTCTATCTCGCCCCGGAGCGCTTCGATGTGGGCAAGATGGCGGAGCGGCTCCGGGCACTTGGCGTGCGCTTGCTCGCGGTCGACGAAGCACACTGCATCAGCGAGTGGGGCCACGACTTCCGCCCGAGTTACCTCCGCGTGAAGGACGTGCGCGAGCGCCTCGGCGCGCCGCCGACGGTGGCACTCACGGCGACGGCTACGCCCGAGGTGCGCGAGGATATCGCGCGGCAGTTGGCGTTGCGCGATCCGGCGTTGATCCTCACCGGGTTCGATCGGACCAATCTCACCTATCACGTCATCGCCGCCAAGAACGACGCGACCAAGGACGCGACCCTCATCGACCTCCTCCGCGAGCGGTCCGGCGACGGCGTGGCGATCGTGTACGCGAGCACGCGTCGCACCGTCGAGCGCATCGCGACGATGCTGCAGCACGCGCGCGTGAGCGCGGTGGCCTACCACGCCGGGCTCGACGATACCCATCGCGCCGAGGTGCAGGACGCGTTCATGAACGGACGGGTGCGCGTGATCGTCGCGACCAACGCGTTCGGGATGGGCATCGACAAAGCGAACGTGCGCCTGGTGGTGCATCACGCGATGCCCGGCACTCTCGAGGCGTACTATCAGGAAGCCGGGCGCGCGGGGCGCGATCGGCAACCCGCCACCGCGATCCTGCTGCACGCGTTCCCGGATCGCTTCATGCACGAGTTCTTCATCAAGGGTGCGTTGCCGGAGCGGGAGGTCGTCGCGTCGGTGTACGACGCCTGCCGACGGCTGGCCGACCGTGACGGACTCGTGACGAGCAGCGCGGTGGAGATCGCCGCGGCCGCGAAGGGCAAGGTGAGCGACCGCGAAGCCGACTCGGCGCTGCGCATCTTGGCCAAGGCCGGCGCGCTCGCCGTCGCCGACGCCTCCCGCACCCAAGCGTACGTGCGACTCATCGCCACGCCGGATCGCATCAAGCAGGCGCTGCCCGAGGCATCGCACGGGATGGCGCTCGCCTTGCTCCGCTCGCTCTGGAAGCGCTCGCGCGGTGCGGTGGAGGACGGCGTGGTCGCGGACCTCGATGCGCTCCCGCCAGGGCTCGGCGGCGCCATGGGCGCGATGCAGTTGCTCGATGAGCTGCAGGGCATGCAGATCGCCGTGTGGAAGCGACTCGGCGAGGGCATCACCCTGCACGATCGTGGCAAGGGACTCGACGCCTGGCCCGTCGATTGGGAGGCGCTGGATCGCCGTCGACGCGGAGAGTTGCGCAAACTCGAGATGATGCAGAAGTACGCGTACACCGAGCAGTGCCGCCGGGAATTCGTCCTCCGCTACTTCGGCGACAAGGCCGCGCGCCCCAAGTGTGAAGGCTGCGACAACTGCCTCGGCGAGAAACTCGAGGCCAGCGAAGGCGTCGCAACCAAGGGACGTGGGGCGCGATCCAACGGCGGTCCCGTCGATGCGCTGCGCGCCGCCGCCAAGCGCGGGGCAGGGAGCGCAAAGGCGACCAAGAGCGCGGCGGCCGCCGCGACCGGTGCGCCGCTGACGCGCGAACAGATCGAGATGCTCGATGCGCTCAAGGCGGTCCGCACCCGACTCGCGCGAGCCGAAGAAGTCCCCGCGTACGTGATCTTCCCTGACCGCACGCTGCGCGAGATGGCGACGGAACGTCCGCGCACACTGACGGCCCTCGCGAACATCTACGGGGTCGGCCCGTCACGCCTCGAGAAGTTCGGCGCGGAGTTCCTTGCGGTGCTGACGGCGGACCGCTGAGCAGGAGGGGTGGGAGGACGTTCTGCCCACACCTCCCACCTCACACCTCCCACCTGCCGTTCATTCAGTTCCCGACCTTCTGGCAGGTCTTCACGAGATCCCGTTCCACGCGCTTCGCGTCGGCGAGGATCGGCCAGAGCTGATCGAGGAACGCCTTGCTGTCGGCTTGACGCTTGGGCTCGAGTCCGGCCAGTGGCGCGGACCACAGCGAGTCGACGGCCGCGCGCTTGGACTGGAAGTGCGCGATGATCGGCGCCCATTCCGCGCTCGAGCGGCAGGGGCCGCGGTGCAAACGGTCTCGCACGGTGCGGATCCCCAGCTTCTCGCTCGGGAACGAGTACCGCGCATTCACCACGCCCGACCAGTCGAAGTCATAGGCGATCGGGACATACGGGCCATCGGGTTTCTGGAAGATCGAGATGTTGTGCAGTGCACCGAGCGACCAGTCGGTGTTGCCCACCCAGTACTCGAACAGTGACAGGCGGTTCAGGGCCTCCGGCTCCATGTCATCGAACACGGCGCCGGTCTGTTCGGTGAACTTCAGCTTCGCCTCGTCCGCGACCTCTTCCTCGATCTCGAGGAAGAACGCCATCACCGTGATCGGTTTCACCCGGTCCGTCGAGTCGCGGTAGGTGATCCGCGCGAGTCGCGTTCGGTGGTGCACCGGGTTGACGATGGCGTACGTGCGGTAGGTCAGGTACTCGACGTAGATGTACTGCTGATAGTCGTCGGAGGTCGGGCGGCACGGGGTGACGAGCTTGAGCCGCGGGTTCCCCTGCAGGATCGTCCCGTCGCGCGCGGCGCGCTCCGCGCGGATGAAGAGCGGCGGGAACGCGCAGTTGCGCGCTTGCCGACGGAAGTGGCCGCGGGCCCGCAGTTCCACCGGAAGCCGCCGCAGCGTGCCGGCGCTGTCCGCATAGCTCATCTCGGCGCCGAACCAGCGCAGGTCCGTCGAATCGCGTTCACGGACGAGGTCGCGCAGGTTGGTCGTGAGCGTGAGCGTCAGCGGCGCGTCGTCCCGGAAGAGCGCCTGCGCCCGAGCGGTCGACACGACACCGACCGCGGTCGTGAACGAGAGCACGAGTGCGGTCGACCAACGAGACAGGCGAAACATCAGCGGAGCTCCACGCCGCGCAGCGGCGAGTTCGGGATCGAGCCGAGGTCGTCGCTCACGACACCCGGCGTGACGGTCTCGGCGAGGATGACGCCGTACTCGAGGACGCGCACGTCGTTCTCGCGGACACTGCCGAGGTACTTCCAGCTCGCGAACAGTCCGGTGAACCGGACCTCGATGAGCGCGCGCGCGGTCTCGGGGTCATCCGCGCGCACGCGCAGCATCTTCTCGTAGCGCACCCGCTGCTCACCGGTCTTCTCGCTCTCCGTGGCATCGGGGTCATTCCGTTTGCGTCGACGCCACGCGCGGTCGGCGAGCGCCTCGAGTTGCTCCGGCGACATCGACTTCAGCACTTCTTCGTCCATCCGCGCCAGGAACATGCCCGTGCGGTTCGCGGTCGCGAGCGCGCGCTCCAGTCGCCGCTGCGCATCCTTCCCTTCGAGCGCAGCCGGTCGACCGAAGTCGGTCCACCAGAGCCCGAGCATCAGGAGGTTGAATCCGACCGAGATCACCCAGGCCACCGGCGGCACCGCGCCGGCCGCCATCCCGATCCCGATCACCACGAAGATGCCGGCGGCGTCCTTCGAGTCATCGAGCGAGGTGCGGAAGCGCACGGCGGCCACGATCCCGGCCAGCGCGAACGCGAGTGGCAACGAGGACTTTACGAGGATCACGATCCCCGCGGCGACCACCGGCAGGATCAAATAGGTCTGCACCACGGATTGCTGGAACCCCTTCTTGCGACGCGTCAGCGTGTAGATCCACGCCACCGGCAGTGAGGAGAGGAAGGCCGTGAGCATCGCGATCGCGGTGGCGATCGCCGTGGTGATCGAGGTCGGGATCGCGCCCACGGCCGCGGGCGGCAGGGCAGGCGCGGCGGTGGAGCTCGCGCCGGTCAGCAACTGATCGATCGCGCCCACGGTGGTCGGATCGAGCGTCAGCGGGATGACGCCATGCGCGTACCACGCAGCCGTCAACGTGATCGCATAGTACACGACCGTGCGCGCGATGATGTTGCGCCACACGGGGAGTTCGGAGACGGGGGTCATGCAGTGGGGATGTGGGGATTGCTGGGGGAAACTGTTACTCCGCGGACCGTGCGGCAACTGGTCCCATCCGTGGCGGGGCGGGGTATCTTACCTCATCC